>JBBIJQ010000020.1:15778-28934 GCA_037445915.1 Planctomycetales bacterium | reverse complement strand
TTCATTGAGCGGGTTACCGTAGGGGTTATGTACGTAATGAAGCTCAACCACCTCGTTGACGACAAGGTGCACGCGCGCTCCACAGGCTCCTACGCGCTCATTACCCAGCAGCCCCTCGGCGGCAAAGCACAATTCGGCGGCCAGCGCCTTGGGGAAATGGAAGTTTGGGCGCTTGAGGGTTACGGCGCGGCGCACCTCCTAAAAGAAATGCTCACCGTCAAGTCCGATGACGTGCAGGGGCGCAACCGCACCTACCGCGCAATCGTTGACGGCGATGTTATCCCAGAGCCGGGCGTGCCAGAGTCGTTCAACGTAATGATGAACGAGCTTAAGAGCCTTGGCTTGGACGTGTCTATCGTCTATGAGGATGAGGCGCGCAACATTCTCGCCCAGCGTTCCGAGGAAGAAGTCGCTGCCGATGCCAAGCTCAAGAACTGGGAGGTCCTCGCGGAAGAGAAATGAGCACCTACCGCATTCTTAACAAGCCTAGGGAAAAAGAAGTGGAACAGCGCCAGATTGGCGCTATCCGCATCGGCCTTGCCTCGCCGGAGCGAATCCTTGAATGGTCGCATGGCGAAGTCAAGAAGCCGGAGACTTTCAACTACCGCACCTACAAGCCTGAAAAAGACGGGCTGTTCTGCGAGCGCATATTCGGGCCGACAAAGGATTACGAATGCGCCTGCGGCAAGTACCGCAAGCTGCGCTATAAAGGGACTGTCTGCGAACGCTGCGGCGTGGAAGTGACCAACTCCCGCGTGCGCCGCGAGCGCATGGGGCACATCAAGCTTGGCAGCCCGGTGGCGCACATCTGGTTCACCAAGTCTATCCCCAACCGCTTCTCAGCCCTTCTCGGAATCAACGGCAAAGAAGTTGAGAAGGTCGTTTACTATGTCAACTGGCTGGTAATTGAACGCGACAGCTTGTGGTTGGAAGAGAACTTCAGCTCAATTCAGGAGGCCGTTGAAAAGCGGCTCAAAGAACTTGGCAAAGAAGAAGTCGGCTTGCGTGATGCGAAAGAAGTTTCATACTTTGACCTCGCGCGCCAGGCCCCCGACCTGACTCCAAGCGAAAAGCGGGAGATGACCGAGCTTGAGAAGTCTCTTGAAGGGCTCAAGCCTTCCGCGTGGGACGACAAGATTCGCGAGCGCATTGAGAAACTCGTGCAGCATGTGAGCACGAGCGAAGGGCTCAAGGATTACGACGTCCGCGAAACCATTAAAGATAAGACGACCGGCGAGATTATCTGCCTTGACGACGAGAACCAGCCGCAGCAGTTCACGCTGCCGCTTATGCGCAAGCTTCTAACTCTGGGCAAGTTCGCCCTGCGCATGGAAAGCCGCCGGCGCTCTATTGATACGGAAAAGCGCTTGGAGGATATCCGCCGTGAAATCAGGCAGCTAACCGCAGCGCTGTCCATTCTTAAGGGCGCGCACAAGCTTGACCGCCTGACCGATACCGAACACGAAGACATCAAAGCGCTCTCGCGCCTGCTTGAAGTGCGCGGAATTTGCACGCTGAGCGACCACCTCAACATCGGCATAGGCGCGCAGGCTGTAAAAGAAGTGCTCGCCGACATAGACCTTGACAAGCTTGAAGCTGAGCTACGCAAGGACCTCGTCAACGCCAGCAATCAAAAGCGCTTGAAGCTCGTAAAACGCCTGAAGATTGTGCGCTCGTTCCTAAAATCAGGGAACAAGCCCGAGTGGATGGTGCTGGATGTGCTGCCGGTGCTTCCCCCGGAACTCCGTCCGATGGTTGAGTTGGAAGGCGGACGCTTCGCCAGTTCCGACCTTAACGACCTCTACCGGCGCGTGATCAACCGCAACAACCGGCTGAAGAAACTATTAGACATCCACGCCCCCGAGAGCATCCTGCGCAACGAGCGCCGAATGCTACAAGAGGCGGTAGACTCCCTGATAGACAACGGCCGCCGCGGCCGCAGCGCTGTATCGGTTAATAACCGCGCGCTAAAGTCGCTTTCTGACATGCTCAAAGGAAAGCAGGGGCGTTTCCGCCAGAACCTGCTTGGCAAGCGCGTTGATTACTCAGGCCGCTCGGTTGTCGTCGCAGGCCCGAAGCTTCGCTTGTACCAGTGCGGGCTGCCTAAATACATGGCGTTGGAGCTTTTTAAGCCGTTTGTGCTGAACCGGCTAGTTGATCCCGGCGACGCGACGCAGAATATCGCTACTGCGCGCAAGATGCTTGAGCGGGCTGAGGATGACCGCGTTTGGGACGCCTTGGACGAAATCTGCCGTGCGCACCCGGTCCTGCTTAACCGCGCGCCTACACTGCACCGGCTTTCCATCCAGGCGTTTGAACCAGTGCTGATAGAGGGAAAGGCTATCCAGCTCCACCCGCTTGTCTGCGCGGCATTCAATGCGGACTTTGACGGCGACCAGATGGCGGTGCATGTCCCGCTGGCGACAGCGGCCCAAGCTGAGGCGCGCACGCTGATGCTTTCGGCGAACAACCTTTTCCTGCCCGCCGACGGCAAGCCCATCATCAGCCCGACGCACGATATGGTCCTGGGCATTTACTACCTTACCCAGACCCTTGACGGTAAGCCGCCGCATGGCGATAGCGCGAAGAAGTTTACTTCGTTGAATGAAGTCTTGCTCGCCTACCACAGCGGAGTGCTTAAGCTTCATGAATCAGTCCGCGTGCTGACCGGCCTACCTGTAATGTTTGAAGACGATTACAGCGCCGTGCCGCAAACTCACGATAAGCCGGTGTTTACGACCTCTGGCCGTGTCATTTTCAACAACACGCTGATTGACCTGCAAAACGAGATGGGGGTTGCAGGAGAAAGGCGTATGCCTTTCATTAACTTTGCGATGGACCGCGGTGCCCTCGCCAACCTGATATCGTTTGCCTTTGAGAGGCTGGGGCAGGGCTTTACAGTTGCTCTTGTTGATACTCTTAAGGATCTTGGCTTTGAGATGGCTACTGTCGGCGGCGTAACTATCGGCGTGACCGACATCACCATCCCTGCTAACAAGCAGCAGATACTAGACCAGGCCGACGTCCTTTCCAACGATGTCTGGAGCAAGTTGCGCAAGGAACTCATTACCCGCAAGGAAAAGGACGATGAGGTAACGCGCATTTGGGACCAGGCGACCAAAGACCTTACCAAGGCGATGAAAGAAAACTTCGCTATCCTGAACCCGGTGTTCATGATGGAGGAGTCGGGCGCGCGAGGTAAAATTGACCAGGTGCGCCAGCTCGCCGCAATGCGCGGCTTGCTCGTTGGACCGAGCGGACGCGTGCTGGATATCCCTATCCGCAGTAACTTCCGCGAAGGCCTTTCGGTCTTTGAATACTTTATCTCTACGCACGGTGGGCGCAAGGGCCTTGTTGACACCGCCCTTAAGACCGCCGACTCCGGCTACTTGACTCGCCGCCTGGTTGATGTCGCGGTTGACGTCTCAATTTCTATGGACGACTGCGGCACGAAAGAGGGCATTGAAGCGTGGCTACACGGCCCTCGCGCCGATACCATCAAGCGCGTCCGCAAGGCGCTAGTCGGCCGCGTTTTAGCTGAAGCGGTGCGCGACCCCAGCACCAGCGAAATCATTGCTCCCGTGGGCGCGGAAATTACGCCAACGCTGTCGGACCGCATGTTCAACTCCGGCGCTTTCGCCATCAAGATACGCTCTGCGCTCACCTGCCAATCGCAGCAGGGCGTTTGCGCGAAATGTTACGGCTGGGACCTCGCCGCAGGCCACCTCGCGGAGATAGGCGATCCTGTCGGCGTAATCGCAGCCCAGAGCATCGGCGAGCCCGGCACTCAGCTCACTATGCGCACATTCCATACCGGCGGCATCAAAGGGCGCGACATCACGCAGGGTCTTCCATATGTAGAGTCGCTGTTTGAAGTGCGCGGGGCAAAGGAGCCCAGCGTGCTAGCCGAGCGTGAAGGCAAAGTGATTGAGATTAAGAAGGTCTCCTATGAGCGTGTCGTCATCCAGGATGAAGAAGGCTACAGCCAGAGACCATACACAATCCTTCGCGAAGAGGATGAGAAGCTGCCCATCCGCTTCCGCCAGCACGTGAACCGGGGTGATGTTCTTGACACGCGCGGCGAAATCAAGGCGGACATCGGCGGCATTGTGACTCAGCTATACACTGACACTAAGCGTACTTTCTACCGCATAACGGTGGAACACCCGGATGCCACTACTAAGGTCTATGAGACTCCGCACGAGAACCGGATGCCCATCAACAGCGAGGGGCTTCCGCTTCGGGTGGACGACCTGATTGAACGCGCGCAGCCGCTATGCGAAGGCACGCTTGACGTGAAGAAGTTTCACCTTCTCGTTGGCGACCTGAAAACGCAAGCATACGTAGTGAATACGATTCAGGAGATATACGAAGGCCAGAACGTAAACACTAACTCCAAGCATATTGAAATCATCGCCAAGCAGATGATCAAGTATGTTGAGCTGACCTCCCGAGGTGACGCCGAAGACTACTTTGAGGGCGATATTTTGTCGCGCAGCGAATTTGATTCGCTGTGCAAGAAGATGAAGGAGAAAGGGCTGAACCCGCCGAAGGCGCGGAGCATGCTACAGGGCATCTCCAAAGCATCTCTCACGACCAGCTCTTGGCTCGCGGCAGCATCATTCCAGGAAACGACCCGCGTGCTTACACGTGCCGCCATTGAAGGCCAGCAGGACAACCTGCGCGGCATCAAGGAGAACGTAATCATCGGCTCGCTTATACCTGTGGGCACCGGCCTCAAGCAGCGCGAAATCAGGGCGGAGCTGCGCAAAGGCTCGCCTATTACTGAACGCCTGCTGGCAGACTTCTTTGAAGCCGAGGAGCAGGATAAGCTGGAACCTGAAGAGCCGGCGATACAGTCAATCTTCTAATTGCGGGATTGCGATGAGCCTCTGGCTAACCATCATGCGGTTCTTTGGTCTGGCCGAACCGGCCAGCGAGGAGATCATTGAGTATCCCCCGCCGGACCACAAGCGCCAGCCCTCACAGGAGCCGCAGGTTCTTGACTACCACCGCGATGCGCCTTTGCTACAGCGCCTGCCGGAAGTGAAAGTAGCCGTGCTGCGCCCTGAGCTTAACCGGCAGGGGCGCGTGACTTATTCGCTTACCGTCTATACCGAAAACCTCCGCGAGGGGTATATCCTGATTGTTGATATCTCGCGGGTGGTTAACCACAACCGCGAAGAAGCCCGCAAGATAATCAGCTTCCTCTCGGGCGTCACCGAAGCCATTCGCGGGCGCCGGCAAGAAGTCGCTCCCAACATCTACCTCTTTACTCCGCCGAATGTGCAGGTAAAAGGGGATATATTCAGAGAAGAGGGAGAGTAGCGTTTTCCACTAATGAGTAAAACCAAAAGAGTTCGGTTGGTCAGCCTCGGAGGGATCGGGGAAATCGGCAAGAACTGCAACGTCATTGAATATGGCGACTCGGCAGTTCTCATTGACTGCGGATTGAGCTTCCCCGACGCGCATATGCTTGGTGTGGACCTCGTCATCCCTGACTTCACATACTTGCTTCGCAACCGCCGCAAGCTTAAAGCGGTCATCCTCACCCACGGGCATGAAGACCATATCGGCTCGCTTGCATATTTACTGCAAGACATGGTGCCGCCCGTCATCTACGGGACACCGCTGACGCTTGGGCTACTGCGCTCCAAGATATCCGAGTTCATCCGCGAATCGCCGTCAACAGGCGCGCAGAAAACCGACGCGCAGCAAGACATTCTTGCGAAGCCGCGCGGACCGGAAATCAGCCGCCAGATAGCGGATATCCCGCTCAAAGTTATTGAAGCCGGCGCAAGGCTGCACATTGACGAGAACATAGAGATTGAGACCTTTCACGTCGCGCACTCAATCCCCGATGGGCTGGCGCTGGTTATCCATACGCCTGCCGGCAGCATCGTCCATTCAGGCGATTTCAAGCTTGACCCGAACCCGATAGACAACCTTCCAACCGACCTGGAAGGCATTGAGCGCGCCTGCAAAGGGCGGGAAATCCTCGCCCTGATGGTGGATACGACGAACATTGAGCGCCCCGGATGGACGGGTTCTGAAGCTGAAGTCGGCCCGGCCCTGGCGGAGTACTTCCGCACACACAACGGTCGCATTTTCATCACGACTTTTGCCAGCAACATTCACCGCCTCCAACAGGCTGTTGACTTGGCTGAGGAGTTCGGGCGCAAGGTGTTTCTCGCCGGCCGCACGATACTCAAGAACTTTGACATGGCAACCCAGCTTGGTTACCTGCGAGTGCCGGAGAACATCCTCGTTCATCCGGACGACCTAGACCGCATCCCGCCGCGTAAGCTGCTCGTCCTGGCGACTGGCAGCCAGGGCGAGCCTATGTCTGCGCTCTCGCAGATTTCGCGAGACGAGCACCGATTCGTCGGAATCCGCGAGACTGACCTCGTCATTTTTTCAGCAAGCCCGATACCCGGCAACGAAACCTATATATTTAGCGTCATTGACGAGCTGTTCCGCCATGGCGCGGAAGTTATTTACGGGCTTGACGCCGGCGTGCATGTTTCAGGGCATGCCGCGCGCGATGAAATACGCAAGATGTACGAAGCGGTCAAGCCCAAGTACGTTATCCCCGTCCATTCGCAGTACCGCCACCAGATGCTCTTCCGCAAGCTCGCGGAAGACTGGGGGCACGACCCGCATAACGTTATCTCTGTCGGGATAGGCGAAGTGCTGGCGATGGACTTGGAGTCGTGGGACAAGTCTGAGCACGTGAAGGCTGGCGAAGTGCTTATTGACGGCCTGTCCGTAGGCAGCGTCAGCTCGCGCATCCTCACTGAGCGCACGCTGCTTGCCGAAGACGGTCTAGTGCTATTCACGCTGATTCTTGATGAGGCCGGCGACAATGTCCTCTACGGCCCTGAAGTAAAGACGCGCGGCTTTCTTCCTGAGAAGACTAACCCGGTATTCTACGCGGAAATGCGCAGCCTGCTTACTGAGACGCTGTTCCACAACCGTCTGCGCGACAGATCATACGAGCTTCAGCTCCGCAATAACCTCGCTAATGCGCTGCAACGGCATATCTTCCGGAAAGTCGGGTTAAACCCGACTGTCATTGGAACTGTAGTGCATTTAGACAAGGAGCAGCTTGCGGCGCAGCCTAACCGAACCGGCGGTGAAGGTTAGTGTGCGCATATGCGCTCTTTCTGCTGCTCGGGGTCGTTCAAGGTTTAACCGAGTTTCTTCCAGTAAGCTCTTCTGGCCATCTGGTCTTGCTGCAAAGCATTGCAGGCTTCAACCCTCCAGGCGTTACTACCGAAATCACGTTGCACATCGCAACTCTAGTAGCAGTCCTGATCTACTACCGCCGCGATGTTGCAGCGCTGCTGACCGGCAAAGGCATCGCCAATTTGCGGATGCCCAGGGCATACCTTGCCATGGTAGTCCTGGCAACAGTAGTTACCGGATGCCTGGTTTTCCCGTTTCGCGAAGCGCTCGTGGGCTTGACGCAGGGGAGAACTGCGCTAACCGCGCTGGCATTCACGTTCAGCCTCACGGCGCTGTTTTTATTTGCGACAGACTGGATGCTGCGGCGACCAAGGGCCAGGGCAGGGGAAATCACCAGCATCGGCTGGCTGGCTGCAGTTTTCATTGCTGTAGTCCAGGCGGTTGCCGCGCTGCCGGGAGTATCCCGCAGTGGCTCAACAATCTTTGCGGGCATTACTGTCGGCTTGAAGCGGGAAGAAGCGGCGCGGTTCTCATTCCTGCTCTTCATTCCGATTACGCTGCTTGCCGTTGGGATGGAAGTATTCGCCCTGATAACCGGAAGCGAGACGGTGCCGCCCAACCTGTGGGGCCCGATGGCGGTCGGTTTTGTAGCAGCGTTATTGAGCGGCTTAGCAGCCATCCGCTTTCTACTCGTGATTCTTGAGCGCGCCAGGCTCTCCTGGTTCGGCATATATCTGATAATCCTTGCCTTCGCTTCGTTTGTCTTCTCCAGCATCTGAACAGCCCTACTCTTAACGCATCTTAACTAAGCGCTCTCGAGCGTAAAGGTTAGCTATATGGGCTGCCTGGTGCTAAGATTCCTATGTTGGCTGAAAAATTGGACGTATTTGGGCTCCCGCTCTTCGTAGGGAGCAAACAACGCTTTCTGATAACTGTCGGCGATCGGCTCGCCGAGGGGGCGGCCACCCACGTGGTCACCCTCAACTCGGAAATGGTGGTCAACGCGCGGCGCGACCCAGCATTCTGGGATGCGCTAGGCAAAGCCGAGCTAATTGTGCCGGACGGCACAGGCGTGGTTATGGCTGCGCGTTTCTTGAAGTGGAAGCGGTTATACCGCCTCCCTGGAATTGAGTTGGCAGAGGGTATTTTCAAATCGGCCGAGCGCGCTGGCCGAAGTGTGTATCTGCTGGGGGCGCATGAAAACGTCCTTGAGGCGGCGAAGGCCTGGCTGTTTGCAAAGCACCCCAAGCTGCGGGTGGCCGGCAGCCATCATGGATACTTCCAGGGAAAAGAGGAGGAAGTCATAAAGGATATCATCGCCAGCAGCGCTGAGATATTGCTTGTGGGCACAGGCTCGCCTGGCCAGGAGTACTTTATCACCCGTACGCGCCATCGCCTTCCATGCAAGCTTATGATGGGGATCGGCGGGAGCTTTGATGTCTGGGCGGGAAGCCGACGTAGGGCTTCCAAGCTGGTGCAGCGTATGGGGCTGGAGTGGTTACACCGCTCGCTGGTGGATTTCAGGCGCTGGCCTCGCTTGAGCTTTATTCCCTGTTTTATCTGGATGGTTATCGCGGCCAAGATGACTGGCCGAAACGAAGCATGATTAAGTTTGTTGATGTTGCGCTGAACTACTCCAAGAGCGCGCCCGCGCTGCGCGGGATAAACCTGCATATCCAGAAGCAGGAATTTGTGTTCCTCGTTGGAGGCACAGGCGGCGGGAAAAGCTCGTTGCTCAAATGCGTTTACCGCGAGATTGTCCCGCAGAGCGGGCGAGTGTTTGTTTTTAGGCGCGATGTCACCCAAATGCCCGCGCGCGAGATACCTTTCCTGCGCCGCCGCATCGGAGTTATCTTCCAGGACTTCTTGCTGCTCCCGCGCAAGAGCGTTTATGAGAATGTCGCATACGCGTTGGAGGCCAGGGGAGCGCCGCTGAAAATAATCCGCCAGCTTGTGCCCGAAGTGCTGGAATCGGTGGGGCTTTCCCGTAAGATGAAGAGCCTGCCGGAAGAGCTTTCCGGCGGCGAGCAGCAGCGCGCGTGCATCGCGCGCTCGCTGGTGAATAAGCCTGACATTCTCCTCGCCGATGAGCCGACCGGCAACCTTGATCCCGAAACAAGCGTCGGCATTATTGATATCCTAAAGCATGTCAACACGCGCGGGACGACGCTGGTTGTGGCGACGCACGACGAGAACATCGTCAACCAGTTCCGCACCCGCACCGTGAGGGTGGAGCACGGCAGGCTGATTTCCGACAAGGACAAAGGTGGGTACTAGCTTTTCCAGCCTGCGGTTCTTCATCAAGGAGTTCGCCGAGAATCTTCGGCGAAACCCCTTCGTCGCTATAACGCACGGGCTACAGGTTGTCATTTCGCTGATGGTGCTGGGGTTCTTCATTATCCTAGTAGTATTCGTCAGCGCGTTCTTGTTCTCTTTACGGAACATGGTTGAGGTTTACGCATTCCTTAAGACCGACTTGTCGGCCGAGCGGTATGTGCAGATAGACGAGGCTATGCGCAACCTGCCTAACGTGAAGGAGCTTCAATACGTGAGCCGCGAAGAAGCGCTGAAGAAGTTCGGCGAAAGCTACCACCTACAAGTTGCAGACATCCTTGAGTACAACCCGCTCCCGCCTACTTACATTATGCGCCCCGCCGACATGGGCAAGATAGAAGGGTTGGTTGCGCAGTTAGAGGCGATAGATGGCGTGTGGCAGGTACGCTACGGGCGTAAGGAAGTCTCGGCGCTGATGCGTGTGCTTATGGGGATGCAAGTGGTTTTTGCGATTACGATATTGCTTCTCCTTTCAGCGGCGATATCCTCAATCAACAACATTATCCGGCTCTCGGTCTACAGCCGCAGGAATGAGATACGGATAATGCAACTCGTCGGCGCGACCAACTGGTTCATCCGCTGGCCGTTCATTTTGGAGGGTGCTTTTTTCGGGATTATCGGCGCGGTTGTGGCGATACTCGTCATCTACCTAATTGGCGGGGCTATCATCACTGCGCTTGAGGCTTTGGAGATTTTCATCCCATCGCTTGTGAATGTACCTGCTATGTTCTTGCTCCTTTCGCTGGGGCTGATTTCGGTCGGTTTCCTTATCGGCGTACTCAGCAGTTTTCTTACCGCAAACCGTTTCCTGAACACCGAATACCGCCGCATTGAAGAGATGAGGCGGCTGGAGGTCGGGCTATGAAAGAGCTAGCGTTAAAATACGCAGTAGTTCTCGCAGTGATTGCCGCGCTGCTAACGGCTGTCCCCCCAAGCGTTTCGTTCACGGCGCAGGCGCGAAAAGCATCCCGTTATACATCCCGAGACTACCGCAGCATCCAGAACCTCAAACAGAATATAGAGTCTAAGCTTCGCAATCTACGCAGCCAGCAAGCATCGCTCAACAGCCAGATGGAAGACCTTGACACTCGGGCGGCCCATCTTGATAAGAGCTTACAGAAAGTTACGCATGAGTTGCGGGTTATGCAGGAACAACTTGCGGAGATCAAGGACGAAATTAGCAGGCTAGAGGCGGAGCTTCTCCATCGCAAGACTATCGTGGCCGAGCGCGTCACTGCTGTATATATGCAAGGCGAAATGACTTACTTGGACCTGCTCTTCAACGCTAAGGACTTTCGCGAGTTCATCAACCACGCGTTCTACCTTAATCTCATTTTCGAAAAGGACCAAGAGCTTTTCCAGAGCATCCAACAGAAGAAGGGCGAAGTTGAGGTTGAGCGGGGGAAAATGGAAGCGTCCGTAGCTGCGATTGCTGAAGCGCACAAGAAGCTTAAGGAACAAAGCGCGGAAGTGACAAAGGTTCGCCAGGAGAAGGCTGCTCTTCTGCGCGTTGTAGCCCGCGACAAGGCGCTGACCGAGCAGCAATACCAAGAGATACTTGAAGAAAGCAAGCGCATCTCCCAGTTCCTGCGCAGCAGCTCCGGCGGCTACTCAGGCAAGTGGACAGGCCGCTTTTTACAGCCTGTTGCCGGCCGTGTTGGAAGCGGGTTTGGCATGCGCAAGCACCCCATTTTCGGCGGGATTAGAATGCACACAGGCGTTGACATCGTCGCACCTTACGGAGCGAACATTAGGGCAGGCGGCGACGGCAAAGTAATCTACACGGGATGGCGCGGTGGCTACGGAAACACGGTAATGATTGACCACGGCGGCGGGGTGGCAACTCTATATGCCCACTGTAGCGGGTTTGCCGTCTCAACGGGCCAGGTCGTCAAAGCCGGCCAGACGATTGCCTATGTCGGCAGCACCGGCTATTCCACCGGAAACCACCTTCACTTTGAAGTCCGAATTAACGGCGATCCGGTGAACCCGCTGGGCAAGATGTGAGCCATCGTGTCGGAAAAGGTCCTTAAACACTTGGAGCCAGTAATGAGAACGGGTGAAAACACTATATTCAGGATATTGCTCGGGCTACTTTTCGTAGTAGTTGTATTTACTTCATACACGATGGGGCAGGTTAGCGTCGCCAAAGGGCCCGAGAGCCTATGGAGCTACGCCTTCAGCACGCGCAAAGATACCAAGGTGGGGCTGGTCGGTGAAGCGCTGAATGTCGTCAAGGCGCGTTACTATAGGCCCATCAAAGACGACAGCGAACTTGTTTACGGCGCGCTAAATGGAATGATTGACTCGCTGCACGCCCCGCCTTATTCCGACCCGTATTCAGGCTTCCTTGATATGTCAAGCTGGAACTCGCTAAAGGCGACGACGCACGGAAGCTACGCTGGCATCGGCATTCTTGTCGGGCCGCACGAGACGGAGCCTTACCAGGTTGTTGTTACAGTGTTCCCAGACAGCCCGGCAGCCAAGGCCGGCATCAAGGAATACGACCTCATCATTGAAGTTGACGGCGTCAGCACGCAGGACAAGGTGATTGAAGAAACCGCGACGATGATAAAAGGCGGAATCGGGACGACTGTCAAGCTAAAAGTTATGCGGGAAAACCTGCTCCAACCGATTGAGTTTGCAGTTGTCCGTCAGCCGATTGAAGTGCATTCAGTTACCGAATCGCGCGTGCTAGAAGACGGCACAGGCTACATTCGCCTTGTGTTCTTCAGCGAGACTACCCCGTCAGAAGTTGAGGAAGTGCTGGAACGCTTCCAGAAGCAAGGCGTGAAATCCCTCATTATTGACTTGCGCAACAATACCGGCGGATTACTTGACGGCGCGGTTGGCGTAGCAGATATGTTCATTAAAGAGGGCGACATCGTAACAGTAGAAATGCGCGGTCGCAAGCCTGAAGTTCACAAAGCTGACCCGACAAGGCTGAAGTACAAGTTTGACATCGCGCTGCTTGTTAACGGCAACAGCGCAAGCGCATCCGAAGTCCTCGCTGGCGCACTGCGCGAGTACGGGCTGGCGGTGCTGGTTGGGGAAAAAACCTTCGGCAAGGGCGTTGTCCAGGAGATATTCGAGCTTGACAACAAGCAGGTTGCAGTTGCCCTTACCATTGGAAGGTATTTGACGCCGAAGAAACATGACCTCGGCGGAACCGGATTGGAGCCGGACATTGCAGTTGAATTTGAAAAGTACATCAAAAACGACCCCACGCTGTTTGCGATGCAAAAGCGCCTGGACCAGAAGCATGAGGAGTTAAGGAAGCTGACAGACGAGATGTTACAGAAGCTGGTGGCGAACGACTTCCAGAAGGCCGAGGCTGCGCCAAAGTCGGCGGCGGGGAAAGCATCCTAAATCAGGAGGGATTATGGAAAGCAGAAGCAATTCTCAAATCGGCACATTGGAAGAGCAGCGGGTAGCAGTGCTTATTGACATTCAAAATATGTTTTACTCAGCCTTGAGCATATACAAGAAGAAACTCAACTTTGAAACGCTGCTTCCGGTTATAACACGGGGCCGGCGGCTCACCCGCGCGGTCGCGTATGTTGTGCAGACGCCGGAAATTGACCAGACGAAGTTCCTGGATGCTGCCACGGTAGCCATGGAAGCTCATTTTCTG
>JBBIJQ010000020.1:0-15768 GCA_037445915.1 Planctomycetales bacterium | reverse complement strand
ACGAAGTTCCTGGATTTCATGATAAGCCTCGGCGTGGAGATCAAGTCTAAGAAGCTTAAGGTACGACCCGATGGTTCGGCGAAAGGCGACTGGGACATGGGCCTGGCGATTGACGCAATTAATATCGCTCCGAAGGTTGACGCGATTGCGCTAGTGACTGGCGACGGCGATTTCGTCGCGCTTGTTGAAAAGCTGAAGGCGATGGGTGTGCGCGTGGAGGTTTACTCTTTTCCAAGCTCCACTGCAGAAGAACTGCGCTTGTCCGCCGATTACTACTACGCGCTGGACGCGGAGGTACTGCGCTTCGCATGAGGATTCGGTGTTTCGCAGCCTTGCCGATTGCCGTCGCGCTGTTACTCGCGGCGCAGCCGTCATTAGCGCATCAGGCTGGGCGTTTCGTAGAGGTAGTCAGCGCTGCGACCGCGCAAGTAGTGTTCACCGAAGTCGGCCAGCGCGGCATCTTTTTGGATGCGGAGCTTGCTTACGGCGGGATGCGGCTGCTAGCCTCGCAGGTTGAGTTTGACTCGCTAACCCAGAAGGTTACGCTCAGCGGGCAAGTGCGCCTTGCCGGGCCTGAGTATGAGATGACTACTGCCCGCTGCGAGGCAGACCTTTCAACAGGCGTTCTGCGCGCGGAGGGCGGGCTTTCGCTTTCATACAAGGCGCAAGGCGTTAGCGCCGCCTCCGACACCGGCGCTCTGTTGCTTGACATAAACACGCTTCAGCCGCGCAGCGCAGAGCTACTTGGGAATGTTAGCGCGGCCTGGGAGGAGGGGCTGGAGCTTTCTGGCAAGCAGCTCCACTACGATTTTGACGGACAGCTTTGCACGCTGGACGATGGTTTCACGGCAGTCATTGCCGGTCCGCTATTCTCAGAGCAAACGCAAAGGCTCACGGGTGGAGGGATGGCTATCCGCGGGAACAAGGCTTTCCTGAAGACTGAAGGCGTTCATCAGCGCCGGCTGCTGTTCACCGCTTCCGAAATCACGGTGAAAGCTGAAAGGCTTGGCGTTGCTGGAAACAGCTTAGCCGCAAACCTTGCCGCAGAGAAGGGCGCAGGATCCGGCGTTGAGCAGACGCTTTTCGTAATCAGCGGGTCGGAAAGCGCGCCGGTGAAAGGATGGTTGTTGGATAACGAAGGCAATGTTATCAACTTCAGCGCGCAGTCAGTTGAGAAGAAAATGGGTTCAACTGAGCTTGTGTTGAGCGGAAGCGTGAGCGTTGTAGGCAAAGAGTTTAGCCTGTCGGCCAATGTGGTCGTTGCGGTTCCCGAAGGCAGCGGGGTGCGCATGACTATACCAGACCGCTTTCGGGTTGAACTAGCGCCTGGGCTGTTCCAAGGCGAGGAGAGAAGCGCCGGGGCGAAACCTACGGGGTAAGCTGCTCTTCTATCTCAGAGCCTATATCCTCTCGCGCGTCTTCCGTATCTTCAGAAGGAAGCTCGGCGGCGTCAGCCTTCACAGGCTCGGGCTCTTTACGTTGCGGATGGCGCTCGACAACCGGTTTAGACGGGGCGAGAGTGCTTTCGTCAATGACCTCAACGTTTAGCACCGCAGATGCTTCCGTACCGGCCTTAATGTTAATTTGAAAACTGCCAAGGCGCTTAATGGGCTCCTCAAGCATTATATAGCGGCGGTCAATGTCCAAGCCAAAATGATCCTTGATGCGCTCAGACAGAAGCAGCGCAGTTACCGCGCCGAAAATCTTGGATTCAGTGCCAGCCTTCATCGGGATGGTAATGGTCTTCTGGTCCAGGACGACGACCTTGTCCTTGACTTCAATGATGCGCTTCATCCGCCGGGCTTCGCCTGCCTTGCGGATTGCTTGGATGCGGTTCATCCCTTCTTTGGTGGCGAACTGGGCAAGGCCCTTGGGTATGAGAAAGTTGCGGCCAAAGCCGTCTTTGACCTTCACTATGTCGCCTGCTTCTCCCAGGCCAATAATATCGTCAAGCAGTATGACTTGCATCATCGTTCTCCTAAGTCTTCACCGGCTACCGCTTGGTGTAAGGCAGCAGCGCCATAAACCGCGCGTGCTTAATGGCTCCAATCAACATGCGCTGGTGCCTCGCGCAGACACCGGTGCGGCGGCGAGGAAGTACCTTGCCGCGCTCGCTGAGGAACTTTTGCAGCAGCGCGACGATTTTATAATCAACCGGAAGCTGTGGCTCCACGCAAAACGTGCAGACTTTGGACTGGCGGAAGCGGCGAAATCCTGGCGGCATTATTTGGCCTCCACTTTCTTCTTAGAGGTGCGGAGCATCCCCGGAAAATTTGTTATGTCCAGCGTAAGGTAACGCAAACAGCGGTCGTCGTAGCGCATGACATAGTCCAGATCGGGCAGGGCTTTCTTGTCAGCCGTGAAACGGATGACGATGAAGTAGCCTTCGGCCTGCTTCTTTACCGGGTACGCGAGGCGGCGTTTCTTCCACTTGTTTATGGACGATACCTTCCCGCCGTGTTCCGAGACAATGCTGCCGACCTTAGCGGCGCGCTCGTCCAAGCCCTCTTCGCTCAATTCCGGGTGGTAAAGTGCGATAGTTTCGTATAGCTTCAGTTTCTCTTCAGCCAAAAGGATTCTCCAAGCACGAGATAGTGCGAACGTCCCTTATACCACAATCCGCAGTAGCCTTTCAAGGGCTTTAATGAAAAGTGCTTTACAAGCCGCCTTGTTAGCGTATAATAACAGCCCGCGCGCTGAATCGCGTAGGACAGAGGATTCTGGTATTTAATAACTATGGCACTCAAAATTAGGCTAGTACGCACCGGCAAACCCAAGCAACCATGCTACCGCCTCGTGGTCAAAGAAGCACGCTCGCCCCGCCAGGGAGCTTACTTGGAATGGGTCGGGGTCTACAACCCGCTTACCGACCCGGAAACAGTTACCCTTAAGGCAGACCGCATCCGCTACTGGCTGTCAGTTGGGGCACAGCCCACGGATACGGTGGCGCGCCTTATAACCAAGCATTCCGACATCCAGCTTAAGACGGCTAAACCACCCAAAGCACCCAAACCACAAGAAGGAGCGTAAGCTCAATGGTGGAACTTGTAACCGAAATACTAAAGGCCATCGTGGACCATCCCGAATCGGTCCAAGTAAATGAAATTGAAGGCGAGCGCACGTGCATCATTGAAATCAAGGTTCATGCCGATGATACCGGCAAGGTGATCGGGCGCGAAGGCAGGATAATCAACTCCCTGCGCCAAATCGTCCGCGCCGCCGCCGGCAGGGATAACAAACGCGTCACCATCGAGCTAATCACCTGAGCGCTTGCATACTCCTGATGGGCGCAGTTACCGTAGGGAGGGTGCTCGCAGCCCACGGCATAGCCGGTGGCTGCAAGTGCGCGTACCACACAGATTACCCGGAGCGCCTTTCAAGGCGTGAAAACTACATTCTCAGAGACCCTCATAGCGGAGAGATTTTCACGCTAACAGCCAGCAGCATAAGGCTGCTGGCCGACAGCTTTCTCATTTCATTCCGCGAGATCCCCCAACGCGAGCAGATGATGCTGCTTGCAGGATGGCTTCTGGAAATCTCGGCTGCAGAAGTCCCCGATGATGCTGGCGATGGCGAGTTTTATTTTTTCCAGCTCCAAGGACTGGAAGTTGTTACGGCTAGCGGGCAATGCGTGGGAGCAGTCACGAACGTAATTCGCGGAGCTAACCAGGAGATTCTAGAAGTTGGTGCGCTTGGGGGAGAAACTAAGCTAATACCCTTTGCATCAATAGCTATAGCCAAGGTTGACTTGAAGAATAATCAGATCATCCTCCAGCCGGATTATGGACTTTAGCCTGATTGGCGTTGATTTAGGCTTGCAGCCCCCGAATAAGTTCATAGATAGTGTCGCAGGGGGGAGTCCATCAGGACAGGGATGACAACACCATCCTAAGGATGACTCCCCAGCGGGAAAGGGTATCACACAGAGCCGGGTGGAAGCACTGACAGCGCGAAACCGGCGGATATGGGAGCAGGCTAAGGCGGGCATGAGGATATGCGAGCTGGCGCAGGAGCATGGCGTTAGCAGGCGGACAATACAGCGCGTTACGCAGGCAGCAAGGGGGCGCGGGAAAGTGACGGCTGCGCGTCGGCCAGGGCCCAGGCGCGGCAGCGTGAACAGCATTACGCCCGCCGTGCAGGCGCAAGCGAAGGCTGCCTCCTTTCTGGATGAACTGCGCATTACATACCCAGGCACAGTGCGCGGGCTGCAAACCGACAACGGCTCAGAATTCGCCGGGCACTTCAAATCAGCCTGCAAGGCCGCTGGATTGCCGCTTATTCATGCCTGGGTGAACTGCCCTGACCAAAACGGGAAAGTGGAACGCTTTAACCGCATACTGCGCGACGAGACCATGCTGGGCGCCAATGACCACACCCTCTCCGATGCTGCTCTCGCCAACGACCTTATCCGGTTTCTCCATTTCTGCAATCATGACCGCCCACATTCCTCTCTTGACTGGAACTCGCCGGCCCTGTATCTTGCTTCTCATCCCTGTCCCGGGCCCGCCTCTCAACCGCGACACTAGCTATAAACCCATACAGCTAGTTGCATACGCAGGGCTGTTACCGTTAGAATAAGCTGTTTAGGCTACATAGCCTTTCCGTACAGATGTGACTATATGGATTTCGCCGGACGAATTGGGCGGCTGAGAGAGCTTCTCGACAAGGTTCGCATTGACGCGATGCTTGTGAGCAAGCATGAAAACATACACTATCTTTCATGCTTCACCGGTAGCACAGCCCAGGTTGTGATTAGCGGAAGCGAGCTGCTTTTCCTCACCGACTCCCGCTATTACGAGCAGTTCAGGCAGGAAGTTTCAGGCGGGTATCAACTCGTCCCTTTCTACACGGGAAGCCTCGGGGCCAAGCTCGCAGAACTGGCTGCGCTCGCGGGCATCAAGAAACTTGGAGTGGAAGCATCCGCGCTGTCATACGCGCAGGTTGAGGAGATAAAGGAAAACGCCGGGGTGGAAGTGTCGCCTCTTTCCGGCATTGTTGAAAGCCTGCGCATAATCAAAGACGCCGAGGAGATAGAGTGCATCAGGCGCGCTATCAGGTTGAAGGAAGAGGCTTACACTGAAACGCTGAAGTGCTTGAAGCCTGAAGTGACTGAGGCTGAAATCGCCGCAGAATTTGAATATCGCATTCGCTTGAAAGGGGCGCGCGCATCAAGCTTTTCGC
This sequence comes from Planctomycetales bacterium, assembly GCA_037445915.1. Classification (GTDB taxonomy): domain Bacteria; phylum 4484-113; class 4484-113; order 4484-113; family 4484-113; genus JBBIJQ01. The sequence goes on along the minus strand of JBBIJQ010000020.1, from coordinate 10,587 downwards.
CTATCGTAGCGTTTGGCGAAAACTCCTGCAAGCCCCACGCGTCCTTTGGCGCGCGCAAGCTTGTGCCGGCATCGCCGCTGCTGTTTGACCTTGGCGTAAAGCTGGATAATTACTGTAGCGACTTCACGCGCACTGTCTTTTTCGGCGGTGTCTCTCCGGGGTGGGAGGATATCTACCGGGCAGTTCTTGAAGCTAAGGAAGCCGCAGCAGCACAAGGAAAACCCGGAATGAGCTGTGCCGATGTGGACCGCGTCGCCCGCGACATAATCGTGGGCAAAGGCTTTGATTCCTACGAGGAAAACGGCGAGGAGCGCAAGTACTTTGGGCACGGGCTTGGGCACGGCGTCGGCCTAGAAGTGCATGAAGGCCCCCGCCTACACGGCAAAAGTGTTGACGCGCTGGAGCCGGGAATGGTGATTACCATTGAGCCCGGCATTTACCTGCCCGGCCAGGGCGGGGTTCGCATTGAAGATATTTACCTTGTGGATGACAAGGGGCTGGTAAACCTGAATACCCTGCCAACCGATTTAAAAGTGGTGCAATAACCGATGATAACGCCTAACGATTTCAGGAACGGAACGACCTTCAAGCGCGGTAACGACATTTTCCGCGTCGTTGAGTTTCTTCACGTTAAGCCCGGCAAAGGGCCGGCGTTCATGCGCGCGAAGTTACAGAATATCCGCAACGGGGCTATTCATGAAACAACGTTGCGCACCGAGGAAAAGCTGGAGAGCATCCGCATTGAACGGCGGGACATGACCTTCCTTTACAGGCAGGGTGTAGATTTCGTTTTTATGGATAACGCTGATTACGACCAAGTTACAGTTCCCCCTGAAGCAGTAGGAGACAAGGCAAAACTGATAAAGGAAAACGACGTCGTCGCCATTGAGAAATACGAGGACGAGATCCTTGGTATCGTTCTGCCTGCGGCAGTGGTGCTCCGGGTTGTGCATACTGAGCCCGGCGTGCGCGGCGATACGGCTACTGCCGCTACCAAGGCTGCGACGTTGGAGACCGGAGCAGTTGTCCAAGTTCCCCTCTTCGTTGAAGAAGGAACCTTGATAAAGGTGGATACGCGCACTTTCAGCTATCTGGAAAGGGCGAAGGAATACTAAGCAGGCTAATTTTATGGCTATCCCCTATAGGGGTAGTCTAAACCTGGCTTATCTGGGTATAATAGTTCGGTAAGCCTCTAAATCCGAGGTGTTTGATATGGTGATTAGAAAACTATGGCTATGGGGCATCGCTGTGCTCGCAGTTCTTGCTGTGAGCTGCGGCGGTGGTGGCGGAACTACGCCAAAACCCCCAACGCAGGGTGACGGGACCACCCCGCCTCCTGCCCAACAACCGTTTTCAGTGGTATTGACGGCAACCCCTGACCAGGGCGTATCACCGCTGACGGTTAGCTTTTCTGCGTATGCATTTGGCGGCTACCCTTCGTATTCCTACGAATGGGACTTCAACGGAGACGCGGTTGCCGATTCAAATGCGATAGACCCCTACTGGACATTTAACAACAGCGGGGTCGTTACGCTTAAGATCACTGATTCGCGCCAGCAGACGGTTACCGTGACCAAAAGTATCACGGTTACCGCTCCTACCAATGGTGGGGGCGGCGGGACAGGAACTCAGCCGCTGGTGGTTCGATTCCAGCCTTCCGTCAACTCCGGCTCCGCGCCCCTGCGTGTGCAGTTCACGGCGCTGGTTTCCGGCGGAAGCCCTCCTTATGGGTTCCTGTGGGACTTTAACGGAGACGGCATTGTTGACAGCAATAGCGAAAACCCGATCTACATCTACCAGCAGCCGGGGCCCAGCACGGGCACAGGCCAGTACTTCTTTTACCCGGTACTCACCGTTGTTGACAACCGTGGCGTAAGAATATCCACAGCGGACGACACTGACAGCGACGGCCAGTCAGACTGGCGGGTGGCTATCAACGTGATGCCGCCTTCAGCGCTGTCTGTGTACGCCGCGGTGAACCCCAGTTCCGGGCAGGCTCCACTGGCCTGTGTGTTCAGCGGCGGTGCTTCCGGTGGTGAGCCGCCTTATACCTTCGCGTGGGATTTCGGTGACGGAGCTTCACGTCCCGCGAATTCCTCCGTGGTGGCGACTCACACCTACTCTAACACCGGCACTTATTACGCGATGCTGACGGTAACGGACAATCAGGGCATTGTCGGAACCAGCGGCGTTGTTCCAGTGTTTGTGAGGCAGGAAACAACGTTCCACATCAGCATTGAGGCTGACGCAACGACGGGCCCTGTGCCCTTCAACGTCCAGTTCAACAGCCTAGTTGAAGGCGGAAAGGAACCCATCCGCTACAATTGGGAAGTCTTTACCGACTTGCTTCCGTCTGCTGATGAACCAGTAATCGTACTTCCTCCGCAGTACCCGACGCCGATTAAGGATCCGCAGGCTGTAGTAGTCCCAGACGTCACTACGCTTCCCAATCCGGTAATCACTTTCGCAACTTTCAACGGGCAGTACGTTGACTTGAACAACAACAACGCCCAAGACGCTGGCGAGACAGTAGGCGCGCCTTATGTTGTGCGCTTGGTCGCAATAGACGACAGCGGGGTTCAAGCGGTGAGCAACCTCATCCGCATTACCCCTCGCCAAAGCGAACCAGCGACTCTATACAGGGCAGAACGTTCCCCGTCTGTCGGCTGGAGCACTTATGCAGGCCTCATGATAAGCAGCCTTCCGAGTTTCTCTGCCCGAGCTAACCCAGCCACGGTGGCCCATCCATCCGGGCTTGTTTACTTCTTTGGAGGAGACACTTACAGCGAGAGCGGCGAATTCCAAGGTATCGTGGGCCATCTTGAATCCAACTGGGTCTTGAACTTGACCGGCAGCGACCGCACGCCTACAGGTAGATTTGGCTCCACTGCAGGAAACGCTTACGCTGATGGCGGTTTCACTCTACTAAACGCATTACAAGGGCTAGCCTGGGCATATGTCGGCACAACTCCAACGGTAAAAACCCCGCCGACTCGCGGAACTGTTTATCCGCCTGCGTTTATGAGACCAGACCGCACTCTTCAGAAGAGTGACCAGTTCATACCGCGCGGTTCGGCCGCTGCTGCATTGGTTCATGAGCAGTGGGACTGCAACCCCGGCGGCTATGGCGCTGATGGTGGTCTAGCCCGCACCTGGCCTGACCAGGGAGCTGGCTGGACGCTTGGCCCGCAAGGTCTTGGTGTTCCAGTAATCTTCGTCTTTGGAGGCCGTGATAGGTCGGGTAACCCGCTTGACGTAGTCCAGAAGTATTACCCTGAAACTTACGGCACTGAGGATAAGTTCCCCATCGTCTACGATCCGTCGGGCGAGCCAATCATGCAGATAGTCAATACCCAGACTGATATCTGGTCTAACCGCTATATGATGGTTGACTGGGATTGGCTACCGCAGGAAGGCCAGAATCCAAATCCGCCGATGCCGCCCGAGCGTCCGCCTATGGATGGTGGCGGTGGTGGCCAGCAGGGTGCGGTTCCACTCAACCCGCTACCGGAACCTTTATACGGCCATGCAGCAGTTACCATTGAGAATAATGGCAACATTTCCCCGCCGCCGGTTTGGCCGGAGGGAGGCTTCAACTACATCTTCATCTTAGGCGGCATCAACGACAGCGGCGTTCCCGTCGCGACTATGCGGCTGTTCAACTCGTCTTCGCCTCCGGGGCGCCGCCAGGAAGGCACTCCGCTTGAGTTTGGCGACTACTCGCCCGTGGTTGATATGCCCGTTGAGCGCGCTTACCACAAGGCGATCGTCATCCTTGGCGACAAGTTAACCGATAGAAAGTGGAAGATTGTGGTGTTTGGCGGGTTTGACCGCAACGGAAACTACGTTTCCCAGATTGATGAGTTCACATTCACGAGCGTTACCGCCCCAACAACCGGAACGTGGCGGACAATTGGCAATGCGCCAGAGTCTGCCGCTGGGCTTGGTGCAGGTTGGCAGGAAGACTCCCGCGGCTTTGTGTATAAGCAGTTTGCCGGCCGCACAGTGAAAGGCTACACCGGCTCGGTTTACGATGTCCTAAGTGGCGGCTCCATTTCGCTTGCGCCCACCGGCCTCGTTCCGCGCGGCTGGGTCGGCTCGGCTGGCGTCGTGTCTCCGAATGACTTTTTCACCGGCGCTGGCGACTACTACATTGTTGGCGGCCTGACGCCGAACGGTCCGGATACTATTGTTGAACATTACCAGCCGTAACTGCGGCCATTGGTTCGTGACCCCGATGAATGGGAGGACGTGACCTGATGAAACTGTTGAAATTGATTGCGATGCTACTGATAGTTCTCGCCGCCGCCGCTTCATGCGGCGGCGGTGGAGGCGGCGGGACGATAACCCCAACCCCAACCCCTACTCCAACTGACAATACCAGTAGCGACTTCGCCATTGTCACCTACAATGCAACTCCGACAACTGGAGGTTCGCCACTTGGTGTGAACTTCATTGCAACAGTTACAGGTGGCAGGCTACCCTACGCTTACATGTGGGACTTTGACAACGATGGGGCTTTTGACTTGTATATCAACCAAGCCGGAAGCCGCACTGAGCAGGCCTATCACCTTTACTACCTGCGTAATTCCGACAGGACACAGGGAACGTCCACTTACCAGGCTGTGGTCAAAGTTGTGGACGGGAATGGAGTAGCTCGCACGAGCCAGCCTATCTCCATTCTTGTTACCAGCGACCCTCAGTTCTCGCTTGATACAACACTAACGCGCATAATCAGCGACCAAGTCGCAGGCTATGACGGCGAGGGTAATCCCATCTATCTCTATCTTTCCGGCAAGCCGATATACTGCAGGGTGTTCCCTTCTGTTTCTAACCCGGGAGCGCCCCCTTACCGGTTCCAGTGGGATTTTGACGGCGATGGCCGGATCGATTCCACTTTGCAAAATCCGCAGTACACGTTTACGCTGTCTGGCGTAGAGAGCCAAACTTACATCATCAAGCTGACGGTAATGGATTCCAATGATTACTCCATCACAAAGGAATTCCCCGTTACCGTGGTCAAAGTTGCGCCAGAAGAGCCAGCCGGCGCTCCAGAGCTGTTAGTAAACAGCTTCCCGCCTATTTTGACGGACAACTCTATCCTTATCTCCTTTGACTCATCAAGCGACAACCCGGCTGAGCGAGAGCCGCGCATGAACGCCAGCGTTATGGTTGACCCCAACCATCCAGGTGTTCTGCCGTACGCTTACTTTTGGGATTTCACAAACGACGGTATCTACGATGCGAACACGACCTCAGTGTCGGTTCCTTATTACGATGCCGACCTGAAGATACTCATCAACCCCTACAACACTTTCGGCCGCCCGTCCCGCACCTTCACGTTGGCGCTGCACTTTATAGATGGCATTGGCCAGGCGATTCGTAAGGAATGGGCGGTTAAGGTTGTTGACCGCGCCTACGAGCCTGTTGTCAACCCACTCATCACGCAGACGCTGGTTGACCTTGATAAGGACGGCAACTTTGACACGCAAGAAGACGGGACTTACAAGGAACAGGCGCGCAAGACACAACCCCTTAGCAACGCTGAAGTCAAGTTCCGCATAACCGCTAGCGGCTCTACGAGGCTATACCGGTTCACGCTGGATATCTTGGGTAACGGCGTTTATGCTTATGACGTTCCGATGGGAGCGCCCCCGGTGACAGATGGTTTCCTTGATTGGGATCCCCAGTTTGACGGCACATTTGAACCCGTTGAATTAGATGGAGACCCGCTTACTACGGATACTGCAGTCGTTTTCTCTTCTTCTGGCGAAAACCAGATAGCCGAAATCACGATCAACTACCCTGCAGCCATGCTCCCTGGCTACAAGGCATGCGCCAGCAAAGTCATCGCCTTGGACGCCGCAGGAATTGAAATGGCGAGCAGGGTTGACCAGGTTCCCCTCTCGTTCGTGCAGCGCAGCGATATTTTGTTTGACGCTACCGGTGCCGCCTTTAAGCCTCGCCGGGAGTTCGGCATAGCCGGTGTATCTATCGTTGACGACCGTGGCACTCAAGAAACGGTTGATGACCGCTTTTCCCAACGCAGGATATTCTGCATTGGCGGAACTAGCGGTAACATGGCTATGCGCAGCGTCCAGCTAATCAAGCAAAGATGGGATGTAGGCTCCAATAGTTGGTCGCCGTTAGTTTCTGTGAGCGACCGCTTGCCGCTTTCAACCGCGCGCGGCCAGCTAGCCGCCGAGCCTCTCTCGGGTATCGCCACGGAGAACTCTCCGACCCAAATCTATGCCGTGGGAGGCTTTAACAGCGTTGAGCAGACGCTCTCCGTCGTGGAAATGTTGCCCGTCTTTGATGGCAACGCGGCAGACGAGCCGCAAACGCCGTGGTCAACTGTTGGTTCAATTGGCCACAACAACACCCAACTGCGCCAGATGGCTTCTGTTAATGGCATTAGCTTAGGCGGTAACCCGACAATCATCTTCATGGGCGGCTTGCAGGGCGATCCACCAGGCGAGTATGTAAGCTCTACCGGCTGGATTTACCGTCCGTCGGATGAACTTTGGAACAGCACCCTGATTGCTTCAATGCCAACGTCGCGCTACAGCTTCTCTATGGTGCTTCATGCCCCGACAACCAGCGCGATCTACCTATATGTGATCGGCGGGCGCAACAACCAGGGCCAGAGCACTCGTGCCCTTGAGCGGGTGAACCTCCTTACTGGAGGGTGGGAAATCCTCCCTGACATGAAGTTTTCCCGTTCTGGCAGCACCGCGCAGATTATCAATGGCAAGATCTACGTGTATGGCGGCCTCAACTACCCCAGTGACCAGGGAGCGCCGCAATACGTCGCGGAAGCCGAGGTTTTCAATCCGGAAACTTATATCTGGTCGCGAACCATCGGGCCTGACGATACAATGGGCCGCGTTGGGGCAGGTTCCGTCGCGTTCCCGACTTATATGAACTCGGATGGCACGGTCAAGGTCGCTGATACTGTCTGGGTAATCGGCGGCGAGAACAGCAATGGGCTGAGCGACAGTGCGATCCAGATGTACCTGGAAAATGTGGCCAATCTGCCGTAATCCAGTTCTAACTTGAACTCACGAAAGGGCGCGCCTTTGGGTGCGCCCTTTGCTTTCAGTGCTTGCGGGCGCTTACCGAGCGAAAACATAGTCTTTGAGTTGTATTGTAGGGGAAAGGGTAATTCACGGTAGGGCGCTAGCGCCAGCTAGCGCGCTGAGCTTAATTCAGCTGCCAGCTTGGAAATGTATTGTTCACCTGGAAAGCGTAAAGCAGCTTCAGCTAGCAGGCTCTCAGCTTCCGCAAACCGTCCGCCCCTAAGCGCTACCTTGACCGCAAGCCTCCACACAGCTTCCTCATATGGCGCAAGCTCCATTGCACGGCTTGCGTGGTAAGACGCGTCAGCCCACTGCCCCTTGCGTGCTGAAGTGAGCGCTAGGTTGTAGTGCTCCTTGCCCCGGACTTCCGCCTCTTGAAGCAAGAAAGCCTCCTCAAGTATCTCGCTGCGGTATTCACAGCCCTCAGGAAGCGCAAGAGCGTGCTGCAAAGCCTCTCCGTGACGCCTTTCCACGAGCGCAGCTCTGGCTAACAGGAGCGGATACTGCGTTGAAAGAAGCGGGCTGACTTCTAAAGCTCTCTTGCCTAACTCTCGTGCATTTCCTGATTCGCCGCGCAACACGGCGTTGTAAGCCTCCAGCATCAGGGCGTTGGCTTGCGCAAGCAAGTCTCGGTATGGCTGTAAGTCGGCAGTACAGGACGCGCAAGTTTTTTCTGCGCCAACAAGGGCGCTGTGGCACACAGGGCATTCTGTTAGTTGTGCCTGGCGCAAAACCTCTAACGCTCCGCAGCTAGTATGAATAATCAGCGATTAGGCCGGTCGCCTTCTCAATGATCTCATCAAGCTTAGCAAGATCTTCGGCCTTAAGCGCATCCTTGAGCTTGCCAGCCGTCTCGTTGAGCCGGGCGATTTCAATCTGGTCCAGCTTTTTCTCGCCCTTTTCAGCGGCGCGGATGAGCTGCATAAGGTCCTTAAGCGTTGTTTCAGCCTCAAAGAGGACCTTTGAACGCTCGCGCTGTGCGAGCATGGAACCGGTATGCCGGCTGACATCGCGCTGCGCATGCGCGACCTCGTCAGTGCTGAGGCGTTTCTTGGACGCCTTAATAGTGATTGATTTTCCCTGGCCAGTCTTACGGTCTTTCGCTGTGATCTTCACGATGCCGTTAACATCGTAATCAAAGGAAACTTCAACCAGCGACTCACCGCGCGACGCAGACGATATCCCGCCAAGAATGAACTCGCCGAGGGACTCATTCGCAGAGGCTTTTGGGTTTTCGCCCTGGAGCACGTGGATAAGCGCTTCGGTCTGGTTGTCCACGGTCGTTCGGTACATATTCTTGCGGGAGGTGGGGATGGCTGTGTTGCGCGGGACGATTCGGGAAAATTTATCGCCTTCCGTCTCAATGCCCAGCGTGAAAGGCGCGACGTCTATGACAACAAACTCTTCCAGCGAGCCGCGCTTGATGCCGGCCTGGATAGCCGCTCCCACTGCGACGCACTCCTCGGGGTTGATGTCTTTTAGTGGCTCGCGGTTGAGTACTTCGCGCACTAAGCGCTGCACGAGCGGTATGCGTGTCATGCCGCCGACAAGAATGATGGCGTCAAGCTGTTCCGGCGTCACATTGGCGTCGGAAAGAGCGAGGCGGATGGGCTGCTCGGTTTGGTCAACCAGGTCTTTCACTAACTCCTCAAACTTGGCGCGCGTAATAGTTTCATGCAGGTGCAATGGCTCTTCGCCTTCAGTATGGATGAAGGGAAGGTTGACTTCGGTCTCAAGGAGCGAGGAGAGGTCAATCTTCGCGTTCTCCGCCGCCTCTTTGAGGCGCTGGAGTATCGCGCGCTGTTGGGACACGTCAGGTATGTTCTTGAGGTCAACCTTTTCCTTGTCGCGGAAGCGCTGAATAAAGAACTCTACGAGGCGGTAGTCAAAGTCGTCGCCGCCAAGGTTGTTGTTGCCGGTAGTGGAGAGTACCTTGAAAGTGCCCTCAATCAGGCGGATGATGGAAACGTCAAAGGTGCCGCCGCCAAGGTCGTAAACTAGGATTGTTCTTGCCTCGCCGCCCTTATCAAAGCCGTATGCGAGCGCAGCAGCTGTAGGCTCGTTGATGATTCGCTCAACCTTAAACCCGGCGATTTCGCCGGCGTCTTTTGTAGCCTGGCGTTGGGCATCGGTAAAGTAGGCAGGCACGGTGATGATAGCCTCGCTTACGATTGTCCCCAGGTAGGTTTCAGCGTCAAGCTTAAGCTTCTTCAGGATTACAGCCGAGATTTCCTGCGGGGTGTATTCCTTGTCTCCAATCACAATGCGTCGGTCGGTTCCCATCAAGCGCTTTATGCTCGTTACAGTGCGCTCGGGATTCGCAACCGCTTGGTTCTTCGCCGGCTCGCCTACGAGCAGCTCTCCTATATCCGTAAAGCCGACAATAGACGGTGTGATGAACTTTCCACGCTCATTTGGGATGAGCGTGGGCTTGCCGTCAATAATGGCGGCGACCTCGGAGTTAGTCGTCCCTAAGTCGATTCCCACAATCTGCGACATCAATTTCTCCTAATAAATGCGGCGAAATTCCACAAAGCTACACCACAGCCATAGTGCCGGCCGGGCGGTTGCGCACGATAATGACCTGAGCTGGACGGAGCACTTGCTCTCCGAGCAAATAGCCGTTGAGCTGCACTTCAACAATAAAACCCTCAGGCTTGCCTGGCGCTTCCACCGTAGCCAGGGCAAGATGGAAGTTGGGGTCGTAGGCGCTGGTAACCTCCATCTGCTCAACGCCAAACCTCTTCAGCTTTGCCAGCAGCAAGCGGTAGATGGACTCCACGCCCCGAAGGACGCTATCCGGGATGCCTTCTGCTTTCTGCGCCATGGTGAGCACTCGTTCGCACGAATCTGCAACTTCCAGCAGCCCGCTAACCGCCGACTTGACCGGCTCCAGGCTTGTGAGGTCAGAAACCTGCACCAAAAGCCGCCTGAGTTCAGCCTTCAGGCTGTCAATGTCCACTGCGACGCGGTCAAGGCCTACGACCTCCAGCGCCGGCATTTGCAGGTTTTTCACATTCCTCTGCAAACGGAACATCTCAATCCGGATGCGGTTCAGCTCGGTCTGGTATTCGTGCAAGCTGTAGCTCGCGTCAATCCCAGTCCGCGTAGGTTCTGAACCCTCATCTTGGTTCCCAAAGGGAATATTGTAGTAATGCTCAGTATTGAAGTCAATGCGCGAGGCTGCTTTCCTCAGCACGGCTTCTTTAGTTAGGCGTCTCATACTACTGATAGGTCGCCTAATTTAAAGTGCATCGTAATTGATTCTGTAAGCTTAGCGAGTATCGTTTTCGGGTCTGTTTCGTCAGGCTGGAGCTGCGAGTAGTCGGGCTCGGGGATAGGGGCGTGCAGGTTGAGCTGTTCAAATATTCCGCCGAGCTTCTGGTCGCCGAGGACTGCTTGGCGAAGCTTGCCCACATCAATCGGGTTGTAAGCGAATGTGTCTATTCGTTCGCGGCGGTGGTCGTCGTTCAGGTTCGCGTATGCGTCTTCAAGGAGCATAAAGTCG
>JBBIJQ010000019.1:0-35432 GCA_037445915.1 Planctomycetales bacterium | reverse complement strand
TGCGGGTGGTGCCGCTGGACAATGAAGGCATGGATGGCGTTCCCAGCGATGCTTTAAACTTCGGCGGGCCAGGCTCGCTGCCGGAGATTGTGTCAGTTTCGCCGCTTCAGGGCGCGCTTGGCTCGTCTGTAACCTTCCAGGCGGTCGTCAATGGAATAGCGCCGTTCACATATAACTGGCGCTTCTTTGACGCTGCTTCGCCCGACTCAAGCACAGATGAACAGCCGATGGTAACCCTGTCCATCGGCCCTTCCGGCAACTACAACTGCTCGCTTGAAGTCTCCAACGCTTCTGGTTCGGATACCCTTGATTTCGTTGTCGCAATCGGCAATCCGCCGGTTGTCAGCGGGGTGGCCCCGCTACTCGGGCTGACAGGCGCGGCAACCCAGTTTTCTGCGGCGGTTACGGGCGATGCGCCGTTCACCTACAATTGGGACTTCGCTGGCGGCGCAACTCCTGATACCGCTACCGAGGAAAGCCCGACGGTCACGCTTGGCGCGCCTAGTATTTACGATATGGCTTCAGTTTCGGTGAGCAACGCCTACGGGACAGTCCTTTACCCGTTTACGCTCTCAGTTTACAGCAGCCTTGACCCGCCGGTCATCCTCAACGCCGGGCCAACGCAAGTCCACGGAGGCGATACAATCACATTTTCATCAACTGTCACCGGCGGAAGCCCGATGTCGTACGCCTGGGACTTCGGCGATGCCGCGACGCCCAGCGTGAGCAACCTTGCGCGGCCACAAGTAGTGATTACGGATACGCTGACGACCTTCCCCATCAACCTGACCGTAACCAACCCGTTCGGGAGCGACACATACGACTTTGACCTAAAGGTGAAAGACCCGACGATGTATGACGAAACGGAGCCAAACAACGATGCCGCCAGCGCCAACCCGCTTCCTGCGTTCCCCATTGGGGGCTGGTACTGCAATCTAACTGAAGGCACGGATATGGAGGATTTCTTCAGCTTCAATGCAGACGTTGGCGACCGCATTCAAGTAACAATGCGTAAGGCTGCCGAAGAGCCATATATGGGTATGATGCTTTACAATTCCGTAGGAAACCTGCTTGCAGGCGATTTGGAGCTTGATTCAACCCGCAGGGCGCTTGATTACACTTGCGGATATGCTGATACATATTATCTCGTTTGTGGCTACTGGGGTTCCTCATCGGCAACAAGCGGGGATTACCGGCTGGACATAGAAGTTTCCAAACGGTTATTGGATGAGGTTGAAAATAACGATGATATGGGGGCCGCGAACGAGATATCCTTCCCCCTGTCGGAGTTCTATGGGAGCATAGGCCCCGGCGGCTATGACGGCGACAGCGACGATTATCTTGTTTTTGACATTCAGCCCGGAGACCTCGTTATGCTGGACGCCCAGCCTATGTCTTATGATCTTAGTGTAAGGGCAGAGCTCTTGGATGCATATGGGTCTGTTTTAGCGGACTCGACAAGCCCGGATGGCCTTTCTTGGGAGGTTCAACTGGGGGACCCCACTCCGTTCTACCTACGTGTCTATCCTGATATAGGCAGCGGAATCTACAAGATAAGCGGCACGATTCAGCCATCCACCCTCTGGCAGCGAAACGTGATAGACGACGCTACAAGCACTCGTGTCGGAAACTATGCATCCATTATGCGGCTGAACAATGGCCATCCCGGCGTAATTTACCAGGACGAGGTTAACTTTGATGTCTATTTCGCTTCCAGCGATTCCGCAGACGGCATGGGAGCCTGGACAATATCGCCGGTGGATGTTGGCGCTTCAAATGCAGGAGATTGGCTCAGCGGCGGGATAATCAATAACAGGCCTGCCGCCGCTTATCTGCTTGATTCCATGGACATGGTTGCATTCGCTATGTGCCCCAATGAAAACGGATCAGGGGTTTGGAATGTCACCATTGTTGACCCCGACGGGCGGTATGACCCGAGCGTCGCGGGATTGGGAGGCTATCCCGCAGTAGCGTACGAGACGGATTCTTTAGACCTTTGGTTCGCCATCAACAGCGACCAGTATGCCGCGGGCGCGTGGACGCTGTATCCGGTTACTGCTGATGGTAATGGCGCTTACTACACCTCGCTTATTGAGCTGGGCAACGGCTGCCCGGGGATAACTTTTAACGCCCATGACATAGACGAAGTCAGGTTCGCAACTTGCGACACACCGGACGGCAGCGGAATTTGGACTGTTAACACCGTAAAGGCTAATGCGGGCGGCTCAACAAGCGCGGCGCTCGTTGGCGGGCGCCCGGCGGTTGTTTACCTTAGCGAGGATGGAGATACTCTGTTGTACTCCATCAACTCACAGCCTAATGGAAGCGGCGCCTGGTCGCATAGCCAAGTTGATTTGCGCGAAATTGGCTATTACGTTTCGCTTGCGGTTGTTAATGGGTATCCGGCGGTTCTCTACCGCTTGCATGATGGTAGTCACGTTTACTACGCGGTTAACCGGCAGGCTGACGGTTTGGGCGAATGGGTTATCCAACCGGCGCTGCTTAACTCCGGGATAAGGTCCAACCGTGCATTACTCTACTTAGACAAGCCCGTTTGCACTTTCAGGAAAGAGATCGGCAGCGATGCTTATCTCGGATTCGCGGCTCCCGAAATGTGGCCTTAGTAGGATTGCTGGTTATCGCCTGATTTCCGCCCGCACGAGCTTGATGCGGTTCTTGACGACGTTCAAGATGGTGATGCGCACGCCGTCAATGTGTATGACGTCGCCCTGGCGCGGGATGCGCCCGAACTTGGCGAGAAGCAGCCCGCCCAGCGTATCGCTGCCAGCGGGGTCAAGTTCAATCCCCAGCTCCTCGTTGACTTCTTCAATCGCGAGCGCAGGGTTGATGACGAAGCTGCCGTCGTCCTTTGCGTAGATGCCCTTGGCTTCGTCGTCAAACTCGTCTTGTATCTCGCCGACGATTTCCTCAAGCACGTCCTCAATCGTGACTATGCCTGCCGTCCCGCCATATTCATCGGCCACGACTACGAGGTGTTTGCGTTCCTTCCGCAAATCCTGGAGCAGCTCGTCAATGCGCTTGGTTTCGGGAATGTAGATAGCCTCCTGCGCAAGCTGGCGGATGTTAATGTCCTCGGGGCGCTTGGAATTCAGCTCAACCATCAAGTCGCGTATGTGAAGCACGCCTACGATGTTGTCTATCGTCCCCTCGTAAACGGGGAAGCGTGAATAAGTAGAATCAAGTATCGCTTTGATGCTCTCCTGCGCAGGATCGTCCGCATCCAGCGCGATTATATCAATGCGCGGCGTCATAATCTCGCGCACCATCGTCTCGCCCATCTCAACGATGGCGGATATCATCTCCCTCTCTTCATCTTCAAGCTCGTCCTCCACCGGCGCAGTTTCCGCGTAAACGGTGAAGTCGTCCATCTTCATCGCGTCGGCGATGGCTTCGGTCTCGCCAACCGACCCCGCGGTTTTGAGTAGCAGCGCTGATGCGGGATACATGAGCGCATATGCGAAGCTGACCAGGCTTGCGTTCTTGATAATAAACTCGGGCTTGGAAAGCTGCATAAGCGGGAGAGTATGCCCTGCGTAAATAAAGATATTCGCCAGAACTATCAGCACAACCGCGCCGACAAGAGCCTGCGCCCAAAGCGCCAGCGCAACTATCCCCAAGGCGTGAAATATAACAAGGAATATGAGTAGCAATGCCGTGGAGAAGCTGGCAAACTGCAATGTGGAGAATGCAACGATGGTGTGCGAAGTATGCCGGAGTAATGCCCTGATGGCGCGGTAGCTCTTGGGCTCGTCGTCTTCCTTGAACGGTGAGATGTTGGCCGGGTCAAGGCTCAGGAAGCTCGCCAGCGCTGCGGAAGTAAATGCGAAGATGACTAGGCTTGCGACGCCCGCGATAGCGCAGGCGGCAAGGAAAATAAGACTTGCCGGGTCAGTGTCCAAACTCTACCACCTTGATGGATGCGTGCTTAAACAGCCGCTTTTCCTCCGTGAGCATCTTTTCCGTGTCAGCTTTGCCGTCATGCCCAAGCCCAAGCAGGTGCAGCATCCCGTGCACAGCGACAGCAGCCATCTCGTCGGCAACGCAGTTTCCGTTGCGCCTGGCCTGCCGCTCAATTTGGCGAAGATTCACGAATATATCTCCCAGCAGCCTTGGCGGCTGCTTCTTGGCGATGGATGTATGCTTGCCGGGCGCGAGCAATGGCGTGTCGCAGGGAAAAGATAGCACGTCGGTCGTCTCGTTCTTCTTGCGGTAGCGCGCGTTTAGCGTCGCGATGCGGCGGTCGGCGCAGACGGTGATAGTTGCTTCGTCCTCGTCGCGCATTCCTATCGCATGGGCAGCGTCAAGAAGCTTGCGCTCCACCTCCCGCCTAAGGCTCGGGCTGTGGCTGATATTCCAGCTAAATTTCAGCATTACAGGAAGCGAAATTATACCAAAACGCGTCGCCGAAGCTGCGCTCATCTGCGCTGCGCTTCTTGCATCTCCCTTTGGCGGAGGACAGCCTGGCCGCAGTTAGAGCCGATTTCGTCCTCTCGCCCGTCTCCCACGCTGACAACCACGTCATAGCCTTTGCCAGCAAGGAAACTGATGTCTTCTTCCAGCCGGCCCTCTGCTTCCGATCGGAGGACCGTCTCCAGGCCGGCCATGCTGCCTCGGTAAGTGGGATTAACCGGCGACAGCTTGACGGCAAAGCAGCGGGGGTCAAAGTGGCGGTTTATGTCTTTCGGTTCAAAGGGAATGCCGCCCGCGAGCGCGAAGTTGAGCACAACCCTCCTGTCGCCCGCATCAAAGAAGCGTTCGCCGTAGGCCGCCACTTGCTCCATGCTCCAGGCGCGGTAGGGCATAAGCCTTTTCCTGCTTTCCTCGTCGGTGGAGTTGATAGAGAATTGCAGTTGGAACCGCCCCCGGAAATGTTCATTCTTGGCCTGCAACAAGCGCTCAAACCAATCCTCCTGCCCGGCAGGCGCAATAGTCGCCACGCAGCACCACAGGTTCGGGTTGCCGCCCATCGCGGGCAGCGCGGCTATCGCGTCCGGCACCGCAGGGTTGAGTGCGGGCTCCCCCATGCGGGCGAAATGGACTTTGAGCTTGCCGCATGTTGAAACCAGCTCCGGGTGGCGGCCCATGATGAACTCCACCTGTGCCAGCATCTCGTCGGCGGTCAGGTTGCCGTGATACTCCCCTCCCGCGTCGCAAAAGGCGCAGCCAACAGGGCAGCCGAATTGCGTAGAGATGTTGATGATCCACTTGTCCTCGCGCGGAAAGCGCGTATCCAGCCCATCCACGAATTCAATGCAGTACTTATGGCTGTTTCGCATCGCTCCGACGAATACTTCCGCCACGTCTTCCCTCCCGGAATGGGAGAGAATGTCTATCTCCGCGCCCTTGGCTTTGAAGACGCCTAACGGCTGGTTGATCTGGTTGCCCGGCTGCATACGCGACACGCTCCTGAATTGGTTGATGTTAGCACACGCTCATTGTATAGGTTGCCGCTGCGAGAGTCTTTATAGTAATGATTCAGGCCGCAGATCCCCATTTTGGATGTTTCACAGTTCAAACGCTTATTAGCGGGCAATCCCTTGGGAGGAAAGATACTCCGCCGCAGCGCAGGCCGCAACCGCTCCGTCGCCCTGGGCTGGGACCACATAACGGTCGCGGCTGCGAATCAAATCACCGGCAGCAAGTACGCCCGGCAACCCGGTGATAACGCCGGCAGGAACGCTTTGCCCGCCCAGTTGCGACCAAAGCTCCAAGCGCGGCTGGCGGCCGATGCAGGCCAGCAAGTAATCGCATTGCTTACGCCAGCTATCGCCGTTCCTTTCAAGTTTCACTTGAAGCTGGCAGTCCGGCAACACTTCCAGCCGCGTTATTACGCAGCCGAAGACAATCTCCAGTCCAGCCTCCTCCACCATTCGTTCCAGCAGCGGCGCGCTTCTCAATCGGCTCCCCCTAGCTAGCACCGTCGCTTTCCCGCCCCGGTCCCTGACTGTCAGAGCTGAATCTAGGGCGGCTTCACCACCGCCGATTACAGCCACCGCCGCGCCACTCAAATCTTTGGGCAGCGTCCGCACATCGCGGTGGAATCTGCCGCCTTCCTCTGCGTGGTTAAGGCCATGCAGGGTAAAGGGAATCGGCTCGGTGCCGCATGCGAGTATCAAGCACCGGCAACTGATGGTGCCGCCTGCTTCGGTCTCTATGAAATAGCCGCGTCCGCCCTTCACGCAGCGAACAGCCTTGTCATGCGCTATTTCAAGCCCTGCTTCGCCGGCTTGCGCTGCCAGCTTGCGCTGGTATTCCTGGCCTGTTATGCCGCCCGGGAAGCCGGGCAGGTTGTTCAGCATCCGCGCCGCCCCGATTAGCCCGCCTGGAGGCTCGTCGGCTACGATGATCGCCTCGGTTGCGTCTCTTCGCGCTTGCAGCGCTGCTGCCAGCCCGGCAGGCCCAGCCCCGATTATGGCAAGGTCAGAAGAGCGCACTTATACCCCCCCAGGCGCAGGTTCAAGGCCAGGCGCGCGCAGTAGGGCATTTTTGCCAAGCTGGATGAGGCTGGTGTTTCTGCGAATTTCAAGCATTCGGAGAAGCCTGATTATACCAAAGCCTCCCGCCCAGACCGCGCTGGCGTTACAATGTCCGGTATGCCGATGCTGGAGATGCCATACGGGCGCGGGTCAATCCCGCTGGAAATCCCGCAATCCGCCGCAAGCGGCCTTTTCATCGCGCAGGCAAAGCCGCTGCGTCCGCTCACGGACTGCGCAGCCGCCGCGATTGCCGCTACCGAAGCTCCTGTCGGCTGCGCGCCGCTTTCTGCGCAACTTGCACAGGCTGACAGCGTTTTGCTCATCGTGAGCGACCCCACGCGCTGCGTGGCATACCCGCAGTGGCTTCCCGCGCTGCTCCAACACATCCGCGCTAACATGCGCGCAAGCGCTGCGCTGCGTATCATCATGGCGACTGGCACGCACTCAGCCCCGCCCGTAGACAGCATCGCCGATTACCTCGGCATCAGAGGCGAAGTCATTATTCACGACTGCCGCGATGAAAGCTCGCTGGTGCGACTTGGCACGAGCACGCACGGCACGCCTTTTGTCCTGAACAAGCTCGCTACTGAAGCAAGCCTCATCATCGCTACCGGCGCTGTCGGCTACCATTACTTCGCGGGCTTCACCGGCGGTGTGAAGGCGGTCTTCCCCGGCCTCGCGGGCTTTGATTCGGTCATCGCCAACCACGGCTTGTGCCTGGACATTCCCGCGCTGCGCTTTGCCGATGGCGTTGCCCCTGGCGCGCTCGCAGGCAATCCGGTGCAGGAAGACTTTCGCGAAGTGCTCCCGCTGCTTCCTCCTGTGTTCATCATCAATACGGTGCTGGCTGAAGACCGCGACCCGGCATTCTTCGCCGCAGGCGCGCCCGTCGCCGCGCATGAAGCCTGCAGCGCATTCGTTGACGCGCATTTCCGCTGCGAACTGCCCCATGAACCTGAACTGCTGTTGCTCTCCGCTGGCGGGAATCCCCGTGATATCTCGCTTTACCAGGCGCACAAAGCGCTGAAGCACTCTCAGGGCAGCCTGGCGCACCGGGCGCGCATTCTCTTCTTCGCGCAGTGCCCCAATGGGCTGGGTCATCCCCACTTTGAACACTGGTGCGCCCTGAGCTTGCGCGAGACGCTGGAACAACTCCAACACGGCTACCAACCCATCGCGCACATCGCGCTTTCCCTGCGCACGCTTGCGCGCAAATATGACATCACGATGGTGGCGGATCTGCCGGCGCAAATCGTGGAGCAGTGGGGTATGTCGCATGTGCCGCCGGAGAAGGCATCGCTCAAGGCGTCGTGGATGCTGGCGCATACGCAGCATCCTGTTGCCGTTGCCCACGGCTCGTCGCTGCTGCTGCGCGCTTTACAATAGCCCGCCGCGCGGGTAGAATCCCCCGTTCGCCTCCGGCAGGGCGCGGCCGCCCCGGCTGCCCGCCCGTCCCAATGATTGGGGTGTCGTCTAACGGTAGGACAACGGACTCTGGATCCGTTTATCGGGGTTCGAATCCCTGCACCCCAGCTTCTCTTTTCGCGCCGATTTCCACTACTCGCGAGCGGGGGCGAGAGCTTGAAACCGGCCGGACTGACCGTTCACAAGCTAAGTGTCAAGCTTGTGCTTACATAAGAGGACGCAAATTGTTATAATAGGGTCTGCCTTGTCCGTTCCTTGGCGCGGGCTGTGTTGTGCCTACTCAAGTTGAGGACGCGCGACATGAGACACTTAAGACCGTATACGAATCCTGCTGCAACGCCGGTTTGCGGCGTTACTTCCGCTTTCAACCCCAAGCCTGTGCTTATCTCCAGGCATATAGGTTGCGCTAAAGGCGGTGATTTTGTTGAACATAATCAGAAGGCGGATTCGCCGCCCAACTAGCCTCGCTTACTGTTCCTGCTTGTCCGCGGTCCAAGCTCTTCTAAAGAGTAACAGCCTGGTTAGGTACCATCCATCAGCTTCCAGCCGACTTGCTTTTCGCGCGTTTCCAGGGCTGATATGCCTGCTGTTGGCCGGGATTCTATTTACCGGCATCTGCCAGCCGGCGCGCGCTGAAACGAACATCCGCGTCGGCGTTTATCAAAATGAGCCAAAGGAGTTCATTACCCCGGACGGCACGGTAGCGGGCTTCTTTCCGGAAATCCTAACAGACATTGCAGATAAAGAGGGCTGGCGCATCGAGTGGGTAGAAGGCACTTGGACTGAATGCATGCAAAGGCTGGTTAGCGGCGAGATAGACCTGCTGCCGGATGTCGCCTACACCCTGGATAGGGCGAAGCTGTGTGATTTCAACAAGGAGACCGTGCTCTATAACTGGTCAAAAGTATATGTCCCGATAGGGTCAAAGATACAATCCTTCCTGGACCTTGACGGCAAGAAGATTTCAGTCTTGAAAGGCAGCATCCAGGCCAGCACGGTTAAGGCGACGCTGGACCAGTTCGGGGTGAATGCGACGCTCGTTGAATGTAAAGAGAATTCGGAAACCCTCCAGGCTGTTAAAGATGGGCAAGTGGATGCAGGCATAACTAACCGCCTGTATGGAGATAAGAACGCCGAAAAGTACAGCGTAGAGCCGACGCCGATCTTGGTCTGCCCCGCCGAGCTGCGGTTTGCAGTCCCCAAAGGGAAAAACGCGGAGCTATTAAACGCGATTGACCGCAGGCTTCTGGCGATGAAGGCTGACAAGGGCTCAGTCTATTACAAGGCTACGGATAAATGGCTGGGCTTAGGCGGCGAAAAGCTGGTCATTCCTAAGTGGGTATGGTGGTTCCTTATAAGCGGCGCCGCAATCCTTTTGCTGTTGGCTTTGCATAGCTGGCTGTTAAGGAACAGGGTCAATGCGGCAACGCGCAAACTCAAAGAAGATGCTGAGCTTCTGACCATGGAGATTAGGGAGAGGGAACGGGCAGAAAACGACTTGCGCAAGGCTCACGAACATCTAAGGAGCTTCATAGATGCGGACATCGTCGGCGTGGTCGTCTCCAGTTCGTCTGGGCGCGTTATTGAAACTAATGACTACTATCTGAATCTTATCGGTTATACGCGTGAGGAGTTTGAACAGGGCAATGTTGACTGGCGGGCTGTAACCCCCCCCGAATGGCGCGCTGCCGATGAGCGCTCTATAGAAGAGCTGCACAAACGGGGAAGCTGCGGGCCATACGAGAAAGAATACATCCGCCGTGATGGAACCCGGGTATCAGTATTTGTTTCCGACGCGCTGTTGCCTGGCCCTGAAGAGCACATTGCTGCCTTCATCATTGATATAACAGAGCTTAAGCGATCGCAGGAAGAAATCAGAGCGAGCGAAGAGCGCTTCCAGTTAAGTATGGAAGCCACGAACGATGGCTTGTGGGACTGGAATGTCGCTACTAACGAGGTTTATTGCAGCCCGGCATGTTTCCGCATGCTTGGCTACGAAGTGGGGGGATTTCCCGGAACGATTGATTCATTGAAGGGGCTTTTGCATCCTGACGATGCAGAACGTGCGTTTCGTGCCAGCATGGACTGCGTTGAAGGGCGCAGCGAAACTTTTGAAATTGAATACCGGCTGAGAACCGCTAGCGGAGGCTGGCGTTGGATACTGGCGCGCGGCAAGAGCATTTCGCGTGATAGCCAGGGGCGTTCCCTGAGGCTGGTTGGCACGAATACCGACATCACCGAGCGCAAGCAGGCAGAGGAAGCGCTGCGCGAGGCGAATGCGCGCATGAGGAGTTTTATAGACTCCCGTGTCGTAGGAATCGTCATAGCAACCCCATCCGGAAAAGTCGTTGAAGCCAATGATTTCTACCTGGACTTGATAGGCTACACGCGGGGTGAGTACGAGCAGGGCTTGGTTGACTGGAGGGCGATAACGCCTCCGGAATGGATTCCGGCTGATGAAATAGCAATAAGCGAATTGCGGGAAACGGGCGTCTGCGTTCCCTACGAAAAGGAGTATGTCCGGCGCGATGGGACGCGCGTTCCAGTGCTGATATCGGATGCGATGCTGCCCGGCACTGAAGAACACATCGCAGCCTTCGTTCTAAACCTAACGGAGCGCAAGCAGGCAGAGCTTCGTTACAAGTCGCTGTTTGAGAACATGCTCAACGGGTTCGCCTATATCCGCATGATATACGATGGAGAAAAGCCCGTTGACTTTGAGCACCTCGCGGTCAACCAGGCGTTTGAATCGCTAACAGGACTAAAAGACGTTGTAGGCAAACGCGTCACAGAGGTCATTCCGGGCATAGCGCAGTCCGACCCTGGGCTTCTGGAGTTCTACGGAAAGGTTGCGCAAACAGGCGTGCCTGAAAGCGCTGAGACTTGGCTTGAAGCGCTGAATAGCTGGCTTGCGCTGTCGGTTTATAGCCCTGAGCCCGGCTATGCTGTCGTCGTCTTTGACAACATAACCGAGCGCAAACGCGCTGAAGAGGAGTTGCTCAAATATCAGGAGCATTTGGAGGCGATGGTTGCCGGGCGAACGCGGGAGCTTGAGGAACAAGCCAAAAAGCTGAGCGAAGCCTATGCGCAAATGGAATCATTTTCCTATTCCGTCTCCCATGACCTGCGGGCGCCACTTCGCCATATCCAGGGCTTCACGGATTTGCTTTTACGCAACGCCGGAGATGCACTCGACTCAGAATCGCGGCGTTTGCTGGACATCGTGATTTCCGCAAGCAGCGAGATGGGAAGGCTTATTGACGAGCTGCTGACTTACTCAAAGACGGGGCGTGCTGAGATAACGCGCCAGGAAATCTCGCTTGATAAGCTCGTGAAAGAAGTTTACAGCGTCTTGGGCCCGGCGCACGAAGGCAGGAATATCACCCTCAATGTCGGCAAACTCCCTGTCGTGATGGGAGATAAGGCGCTGATTAGTGTGGTCTTGTCCAACCTGCTCGGCAACGCGGTGAAGTTTACCCGCGGCAAGGAAGATGCGACAATAACTGTCTCGTGCCAAGGCATTGAGGACAGGTTTGCGATAATCCGGATTGAAGATAACGGGGCTGGCTTTGATATGCGATATGCCAGCAAGCTATTCGGCGTGTTCCAGCGCCTTCACTCGCTTGATGAGTTTGAAGGCAGCGGCATAGGGCTGGCGACGGTTCGCCAGATTATCAACCGGCACGGAGGGCGCGTATGGGCGCACGGCGAAGTCGGGCAAGGAGCGTGTTTTTACTTCACGCTTGAATCGGCTTAATTAGAAAACGTCTAAAGAGGAGGTCTGATGGAAGAGGTATTGAAGAAAATCCTGCTGGTGGACGACAGCCCCCGCGACCGGGAGCTGATAAAGAACACGTTGGCTGAGTACAATCTCTTGAACACGATCGTTGAGCTTACCGATGGCGCTGAAACGCTGGATTACCTTTACCGGCGGGGTCAGTATGCAGGTCGGCTGGAAGGACATCCGGTAGTAATCCTGCTGGACCTGAAGATGCCTAAGTTAGACGGCCTTGAAGTCCTGCGCATAGTAAAATCCGACCCTCTCTTGAAGACGATACCTGTTGTAGTGATGACGTCCTCAAGGGAGGAAAAGGATTTGATTCGGAGCTACGAACTCGGCGCAAACGCTTACGTCGTTAAGCCCGTGGAGTTTCAAGGCTTTGTTGACGCGGCGAAGCAGGTCGGGGCGTTCTGGGCTCTTCTCAACGAGCCGCCGCCAAGTTGCCTGGGGAAGGAACAGCAGCCCCGCAGCGCAGAGCACTAACGGGGTGGGTACCTTTATGAAGCAGCAAACAATACGCATTCTTCTGCTTGAAGACATAGAGCGCGACGCAATGCTTGTCCAGGACATCCTTCGGGAAGCGGGCATGAAGTTCTCGCTCATTCACGCAAGTACCCGCGAAGAGTTTGAAGTAGCCGTAGTTGGCAATTATGATATCGCCATCTGCGATTCCTCAATCCCCGGCTACGACGGGTATTCGGCTATGCGCCTATCGCACGAGCTGCACCCTGACACACCAGTGATAATCATCTCCGGCGTCCTGGCCGAAATAGAGGCTGTGAACAGCATAAAGCAGGGCGCCGCCGATTACATATTGAAGCACAGCCCATTGCGCCTGGCGGCGGCGGTGGAGCAGGCGATTGTGCAGGCTGAAGAGCGCAAGGCGCGGAGAGCCGCCGAGCAGCGGCTGTATGAGACTGAGCGCCTTTACTCAACGGTCTTTGAGCATGTTCCCAGCCCGCTGGCGCTTTCCGAGCTTGAGACAGGCAAAGTTATGGAGGCGAACAAGGCTTTTGAAAAGCTTTTCGGCTTCTCGCGCCAGGAAATAGTTGGAAAGTCGTTCTTTGAGATTGGGTTATTAGATCAGGCTTCCAGTGTAGAAGCTAGCAGGCTGCTTGCTGAAAGCCGGGACACGCTAACGCTGGACTTGATAATGCGCAAGAAATCGGGCCAGCAGGTTCACTGCGCCCTCATTATGTCCCGGCTGCGCGTGAAGGGGCGGGAATGCGCCGTCACACATGTTGTTGACGTCACGGCTGAAGACAGGCTGCGCGAGGCGGAGCATTTCTACCGGGTAATCTTCCAGACCGGGCCTGCCGGGATGATAGTTTCCGACTTTGCTACCGGCCAGATTAGGGAAATCAATGATGAGGCCCTCTTTATGCTGGGCTACAGCCGCGAAACCATCATCGGCAGCACTCTCGTTGGGCTGGGAATCTGGGACAAGGACGAGCGCGAGGAAGCGCTGTCCCAGCTTTGCGCGGACGGAGCTTACAATGGGATTGAAGTGACGTTTCGCCAGAAGGGCGGATCGGTTCTTCCAGCGATGCTGTCGCTTTCGCTGCTGGAAACGGGCGGGGAGCGCAGGATAATCAAGCACTTTACCGACCTTTCAGCGAAAGCCCATCTCCGCGAGATGGAAAAGCTGTATGCGATGACTTTCCACCAAAGCGCTGAAGCGATATTCATAACCGAGCAGTCCACCCACCGCATCGTGGACGTGAATAAAGCCGGCGAACTGCTCTGCGGCCTGTCGCGCGATGAGATGGTTGGCAAGACCGCGCTTGAGCTGGGCTTCATTGATGCAAGCACCCAAGACGAGCTGTCCCGGCTGCTTAACGAGAAAGTCTCCTACCAGGGCGCGGAGATGGTGGTGGCTGCTAAGGGCGGCAAGAGTGTTCCTGTCCTCGTGTCGCAGGCGCGGATAAGCATGGGCGACCTGCCTTGCATCCTGACCCAGCTAACTGACATCTCAAGCAAGAGCGCGGTTGAGGAAATCCTGCGCTTCACGTCAATGCGCTCTTGGGAAGGCAAGGACAGCTTCTTTGAATCCCTGGCTAAGTTTGTCTGTGAACTAACCGGGATGGACTGCTGCATTGTGGCGGAGATACTTCCCGGCAGAAAGCGCGCCCGGGCGCTGGGGATGTTCGCTGACGGGCAAGCGATGCCAAGCTGCGAGTATGACTTGCAGGCAATCCCCTGCGCGGATGTGGTGGTCAATCATCTAGCCGCCATTCAAAACGGGGACAAGCAAGGTTATCAACGTTCGGCTTGCGAGTGCCAGCAGGATGTTGAGAGCTATTTTGGCGCGCCGCTGCTGGACTCATCAGGCGGGGCTATTGGGCTAATCAGCCTTCTCAGCAGAAAACCGGCGCAGGCCCCTGAGACTGTTGAGACTATTCTCAAAATTGCCGCTGCGCGCGCGGAATACGAGTTTGAACGCTGGCGACACGAGGAAGCGATGGAGCGCCACCGCGATGAGCTGGAGAACGCAAGCGAGCAGCTTTCAAGGCAGGTTGATGAGCTGCAGCGGAAGGAAGAAGCGCTGCAGAAGCGCGAAGGCGACATCCGCCTGATACTTGATTCAGCCGCAGAAGGCATTTTCGGCGTTGACACTCTCGGGAACTGCGTCTTCGTTAACCAAGCTTTTCTTCGGATACTCGGATATGCGGGCCCGGACGAGATAGTTGGCAAGCATGTCCACAGCTTGATTCACCATACGCGCAAAGACGGCACGCCTTATCCACCAGAGGAATGTAAAGTATGTCAGGCGTTCAGGGAAGGGAAAGGCACTAACGCGGATGATGAAGTGTTCTGGAAGGCAGACGGGACGAGAGTCTATGTTGAGTACTGGGCCTATCCCCAAGTAAAAGACGGAAAAGTCATCGGCGCTGTCGCGACATTCATGGATATCACCGCGCGCAAGCAGGCGGAGCAGAAACTTGCGGAATACCAACATGGGCTTGAAAGGCAGGTTAAGGAGCGCACGAAGGAGCTTGAGAAGAACCTGTCGCTGCTCTCGGCGACCCTAGAAGCAACGGCTGACGGCACAATAGTCACCGACTTGAACCAATACATTATTGTTTACAACGAGAACTACAAGAAATTGTGGAGGTTGCCTGACAGCGTCGTCACTGGAAACGAACGGGGCGCAATCGGAAGGCACAACGCTGAACTAACAATTGACCCACAGGGGTTTCTGAAGCGCATCAACGAGATATACGCCGATCCTGAATGCACGTCGTTGGATGAAATCCGGCTTGTTGACGGCCGCGTCTTTGAGCGCTACTCAATGCCGCAAAGGCTCGGCAATGAAGTAATAGGCCGCGTCTGGAGCTTAAGCGACATTACCGAGCGCAAGCGAGCGGAATCCGCTCTGACAGCCAGAACCGAAGAGCTTGATGCGGTTATCGGCAACGCCCCGATACTGGCGGTGCTGGTTGGAGAGGATTGCCGCGTTACGCAAACAAACCAGGACGGCCTGCGCCCCACCAAGCGCAAGAAGCGCCGGGAGCTAATAGGCCTTATGCTCGGCGATGTGGTGGGCTGCATAAACGCGCCTGAAGGCGCGCAAACAGCCTGCAACGGCAAATCCGAAGAATGCCGGAACTGTCCTGTTTTTGCGGCGTTCGCCGCAACGCTGAAAACCGGGAAGGGAATCGTTAAAGCCGAAAGCACGATGCTGATACGGACGGCGGCCGGCGCTGAGCTGGTTAGCGTCCTGATATCAAGCGCGCTGCTCACTGGCGAAAGCGGCAAGCAAGTTCTTCTATACCTAGATGACATCACCGAAATAAAGAAGGCTGAAGCCGTGGTTAAGCTTAACGAGACGCGCCTGGAAGCGCTGATGCAGCTTGACCAGATGTACACAGCTTCGGAAACAGAACTAACGCGATATGCGATGGAAATGGCGATAAAGCTGTCCGATAGCAAGTACGGCTTTGTTGCGATGGCCTCCGATGACGATAGCGTAATGCATGTCCTAGTCATCTCAGAAGCTGTGCCTGCCGACTTCGGGCTGCCCGACAAAGTTCTTGGTTTTCCGGTTGATGGCGGTGGCCTATTAGCTGAATCTATTAGGAAAAAACAGCCGGTAGTGGTAAACGATTATTCCAAGGAATTCGCCGGGAAAAAAGGGCTGCCAGAAGGCCATGTGGTCATTCGCCGGTTCCTGAGCGTGCCGGTAGTGGAAGACGGCCGTGCCGTAATGATGGCAGGCATAGCCAATAAGGAAACCGATTACAACCAATCCGACATCCACCAGGTCAGCCTGTTGATGAACGGCCTCTGGCGGATAATCCAAAAGCGCCGCGCCGACGAAGCCCTGAGGCAGGCTAAAGAGGCTGCGGAAGACGCCAACCGCGCCAAGAGCACTTTTCTCGCCAATATGAGCCACGAGATACGCACGCCGATTACCGCAGTGCTAGGCTACGCGCAGCTTCTGCAGCGCGATACGACTCTCAACCAAACGCAGAGGAATTATGCGGAAACAATCGGGCGCAGCGGTGGCCACCTGCTTGACTTGATAAACGACGTCTTGGAGATGTCAAGGATTGAGGCCGGCCGCACTGAGGTGAACGCGGGTGACTTTGACTTCGGCGAACTGCTCCGCGACATTGAATCTATGTTCCGGGTCCGCACGGGCGAGAAAAACCTGCAATTTGAAATCGCTGCGCTAACGCCGCTGCCTAAATACATAAACTCCGATGTGCGCAAGATTCGCCAGGCGCTTCTCAATATCATTGGCAACGCGGTCAAGTTCACCGAGAAAGGCGGCATCATGGTCCGCGTGCGCTGCCTGGAAGGGGCTGCATCGGAGCGCGGAAGCCTGCATTTCCAGGTGGAGGTTGAAGACACCGGCGCTGGCATTGCGCCGGATGAGATAGAGAGGGTCTTTAACCCATTTGAGCAGTCAAAGAAGGGCATCTCTTTGGGCGGCACCGGATTGGGAATGGCAATAAGCCGCGAGTTTGCGCGTTTGCTCGGAGGAGACATCACTGTTGAAAGCAAGCTGAAGAAGGGAAGCAAGTTCACCTTCTCCTTCCAAGCTTCTCCTCTGCAAAGCGCAGAAGTCCCCGAGGCGGCTGACGTTGCTGCTTCCCGCGTTATCGGAATAAACACCGCCGGGAAGCCTGCGCCAAAAATACTTGTCGTTGATGACGTAGAGCTGAACTCCAAGCTGCTGGAAATTTTGCTGCAGGGCGCGGGTTTCGCCGTGGAAACCGCGCATAACGGGAAAGAGGCTGTGGAAGCATTCAAGAAATGGAAGCCTGACGCTGTCCTGATGGACCGCAGGATGCCGGAAATGGACGGCATTGAGGCAACCAAGGCTATCAAGTCCCTGAAAGCTGGCAGAAACACGCCGATAATCATGGTGACGGCGAGCGCGATGGAAGAAAGCCGCCAGGAAGCGCTGGATGCCGGCGCAGACAGCTTCATTAGCAAGCCTTTCAGGGAAGCAGACGTGTTCAATGAGCTGGGCAAGCGGCTTAAGCTGGAATACATCTACGCGCCGACCGCCGCCAGCTCAGATTACGGCGGCTTGCCCGAGGGCGAGATTGCGCGCCAGATAAGCGAACTGCCGCAGGATGCAGTTGAGGCGCTCCTGAATGCCGCTGAAAGGGGAGAAGTCATTAGGCTTCACAACCTGATTGATGAGAAGCTTGCCCCAAGCTGGCCAGGGCTGGCGGAGCACTTCCACCGGCTTGCCCACGATTACAGGTATGATATGATTAAGGGCATGCTGCAACTAGGGGAAGCTGATGATTGATAACGAGTGCGCTGCATATTCAGCCCCTCGCGCGCGCCGGATGTGATTGTGCGACTATACAAACATTGGACGAACGTTATGCAAAAAGAGACTGACAAACCGTATGCGCCCAGCGTAATGATAGTTGACGACACGCTGGAAAACCTAAGGTTGCTTGAAGGCATGCTCAACGAAAGGGGCTACCAGGTATTTTCGTTTCCGAGCGGGGAGATGGCCCTGAAGGCGGCCGAAAAAAACGTTCCCGACCTGTTCCTGCTTGACGTGATGATGCCGGGGTTGGACGGCTTTGAAGTGTGCGCAAAGCTCAAGGCAGACCCGAAGCTGGCGGACGTGCCGGTAATTTTCCTTAGCGCGCTGAGCGACGTCGCTGACAAGGTGAAAGCCTTCAATTGCGGCGGCATTGATTACATAACGAAACCTTTCCAGTTTGAGGAAGTGGATGCAAGGGTCTCCACCCACCTCAACCTCAGAGCGCTGCAGGAAAAGCTAGAGGCGCACAACCTGCGCCTGCAGGAGCTAGTTGATGAGCAAGTGAAGGAGATTTCCGACTCCCAAATGGCGACGATTTTCGCGCTGGCAAAGCTCGCCGAGTCGCGCGATTACGAAACCGGCGCGCACCTTGAGCGCGTGCAGGGCTATTGCCGCACGCTTGCTGAAGGGCTGATGGAATCTCCGGAATACGGCAAGCAGATCGACTATGGCTTTATTGCCACGCTTTACAAAGCCTGCCCGATGCATGACATTGGCAAAGTGGCGATACCTGACAGGATTCTTCTCAAGCCCGGCAAGCTAACGACAGACGAGTTTGAAGTGATTAAGGCGCATACGACAATGGGCGCGGATACGCTGCTTTCCGTGCTCAAGCGCTACCCCCGGAATGCATTTGTGAACATGGGCATTGACATCGCGCGGTCGCACCACGAGCGGTGGGATGGGCGCGGCTACCCGCACGGCTTGTCCAAAGATGCAATCCCGCTCTCCGCGCGGATTATGGCGGTGGCGGACGTCTACGACGCACTACGCTCAATCAGGACTTACAAGCGGGCCATTGACCACGAAACCGCCGCGCAGATAATAGCCCAGGGAGGCGGCACCCAGTTTGACCCCGTCATCGCCGATGCCTTCCGCCGTTCCCATACCCTCATGAAAGAGATACACGATAAGGCTGGCTAATTCACATCTGGAGTGCGCAATGTTGATTTTTTTAGATACAGCGAATATAGAAGAAATCCGCCAGGGCGTGGCGATGGGCCTTGTGGACGGCGTGACGACGAACCCTAGCCTCGTGGCGAAGGAAAAGCGCAAGTTCAAGGAGTGCATTCTTGAGATCTGCAAGCTCGTTGAAGGGCCGGTCTCAGCGGAAGTCACCGCGCCCGACACGGCAGGCATGATAAAAGAAGCGCGCGAAATTGCGTCGTGGGCAAAGAACATCATCGTGAAGATCCCCATGACGCCCGACGGCCTGCGCGCCGTCTCCAAGCTATCCGCCGACGGCATACGCTGCAACGTGACGCTCGTGTTCTCGCTCAACCAGGCGATACTCGCCGCCAAGGCGGGCGCCTACTTCGTCTCGCCGTTCATCGGCCGCATAGACGATATGGGCCAGGACGGGATGCAGCTCCTTGAGGAAATGGTCGCCGTGTGGAACGAATACGATTTTGACGCGGGCATCCTTGCGGCGAGCCTGCGCCACCCGCAGCATTTCAAGCAGGCCGCGCTCATCGGCGCCGACATCGCGACCGTCCCCTATAAAGTCCTCATGCAGCTCTTCCAGCACTCGCTGACCGACAAGGGCATTGACCTCTTTAACGCCGACTGGGCTAAAGTCAAGGACCTGGTGTAAGGTGTAGTTTCAACTTACAAGCCGGGCTGGCGAGTTTGGCGTGTCCATTGGGTTTTGTTTCTAGCCTTGCTCTCAACTCTCAACCAGCCTAAGGCAGGCAAACTCATTGCTCCCAACCTTCTTGACAACGCCACGGCATAAGGCTAGACTACTCGCTCGCCATTACACGGGCGGATTTGCTATGTACGCGATAATTGAAATGAAGGGTAAGCAGTACCGCGTCCAGGAGGGCGACACTTTCGCCGTCGCGCGGTGCGGCGCCGCTGCCGGCGACGAGATCGCGCCTGAGCGCGTCTTGCTCGTCGGTGGTGAACAAACACACGTCGGAACCCCCTCCGTGGAAAGCGCCAAAGTCCTGCTAAAGGTCATCCGCGACGAGCGCGGCGTGAAGATACGCGGCTTCAAGTACCGCGCAAAATCAGGTTACAAGCGCTCCTGGGGCCACCGCGACGAGCTAACGGTCCTGCGCGTGGAGAAGATAGAGGTCTAATATGGCACACAAGAAAGGACTTGGCAGCAGCCGCAACGGCCGTGACTCCAACGGCCAGAGGCGCGGCGTTAAGGTTTACGGCGGACAGGCCGTTATCGGCGGCAACATCATTGTCCGCCAGGTCGGCAACTGCATTTACCCCGGCGAAGGCGCAAGCCAGGGGCGCGACTTCACTATCTTCGCGACCCGCGAAGGCTTCGTGAAGTTTTACCGCAAGGGCGACAAGCTTCTCTGCTCTGTAGTTGACGCGTAACTAAGCCGCGCGCGCCGCATACTACTATTTACCTATTTAGGGGATTTCCCAGATTTTCCGCGCGCAATTGAACTTATGGGCTGCTAAAATCATCTAACCTGTATTCCATTCAAGGAGCGATGATGCGTTTTTCCCGCTGGCTCAACCGCAACAAGTGGTGGCTTATTGCCGCCATCATTCTTTTCGGAGGGCTCTACTTCGGCATAAAAGCGAACTTTGCCAAGAAAAAGGGCCCGACCATGCAGGAATACGCCGTAGAGCGCAAGACAATCGTGCGTGAGGAAACGGTAAACGGCGCGCTTGAGTCCAAGACGCAAATTGACGTGAAGGCGAAGGTCGGCGGAATCCTCAAGGAAGTCCTTGTCAAGGAAGGCGACCCCATCGTTGCCGGCCAGGTTCTCGCGCGCATTGATGAAACTGACCTGCGCAAATCGCTCAAGCAGGCGCAGGCGCGCTACGACCTGGCGAAGGCCCAGTACGACAAAGCGAAGAAGGGCGGCACACGCGAGCAACTTTCTAGCTTGGATGCTGACTTGAAAAGCCGCAAGGTTGAGCTTGAACTGGCGCGGGAGAACCTTGCGCGCATCCAATCGCTCTACGATAAGGGATATTCCTCCGATCAAGAGCTTGAAGACGCCAAGGGACGTTTTGAGCGCGCGAAGGCAGCGCACGACGATACCGAGCAGCGCCTGAAGTTCGCCAGAACTGGCGCTGCCGAAGAAGACATCGCCATTGCCGAAGCAACGCTGAAGCAGGCGCGCATAAGCCTGGAAATTGCCAACGAAGACCTGACCAACGCGACTATCCGCAGCGAAGTGAATGGCAAGGTGCTCTCGGTTGACCTTGACCCCGGCGACACAGTCGTGGCTTCGGTTGACGGCCGCGAAGGAAGCGCGATGATGGTTGTCGGCGACACAACGAGTATCCTCGTCAAGACCGATATCGGCGAAGACCTTATCGGCGTGCTCAAGGAAGGGCTGCCGGTCGTATTTGACCTCTCGTTCATCAAAGACCGCAAGATAGCCGGACGCATCACGCGCATCAGCCACTTTGGCAAGCCCAACGTCAACGATGTTGTTATGTTCCCGATGGAGATGGAGCTGACTGAAGACATTGGCGAGCCGCGCCTTGGCAGCACTGCCAAAGGGACAATCAAAGTCGCTGAGGTAAAGGATGCGCTGGCGCTGCCGGTGGTCGCGGTGACAACGGACAAAGGCAAGAAAATAGTTAAGAAACTCATCGGTGGTGGCAAGACGGTTGACACTGAAGTCGTTACCGGCGTTTCCGACGGGCAATTTGTTGAAATACTCAAAGGCCTGAACGACGGCGATAAAGTTATGGCTGAGTTCGTAGACTCGCCCCAAGGTCCGCCGGGTGCAGGCGGCCGCAGCGGTGGCGGAGGCGGCGGAGGCCGCCGTTCGGTAACCGTCATCAGGCGGTAAAGCAGGCTGCTGCTATGCTGGAAATAGTGCGCCTTTCATTCGCCAGCCTAATGCGCCAGCGTACGCGCGCCTTCCTGACGATGTTCGGCATTATCTGGGGTATAGCGGCGGTTATTATTCTCGTCGCGATAATTACAGGCTTTAAGGCGCGCAACATGTCCTTCTTCGCCGGCGTCGGCGTGAACAAGCTGATCCTGCGCTACAGCGACACATACAAGCGTGACGGCGTAACATACCCGTTGGACCACGACACGGCGGATGCGCAGTTCATCGTAAAATACTGCCCCAATGTGGAGTCCGCCTCCTGCGAGACGCAGACCTGGCGGGAGATGGAAGCCGTGTCGGGCGAAAGCGCCCCGGGAGCCGGTTCGTCCGGCGGGCACGACTGGTTCGGAGTCGTCGGCGTTACCGCCGACTACACTAAGGTGCGCGACTACCCCCTCAGGAGCGGCCGGCTGGTCAACATCATAGACGAGGAGCGCACCCAGAAAGTTTGCGTTGCTGGCTCGCGGGTGGCGGAGATACTGTGGGGCAAGGGCGTGAATCCTGTCGGCCAGCAGCTAAACATAAGCGGAGTCGTTTTTGATGTCGTCGGCTGGCTGGAGTCAACTTCAGGCTTCAGCGACTTCCGGGTTATCGTTCCCTACAGCACTTTTGAGAACAGCCTGCAAAGCCGTCGGCGCAACAGCGACTTCACGATGAACGTCAGTTTGCGCGACCCGAGGCTGTATGACGCCAGCCGCATCCAGATCCAGCGCCTGCTCGCAGCGCGGCACGGCTTCGACTCTAACGACGAGAACGCCATCCGCGTGCAGGATTTCGCGCGCTTCCGCGACGAGATGATGAAGCTTTTCCTGATGCTATTTGCGCTGGTGTATTTTGTAGGGATGATGACGCTTGCTGTGGGCGCAGTCGGCGTTACCAACATAATGCTGGTGAACGTGAAAGAGCGCACCCGCGAAATCGGGCTTCGCAAGGCAATGGGCGCGACGGCAGGCCAGATTCTATGGCAGTTTATCGCCGAGGCGCTGATACTGACTATAGTCGGAGGCATAATCGGCATCACGTTCGGGCTGCTGTTCGTCGCCGCGATGCAGCCCTTGTCAAAAGTGTCTGATGCCTTTCCATTGCCGGTGGTTACACTTCTGTCAATTGGCGTTGCGGCGGCGGTGAACATCTTGGTTGGAGTTATCGCGGGAGCATACCCCGCCGGCCAGGCCGCGCAGCTTGATCCCATTGTCGCGCTGAGGAACCAATAGATGGCAGGGTTCTGGACAATCGTCAAGCAGGCGTTCGCCAACCTCGGAATGAACAAGGGCCGAACCGTTCTGACTATGTTCGGCATCGTCTGGGGTATTGCCACAGTGATAATCCTCGTCTCGCTTTTCTCCGGTTTCCACGCGCAAAACTCCCAGCAGATGGAGAACAGCGGCGTGAATATGCTCGTGCTGGAATACTCCAGTTCATTTACCAAAGACGGCACGCGATACCCCCTCATCCCCGATCTTGGCGACGCAACTTACATTGTCCAGAGCTGCCCCTTCGTGACCAAGGCGGTACCGCAAGTTGAGACATGGACTAATATGACGGTCGGCCAAAAAAACGACTACTTCCGGGTCGTCGCCTCATCGCCGGAAATTGCTGGCCAGCTCCAGCTCCAGCCCGACAAGGGGCGTTTCTTCAACACGGTTGACTTTGACACCGCTTCCAAGTCCATCGTTCTCGGTTACAGGGCCGCCGACACTTTTTTTGGCAGCGGAGGCGGGGGCGGCTTCGGCGGAGGCGGCTCAGGAAGTGGGCCGGTTATCGTGCCCGAGTCGGTCGGCAAGACGGTGAGCATTTTCGGCCAGGAGTTTACGGTTATCGGCCAGCTTCCGCGCCAGCGTTCGCACAGCGACTGGTCTGTTTACATGCCACTCACCGTTTTCAAGTCCGTTTTCGGCACTCCGCGAAACCCGCTGGGAGGCAACCTCACGATTTACGCAACGCTGAATGCCCCGAAGAACTATGATGCCGGCTCGGTGATGGTGCGCCGCCTGCTTGCAGCTAAGCACGGTTTTGACCCGTCTGACGAATCCGCAATCCGTTTGCGCGATTTCGCGGAATGGCGCAAAGAGTCCAATGTAGTTTTCATGATGTTTTTTATCGTCTTCTACATCGTCGGGCTGCTCACGCTGACCATCGGCGCAGTGGGCGTGATGAACGTGATGCTGGTGTCGGTGCAAGAGCGCACGCGCGAAATCGGCCTGCGCAAGGCGCTGGGCGCCACGCCGGGTACAATCGTTTCCCAGTTCGTCTTTGAAACGCTTGCAATAACTATCGTTGGCGGCATCGTGGGAATGGCGCTGGGGCTTACCATCACCGGCGCTCTGCGTCTGCTTCCGCTTCCTGAGTCTTTCCCGCCGCCTGTAGTCACGATGCCGACAGTAATCATCGCGGCAGTTTCCAATGTGATTGTCGGCCTGGTTGCGAGCATCCTACCCGCCAGGCGAGCCGCGGCGCTTGACCCAATTGCAGCGCTAAGGGCTGAGTAGCACGCATCCGCTTGCATAGGGCCTGTTGATGCCCCGCTCTATGCTATCATTCGCTTGTCCCATGGAGCTTTCCACCATGATAATCGGCGCAGGTGAAGTCGGCTCATACCTAGCCCGTTACCTGTCGCAGGAACACCGGCTAGTTAAGGTTCTCGACATTGACGCGGATAAGCTCAAGTCCTTGCAAGAGCAGCTAGACATCGCAGTTGTGCACGGCAACGGAGCGTCGCTGGAAGTTTTGCGCGAGGCTGATTGCAAGTCGGCAGACCTGGTCCTCGCCACTACTGACAGCGACGAAGCAAACCTTGTATCCTGCCTAATCGCGAAGAAGCTGGGCGCAAAGCGCGTCATCGCTAGGATACGCCACAAGGCAGGCCCTGTGAGCCAAAGCCAATACCGCAACATGCTAGGCATAGACCTCGTGGTTGACCCAGACGTGCTAGTGGCAGCGGAAGTTGAAAACCTGGTGCGTGAAACAGGCACTGTCGGGGTTGAGTATTTCGCTGACGGGCGCATTGAACTGCGCAAGGTAGTGCTGGATGAGAATTGCAGCATTAACGGAATGCCGCTACGCGAGGTGAAGTTCCCGGAAGACAGCTTGGTTGTCGCAGTTATCCGCAACAATAAGCTTCTAATTCCCAAAGGCGACGACCACCTTTCCCTGGACGACACTGTGCACATCATCACGCGCAGTGATGGCAAGAAGGAACTCCAGCACTTGCTGGGCAAAGAACAACACCCCTCCAAGTCGGTGATGATACTAGGCGGCGGCAACATCGGAACGACGATTGCAAAACGGCTGTCCAGCCGGCGCATCCTCGTCAAGCTGATTGAGGCTAGCCGCCAGAGATGCTGGGAAGTTACGCAAGACCTTCCCCTCGTCCAAGTGATTCATGGCGACGGGACCGATATTGAGCTTCTTCACAGCGAGTATGTGGAAAACGCCGATTTGTTCATATCCGTTACCCACAACGATGAGATGAACATTATCTCAGCGCTGATGGCGCGCGAGCTGGGGGCGCGCAAGGTAGTGGCGATAGTTGACCGCCCCAGCTACCTCCCTCTGGCGCAAAAGCTCAAAGTTGACGTGGCAATCTCACCGCGCATGCTTGTTTCCAGCAAAATCCTCGCCTTCGCCCGCAGCAAGCATATCCACTCTCTCTCGCTAGTGGGCGCTGGAGAGGCGGAAGTCCTGGAATACCTCCTTCCCCCTGAAAGCCATGCCTGCGGCAAGACGCTGGCTGAACTGAACTTGCCCGCCGGGGTGATAATCGCGACCATCGTGCGCGAAAAAGAAGTCCTGGTGCCGCGCGGGATGACCAAGCTGGAGGCGGGCGACACTGTGATCGTCTTCGCGCTTACTGAGCACGTTTCATCCATCACGCACCTGTTCGCATAACATCATATGGCGGCACACAGCTTACGAATCTTCTTGCGGCTGGCCCAGGCGGGTAGGCCGTGAACTACCGCATCGTCGGCAAGGTGCTAGGCTTATACCTGCTATTCTTCGGCATAGTCCTCGCGCTGCCTGCGCTAGTCGCGCTGCATTATAAAGAGGCTTTCATTGCCGGCTGCTTCATACTCGTGGCGTTGCCCACCAGCATTATCGGCGCGGTCTTTTACACCCGCTTGAAGGATACACGCGAGAGGATGTACCGCAAGGAAGGGCTGCTCGCAGTGTCCGCCGGCTGGATGCTCGCGGCAGCGCTGGGCGCGCTGCCCTTCTATATCTCGCGCGAAATACCGTTCTACACGGACGCATTTTTTGAAACGATGAGCGGCTTTACGACGACCGGCGCGAGCATCCTTACCAACATTGAAGCCATGTCGCGCGGCCTGCTTTTTTGGCGCTCTTTCACGCACTGGCTGGGCGGCATGGGAATCATTGTGCTGTTTATCGCCATCCTACCGATGCTGGGCGTTGGAAGCAAGCACTTGTTCCGAGTGGAAGTACCTGGCCCGAGCAAGGATGCACTCCTGCCCCGGCTGCGTGACACGGCGATAGCGCTATGGGCAATCTACTTGGCTATCTCCATAGCGCAGTTCACTGCCCTGATGCTGTGCGGCATGGACTGGTTTCAAGCGGCCACGCATACTTTCGGCACGATGGCAACCGGCGGCTTTTCAACCTATAACCAGTCAATCGCCGCATTCAACAGCCCCGTCATTGAGTGGGTCATCATCGCTTTTATGTTTATGGCGGGCGTCAACTTCTCGCTGTATTTCCAGCTTGTCCGGGGGCGCCTCCTGTTTTTCCGCGACACCGAGTTTCGCGCTTACCTGCTCATCGCAGGCGCCGTGATAGCCGCTCTCTACGCCACGAACTTGATCCAAGGCGCAGTCCAACATAGCCACCACGGCATCCGCGCCTGCGCGTTCCAGGCTGTCTCCATCCTGACTACAACCGGCTACACGACAGAGAACTTTGACGCCTGGCCATCATTCGCGCGCATTCTCCTCTTCGGCCTGATGTTTATCGGGGCAAGCGCGGGAAGCACCGGCGGCGGCCTGAAAATAGTCCGCATCGTCATTTTGCTAAGGTGGGCGTGGCGAAGCGTCATTCGCACTTTCCAGCCCCAGGCGATTGTCCCTGTGCGCATCAACAAGCGCCTGCTCACGCAGGAGATGGAAGACCAGGTAACCGGCTTGTTCGTTGCGTTCATCGGCTTGTTCCTGGTTGGCACTCTTACAATGAGCTTGCTTGGCCATGACTTTGACACGAGCATGAGCGCGTCCATCGCCTGCCTGGGCAACATCGGCCCGGGGCTGGGGCTGGTCGGGGCATCGGGCAACTACGCAGCGATTGAGCCAGTCGGCAAGTGGGTCTTGTCAATGCTGATGATGGCGGGCCGCCTTGAAGTATATGCGTTGCTTGTCTTGCTGGCTCCGACTTTCTGGCGGAAGTAGGGCGCGCCCCTAGCCGACCAGAACGTCTTCCACCGGATAATGCACGAGGTCGGGCGCGGCCTGGCGGAACGCAATACTGCCTACTGTGATGGGGCCTATTCGCCCAATCAGCATCAGCGCTATGAGGATTAGCTGGCTAGGCTCTGATAGCAGCGCGGTGACGCCGCGAGAGTTGCCGACAGTGCCAAGCGCGCTGACCGCTTCAAAGACGACGTCCGTGATGTCCAGCCCCGGGTCAAAGTGGCTAATAGCTGGTATGGCTAATATCAGCACTGTAACCCATACCGTGATTAGCGCGTACGAGTTTAAGAGCGCCTTGGCAGGAATCTTGCGCCCGTGGATGTAGGTGGATGTCCGGTTGCGGAAAGTGTTGAGCGTCGCCAAAAACGCCATCGCGGCTGTTGTCGTTTTAACGCCGCCCCCGGTCCCGCCTGGGCTTGCGCCGATAAACATTAACAGGATGGTGAGCCAGTATGTCATCGGCATGACCATCTTGTAGTCAACCATATGAAAGCCGCATGTGCGCGGGAAAACACTCATCCCGTAGGCCTTTATAAGCCTCTCGCCAACGCCGTCCCCGCCGAAGACCGCCGGGTTGTTCCATTCAAAGAGCAGCACGAGAATCAACCCGCCAACGACCAGCAAGAGCGTCGTCCTCAGCACGACAATCGTGTGCAGCGAAAGCCTCAGCCGCTTGCGCGTCACAAACCGCTCCCAAAGGTCGGCCTGCACGAACACGCCGATGCCGCCGATGATTACAAGCGTCGGCAACACCAGCCCGACCACGTAGCTTGTGCTGAAAGTTGTCAGGCTGTCGGAATAGGTGGAAAAGCCTGCATTGTTGAATGCCGACACTGCCTGGAACAGCGCGTCAAAGGCGCCCAGCCCGCCGCTGCGGTGGTGAAGGAACGCCGGCATTACTAATAGCGCGCCCAGCGCCTGAAAGCACAGCGTGCTAATGAGCACGAGCTTGAGGACTTCGCGCTGGTGGCCAAGGTGTGGCAGGTTCATTCCCGCCTTGATGGTCTCCTGGTCGCGCTGGGAAAGGCGGCGTCGCAGGAGCATGATGATGCTACTGTATGCGACGGCGTAGCCTAGCCCTCCAAGCTGGATAAGCACCAGGATAACCACCTTGCCGAAAGTTGTGTAGTAAGCCGAGGTGTCAACGACGATGAGGCCGGTGACGCAGACCGCCGATGTGGAAGTGAAAAAAGCGGTGAGCATCGGTGTCCAATTTCCGGCGGCATTGGAAACAGGAAGCGCCAAGAGGAGCGTGCCCGCTAGAATAAACCCGAGAAAGCCCCCCAGTAGCACCCTTGCTGCAATCGGCTGCGCTCCCCTCTTTTGCGTACTACGCATTAAGTGTACCTAACGGCGATTCCGACCATGCTTGGAAGTTAGAACGCTGCTGTAATCGCTAAGCCCCTTGTCCCAGCCGGCAAGGTAAAACAGGTCGTCCGCCTTGACTATGTAATCAGGCTCTGGCGCGGTCCTTGAGCCGCCGGCATGACCGATTAGAATTATGTTTAGCTTGAACCGCGAGCGCAGATCTGTTTGGCGGATGGCCTTGCCCACCATTTCCGGCAGCGGCGCGGCGGTGGCGATGGAAAACCCGTCGGTTACTGTATGCACGTCCGCCAACCCGATAAAAAGCATCATTTGCGCGAGCCGCTGCGCGCTGTCGCGTTCGGGAAAGATGACGAAATCGGCCCCCACCCGACGTAGAACTTCGCCGTGCTGAGCGCTCTTCGCTTTTGCCGCGATTTTGGGGACGCCGATTTGCTTCAGCGCTAGCGTCGCCAGCACCGAGGCTGCAAGGTCGGTTCCCAACGTGACCACAGCCAGGTCGTATTCCTTAATGCCGGCGGCGATGAGCGCATCCGCGCTTGTCGCGTCCACTTCCATCACCGACGGGAACTCGGCGGCGAAATGCTGCACCACATCCCGGCTGATATCAATCCCCAGGCACACCTGCCCATGCTCGCTCATGGCGTGCATGAGCGCATGCCCGAAGGTGTTCAGCCCAACAACCGCTATGCGCCTCTTGTGAACCATAGTCAGCCGCGAGAGTCTAGCACAAACGCTTCGCGAACTCTGCCATGGAATGGTAATGAGCCCGATGGTAAGCGACCAGAAGCCCGGCTTTGCGGTTCTGTTATAATGCCTGCGGCATGCGGTATTACAAACGAACCGAGTTGATTGCGAAACTGAAGGAAGTCGCGCTCCTTGAGGGGGACTTTGTCCTCCGAAGCGGAAAGCGTAGCAAGTACTACCTGGACAAATACCTCTTTGAGGGCATTCCCGGCATCATCCGCAGCATCGCGCACCACATGGCGCGGCTCGTGCCTGAAGACGTGACGCGGCTGGCAGGCGTTGAACTTGGCGCAATTCCCATCGTCACCGCGCTTTCGCTGGAGACGGATATCCCGTGCATCTTCGTGCGCAAGTCGGTGAAGGAGCACGGCACATCCAAACTCGTGGAAGGCGTGTTTGAGCCCGGCGAGCGCGTGCTGATGGTGGAGGACGTCGTGACGACCGGCGGGCAGGTACTGCAGATGATTGAGCGCCTGAAAACTGACGTTGGGCTTTCAGTCGTCGGCGTCATCGCTGTGCTTGACCGCGCCGAAGGCAGCGGTGAGGCGTTTGCGGAAGCAAACATGCCCTTCAACGCCCTGTTCACGCGGGAAGACTTGGGGTTCTAGGCTACCTCAATACTCACTCAACCCAAGGTGGAACAGCAGCGCATCTGAAACGCGCTTAAGGTCCTCCTCGTTCAAATCTCCCACATGCTTGAAAATCCGTGAGAAGTCCACTGTGCGGATGAATTGGCACTTCACCCATGAATCTCTTAGTAGTCCGCCTGCCCCTTTTGGCAGGAAAGCAATGAAGGGATAATCCTTGGATGGTGCTTTTGTGCTGACCGGTAGTAATGTGACTGACCCATCAGGCTCAACCGCAACCTGATGAACAATGCAAGCCCTGTCTTTCCCGACTTCGCTTCCAACAACGGGATCGAGCTTTGCGATAACTACCGACCCAATCTGAAGCCTATATGCATCAACGGGCATCATCGCGCTCCAGCATCTCGCTCCATTCCGCCATGCCTTCTTCAAGCTCGGCGCGTCCTTCGCGGGCATACTCGGCGTAACCTTCGCGCGCAAGCTTTATGCGCTCCGCCTTTACCGCTTTCTTTAAGGCATCTACGATGAATTGGTTAATGGAGATACCTTTTTCTTCGGCAAGCATCTTTACGGCTTCGTAGAGCCATGTTGGAAGCCGTAGGGTCACTACGGCGCAATCAACAGTTGATGTTGTGCTCTGCATCAACTTATGATACCACAATATGATAGCTTTTTCTGCTTTCTAGGAGGAGATTCTCTATCGTTACTTCAGCGTAGCGATGGTGATGCCCTTGCCGCCTTCTTCGGCGGTGGCTTCGCGGAAGCGGGCGATGTCGCGCGATGCGCGTAGCCATTCCCAGACGAACTTCTTCAGCGCGCCCGTCCCCACCCCGTGCATAATCATCACAGAGCTGAAGTCGTTGAGGATGGCGTCGGAGATGAACTTCTCCAGCTTAGGCAACGCTTCTTCCTTCGTGTGGCCGTGCAAGTCAAGCTGGTGCGCGGTCGTGAACAGCACCCCGGTGTTTTCCGCGTCCAGCGACTTGCCCATCGCGCGCAGCCTACGCTGCTCGACGGCTGACATCTGCAAGTGCTTGGCGGACGATGAGACGCGCGGGCTTGGTGTGCGCATCATTTGGGCGGCCTTTGAAAACGAGAGTTTCATTATCTTCCCGCTAATGTTCAACTCAAGAGTTTGCCGGGACTGGTCAACGGCCAAGACTTCGCCGACAACGCCATGTTCCGGCAAGGGAACGCTCTGGCCCACCGCGAACATAATCTCGCTCTCATAAGCACTGGTGCTGGCGATGCCAAGCTCGCGCTCAAGGCCCGCAAGCGCGCTTTCGCGCTTTGACTGCACTTCGGCGGAGAACTCGGATGCGACTTCCAGCCCGCTCCGGCCGCGAGATTCCCTTAGCTTTTCGCGTAAGCGCTTTTTTGCCTGCGAGATGAACTCCTCGGTCTTCACCTCAAAGTCGCGTTTCAGTTCGGTTATCTGCTTGCGAAGTTGCGCCTCGCGCTCAAGTAACTTCGCGCGTTCTTCGTCAGCCTGCGCAGCCTTGTTCTGCAACGAGATGCGCTCGCGGCGCGCCTGCTGCTGCTCCCCCTCAAGCGCCTGCTGCTTCCTGCGCAGCGATTCCACAACGTCTGCGAACGCTTCTTCTTTTCCCGCTGCCAGCTCAACCGCGCGCGCAATGAGGCTCTGCGAAAGCCCCTGGCTGCGCGCGATATGGAACGCGAAGCTTGACCCGGGTATGCCGTCCAGCACGCGGTAACTAGGGCGCAACTTCTCCTCGTCAAAGGCGAGGCTGAAGTTCTTGCAGTCGGGATAGCGCTCGCCCAGCGTTTTGATTAAGTCGTAGTGCGTCGTCACGATTACCTTCGCGGGAAGTTCGCGCAAGCGCTCAAGCAAAGCATATCCGAGAGCAGAGCCTTCGCGCGGGTCTGTGCCTGTCCCCAGCTCGTCCATCAGCACCAGTGCCAAGGGGCCGCCGCTTTCGCGCTCTTCAAGCTGCGACAGCATTTCGCGCAGGAATGCGACATGCGCAGTAAAGGTGCTTAGGTTATTGAGAACGCTTTGCTCATCCCCGATTTGCACGAACACGCCGCTGTGCATACCGACAGTCGTTCCTTCCTGCGCTGGGACGAAGATACCGCAGTATGCCATCAGAGTGAACAACCCAGCCATTTTCAGCAGTACGCTCTTGCCGCCGGCGTTAACGCCGCTTACGATGGCGATGCGCTCCGACTCAAAGGCGAAGTCTTCAGGCACGAACCCTTCCAACATCAGCGGATGCCGAGCCTGCTTAAGGATGATGCTCCCGCTAGTATCCACTGATGGGCGCACTCCGCTTATAGCGATGCTGTATCGCGCGCGTCCTAGTGTCTCATCCAGCGCCGCCAGCGTCTCATAGTTGCCGAGAAGCTCATCACGGCGCGACTGCACCAACGCGGAGTATTCCTGAATTATGCGCCGCACCTCCATTTCCTCAGCGAGAAAGAGCTGCTGGCGCTCGTTGTTCATCTCCACAACTTCACCAGGCTCCACATACACGCTCGCGCCAGACGATGAGTAGTCAACGACCATTCCCTTGAACTGCGAAAGCATCCCGATGGGTACATTCACCGTTAGGCGGTTGTTGCGGATCGAGAGGTGGATATCTTCAGTGAGCGAAGGGGCGCGGTGGCGGATAAGGCCGCGGATGCGCCCTTCAATGCTCCCCATCAAGCCTGACAGGTCGCGGCGCAATTCTTTAAGTTGACGGGACGCGCTATCGCGCACCTCGGCATCTTCGTTGAAAATGCGGGCGTAATCAGTTAGGAGCGCACTCAAGTCCGCGAAGCCTGCGGTCAGCGTTGCCAAGCGCGGGGATCTATCAGGCGTGATTTCGCGCAGGAGCTTGCGCGCCTTTTCGCTTACTTGCAGGAAGCGGCCAAGGGCTAGGATGTCCTCGCGCTCGGGAACTATGCCTTCCTGGAATGCGCCAACAAAAGCGGTAGTTTCGGGGATTGCCGAAAGGCTGACAGATGCAGGTGCGAGAGTGCGCTGCCAGAAGTGGATGCCCTCTGCGGTTTCGTCAAGCAGAGCCTCTACGAATGCGTGTTCCCCGCTGGGCGCGGAAGCTAGTATCCGCCTGCGGCCGGCTTCGGACTGGCAGTGCGCCGCCGTCCGCTCCAGCACTCGCGGAAACTCCAAATCATCTGCACCCCGGATAAGCACGGGGAAAGGATACCAGATGAGGCTGCAAGCAAACCAAATAGCAGGAAAATTATCCCTCGCCAGCGGGAACATTTTCCGCCGAGGAGAGTCTAACTTAGTGACAGATGTACCTTTACAATTGGTGCTGTCTGGCCATAATCCCCCATACCCCCCGAAAGGGGGGTTCGTTTTTTTACTGCTGCTATAATCTCTGTTCGTGCGAATGCTTATCCTTGTTGTGTTGGCAATCCCATTGCTCTTTTTAGGGGCTGCGCCTGCGCGCGCGGAATTTGTTACGGATGTAAGCGCGGACGGAAACAGGGTTACGCTTACGGTGAACGCGGCTGAGATAATCGTATTGGCCTACTCCGCCACCAACCAGGCGGTCTTGACCAACCTGGCCAACGCGATGGCGCGCGAAGTGCGCAGCACGTC
Source organism: Planctomycetales bacterium (assembly GCA_037445915.1). Classification (GTDB taxonomy): domain Bacteria; phylum 4484-113; class 4484-113; order 4484-113; family 4484-113; genus JBBIJQ01. The sequence goes on along the minus strand of JBBIJQ010000019.1, from coordinate 2,235 downwards.
AGCCAGCATCTTCGCGCCAGAGAGCATTAAGGTTGCGAAGTCTGTGCTTACAATCAAAGTCTCAGCGAAAGTTGAGTTTAAAATACCCACGGCCGAAATAACTTCGCCGAACGTGCCGGTAAGCCAGATCGCAGGGACTATCGTCTCACGGCTGCGCAAGGCGATTAACTACCCGCCGTTTGCAGCAGTCCCAGGCAAGCTGCTAATACCAGTCGGCGAGAAGCGCTCCGTGCGCATCGTAGGCGCTGGCGGCGCAGAAATAGAAGCGCTGAACCCAAAGCCTGAAGTCATCGGCATTGATGTGCGCGGCACGACAGTAACAGTCAGCGGATTATCGGAAGGCGAAGGCGAGATTCACCTGCGCACTGGCGCTAACGAGGCGAAACTCGTTTTTACAGTAAGGAAGCTCGCGGCTTACCTGCCCGACAAGGTTCAGCTTCAACTTGCAGGTGACTTACCAGACCGGAGCGAGTTGCGCGAAGCAATGTTGATCCAGCTTAGCGCCAGCGCATCGGTTGCGCCCGACGCGACAATCCAGTTCTCGGATATCGCGCCTTCAGCATCTGGCAGCGGCTGGGAAGCCAAGGTTATTGCGGACTCTCCGTCGCGCATAAAGGTCAGCCGTAACATTCCCATCACAGTTTCTCGCGGTTCTACTTACCGCGACCATGCGAATGCGGTTTTGTTTTCCAACGCCCCCGAGTCTGTTTACACGCCGGGTTTGCTATACGGCTCTCACCTTGTGAACGGTGACCGTGCGCGCCTCGCCTACCATCACCAAAACCGCAGCGGCGACAAACTGCGTTTTCGCATCTTGCTTGCCAACCTGTCATCCACGAACCAACGTGTATTCTACCGGGCAGGCAATGCCGGCCCGGACATCAGCACTTATCAAGTCGGCTTCGCCTCAGTAGAGCGATACTTGCGCAGCTACGGGCGCGGGCAAGGCTATTACTTGACGATAGCGCCAAACGCAACAACTGTGCTTTTTAGCCGCGTGGCGAACGCAGACCATTCCGTTTCCGGGCTGATAGACCTGCATATGCTAACCAACGGTGAAGTAGGCGTTTCTGTTGTAGCAGAGAAGCCTGGCTCTCCGGCTAACAACGCTTACATTGCAGGAAACACTGGCGGCGCGCCGGGCGCGCATTATTCCCCGCGCTACCATCCCGGCGCTACATCGCGCAACGACTCCTACGACTTGGATGGCAATTGGCTATTCCTTCGTGTTGGGAAAGGCGAGACATTTGACCACCGAGGCCGCCCGCTGATGGGCGATTACGGGGTGCTTTTGGAATACCGGGTGTCGCTCATAAACAACGTGGGATACAGCCGCACCGTGGCCATTTCGTTTGACGCAACCGCAGGCGATGCGATGGCAGTATTTCTCATAAACGGCGAACTGGTTCGCACGCCTATGGTCCGAGCCCGCGACCCCTACCAAATAAAAGTTTTGACGCTGGGGCCTTATGAGAACCGCGAGATTAACCTAGTCACCATCCCTGCCGGCGGGTCCCACTTCCCTGCCAACCTCGTCTTCGCCGCGCTGGATTAGAACCGCTCGCGCGCCTGCAAGCCCGCCGTGAACATCTTCGCTCTCCGCGCGTCTATGTTATTAGCACACCGGAAATGGAGGAACCCTTACTATGATAAAAAGGATCTCACTGTTTATATTGGCGGGCTTGATAATCATCTCCGCCAGCGCCGCATATGCCCAAAAAGCAGGAATGGGCTTTGGCGGCGAGCGAAACCCCAACATGCGGATTGTCCGGGGCACGGTTGACAGCATTAGCGGCAAGGCAGTTACTGTCGCCGTAACAGAAGTCCTCGTCCCCCGCGATGGCCCGATGGAAAACCCGCCTAAAACGATTACGGCTGCATTTAGTGACGACTCGCGCTTTCTTAAAGGCAAAGACCGTGGCGCGAAAGCGAGCAACTTCAAGAAGGGCGACGAGGTTGTTCTCATCACAAGCTTTGAGGATAACGAATACGTGCTGCGTGCGATGATGACCCGCGAAGCAGCAGAAGCCCTGCGCAAGCAGCTTGGCGACAAAGTCCGCGAGCGGCGCAACGGCGATGGCCAGGGATTGCGCGGCCAGGGCAGGAGAGATGATAGCCCCTTCGGCCAACGTGGCGAAGGCCGTCCCGGCCCCGGCTTTGGCCAGCAGGCGATGGAGCGCATGCGCGAGAACCCGCCTTTGTTCATGGCGACTTTTAACGGCTTTGAGGGCGACA
>JBBIJQ010000018.1:478-35580 GCA_037445915.1 Planctomycetales bacterium | reverse complement strand
CGGAGATAGGCGTTGGCGCTTCAACATGGGCGTCAGGAAGCCAGGTGTGGAAGGGGAATATCGGCACCTTGATGGAAAATGCGAGGAAGAAGCCCGCGAACACAAGCAGCCGTATCCCGTCAGGCATTGCCTTAAGGCCTGGCGCTATTGCCAGCTCCATCATAGAGAAGCTCTGGACGCCGGCGAATAGGAACATCATGATGATGCCCACTAGCATAAAGATGCTTCCGAAAAGGGTATACAGGAAGAACTTAATGGCCGCGTACATCTTGCGCGGGCCGCCCCAAATGCCAATTAGGAAGTACATCGGCACCAGGCTTACTTCCCAGAACACGTAGAAAAGGAAGTAGTCCAGTGCGGCGAACACTCCGAGCATGCCGCCTACCAGCAGCAGGTAAAGAACAAAATACTCTTTTACGCGCTCTTTAATACCGAAGCTCGCGATGCATGCCAGGACGCTAATGAAAGCGGTAAGAAGGAATAGAGGGAATGAAAGCCCGTCTAGCCCGATGGTATAATTCACGCGGAGAATATCAATCCAGGTGCGGTCTAGGAAGTAGTTGAACTGGTCTACGTCGGGGACAAAGCGCGCCCAAACACGCATCGTTTCGCCCAGGAAGCTCCCCGGGCTGACAAACTGCGCTAGGAACGTCCACCATCCCTGCCAAAGCCCTACAGTGATTACCAAAGGAATAACCGTGAAAGCTAACGCCCAGCCTCTAATCATCCCAGGCTTGCGGTAGTCAATGAACATAACTGCGATGGCGCCGATGAAGGGTGTAAATATGCTGAGGTTAACCGGGTTGCGGAAGAAGTTCGTAAAGGCCGCAATCACATCGCTCACGCCGGCAAGCATAGTTAGCACAACTATGACTGCGACCCAGAGGAGGACCGTTACAGCCTGCCTCCAAAACTCGGTCATTACCAATTTCCTGCGTTCAGACATACTCGTTCCCTTTCAATCAGAATACGTACTTGGCCGCCCAAAAAACCAGCGCGGTTATCACGATGACCAATATGTAGTGCTGCACATACCCGCTCTGCACGGGGCGGATACACTTTTTCATCCCAAGCCACATCATGCCTGCTAGGTTCACTAGCCCGTCAACAACCCATAGGTCAAACCATGCGTAGGCGTAAGCAAGCATTTTGGAGCCGGATCCTACCGCATTCACAATAAGGTCAATAACCCAAATGTCAAACTTCCAAATGCCGATTGCGGCGAGCACTAGCCCGCGCACAATAACGCCATTGTAGAACTCGTCAAGGTAGTACTTGTGCGCAAGAATGTTCTGGATTACTTTCACAGGCGAGAGCTTGTGAAGCGTATGGAAAAGCGGAAGTTTCAACCCCCAGATTAGGTAGCCGGTGAGCAGACCTCCGAAAGCCATTGCCGTTGAGATTCCCATCACCAGCCAGTTTACGCTCTCGTGAGAGCCATAACCGAAGTGAATGAAATCCTTCCACCAGTGGATGCCTAACGGCACTGCACCTAATAACCCAAAAAAGCCTCCAAACGCGGCAAGCGCAACAAGCGCAGCCGTGATTACCCAAGGCGACTCTTTGGGGGTGTGAATGTGATGCCCATGTGCGTGCGCATCCTTAGAATGACCGTCATGCGGGCTTTGAACACTATTCTCGCGGTAAAGCGTTTCCAGCCCGCCCAAGCTCTCGCCGTACTGGCTGGTTTCCCAGTTCGCTTGCTCTACGTACAGCGCGGCCTTGTCTGACAAGTAACCTTCCCCAGGCTCGTCGTTACCGCGATACTTGCCTGCAAAAGTAAGTATCAGCAAACGGGTCATGTATACAGCAGTAAGGAACGCAACTAACTCGCCAGCGATAAAGAGCAGCCAGTATGCACCCCCGTGCTCGCTCGCGCTTGCGAACGCGTAGGTGAGAATTTCGTCTTTGCTCCAAAAGCCGGAGAACGGGGGTATCCCCATCAACGAAAGTGACGCAATGAGGAAAGTAGCATATGTGAGGGGCATAAACTTGCGCAAGCCGCCCATGCGCCTCATATCCTGCTCATGGTGGCAGCCCAGGATTACTGAGCCGCTGCCAAGGAACAGGCAAGCCTTAAAGAACGCGTGGTTGATGAGGTGGAACGCGCCCGCAGTGTAACCCGCAACCCCGAGGGCGAGGAACATATACCCTAGCTGGCTCATCGTGGAATACGCCAGGACTTTCTTGATGTCATTCATTACAAGGCCGACCAGCGCAGTAATGAGTGCAGTGAGTGCACCAATGGATGCGACTACGGCCATGGTTGCCGGGCTCGCATTGATGATTGGGAAGATGCGGATGACGAGGAATACGCCTGCAGAGACCATCGTCGCTGCGTGAATCAATGCGCTCACAGGTGTAGGGCCTTCCATCGCGTCGGGAAGCCATACGTGCAAGGGGAATTGCGCGCTCTTGCCGACAGATCCACAGAAAAGCAACAAACCGATAGTGGTTGTTACAGCTGCGCTCAGCGGCAGGTTCCCCGGCTCAAAATAGCTAACCATCTCGGAAAAGCGAAGCGGCGCTCCTGCGAAGTAAAGCAAGAAAATGCCTAAAAGCATGCCGACATCGCCTATGCGGGTTACGATGAAGGCTTTCTTCATGGCTAGCTGCGCGCTGCGCTTCTCAAAATAGAAGCCAATGAGGGCATAGGAACAAAAGCCCATTATTTCCCAAAACACTAGGAAGGAGATAAAGTGGTCCGTGAGCACCACGCCGAACATTGAAAAGCTAAAAAGGGATATTAGGGCGAAAAAGCGGCTGTAACGAACGTCGCCTTTCATATAGCCCTGCGAGAAGAGGTGAATCATCCCCGCAGTAACCGAGACCATGAAAAGGGTTATAGCCGCAATGTTATCAATGTTGGTGGTAAAGGGGATTTCTAAGTTCCCGACGAGTATCCAGGGAAACGTCTGGATAAACTTCGCTGGCGCAGCACCGACAACCTTCTCCAGCAGGATGATAAAGCTAATAGCTATCGTAAGCATCATCATCCAGGTGGCGAGCAAGTGGGAGGCGCGGTCTTTTAGCCGGTAGCCGAAGAATATGACGGCGAGGAAGGAGAACAGCGGAAGCGCTGGCACTACCCAAGCAATGTTGTGCATAACAGCCGTCATCAAGTTACCACTTCATTAGGTTAAAGTCTTCCACGTTTACGGACTTGCGGGCGCGGTACATGGCGATAATAATCGCAAGCCCTACCGCCGCTTCCGCCGCGGCGATGATGATCACGAAAATCGTAAATATCTGCCCAACTGGGGATAGCACCTGCTCGGCGCTGGTAAAAGCCGCGCGCGTAACCTTAAGCCCCCACCAGCGGTTAAACATGACAAACAACACATTAACGCCGTTGAGCATCAGCTCCGTAGACATCAGAATCGCAATCGCGTTGCGGCGCACAAGCACGCCGTAGAGCCCAATGCAGAACAGGAATGACCCTACTGTGAAAAACTGCCTGGGGCCGAATTCGGTAAAGAAGCTCTGAACAAACGCGGAAAACAGCTTCATCGTCTCAGCGAAGGACAAGGGCGCCTGCTGCAAGATGAGCGCGAAAATGCTGTGCTCAATCATTAGGCGTTTCCTTTCGGGAGATGATTATCGCCCCCATCATTGCCATGAATAACAGCAGGCCAGCGATTTCAAACGGCAGGGTATATGTCGCCATAAGACTCCAGCCGATTTGCAGCGTGTTGCTGGGAAGCCAACTGCCTTCAGGCGTGAAAGCGTAGGCTGTGCGCATATTTGCATAAACTAGGATGCCGAAAAGCCCCGCGCAAGACACTGCGGCGGGAAGCACGAGCGAGTTTGTCTGCCTGATCTCGCGCCCCATAATGTTTTGCGAAACGAGAATAGCTGAGATAATCAAGACCATAACTGCGCCGATGTAGATGATGACCTGGACAGCCGCCAAGAACTCAGCGTTGAGCAGCACAAAATACCCCGCAACCCCTGCAAGTGTGACTGTCAGCGAGAGCGCGGCGTGCCAGAGGCTGCGGAAAGTGACCGTGCCAATAGCGCCCAACACAATCGCAAGCGTGAAGAACCACCAATAGCAGATGATGATAGTTTCAGCTGACATTGGCACCTCCTAGCTTGCCGCGCGCCTCCGCGGTGCGCACAATGTATTCCCCAAAAAGATCCAAAACCAAGTCGCTTCGGTCGTAACACGAATACTCAAAGTCAGTTGTATGCCGCACGGCATAGGTTGGGCAGGAGTCTTCGCACAACCCGCAAAAACAGCACCTAGAATTGTCAAGTAGAAAGCCGGTAAGCTCAAGCTTCTTGGTCTCTGGATTGCGGACTGCGGAGATGAGAATGAGCCTGTCCGGGCAAGCGCGCTCACACGCGCGGCATGCGATGCACAAGTGTTTGCCGCTATCATCCGAGGCCAGCAAATGGCGACCACGAAAGTTCTCAGGAAGCTCGTCCCGGTATTCGGGGTACTCAACACATATATTCGGGCGAAGAAAGTTCGTAGCGCTTATCACAAGCCCTTGAGGAAATGACACCGCCATCTCCCAGGCTTCCTTCATCCAGTTCCATGCAATTTCCGCAGCAAGCTTGATGTAGCTAAAGCAGAAAAGCAAAATCAGGAGAAGCACAACAAGCCGGAAAAGCACTAACGCTGGATTGAACGGAGGTATTCCGTATACCGCTAGCTGGTCTATGGGAAGCGCGCGGGCGATACTCCTCCCAACGTTGTCAAGCGGGTCTATGTAAGCATACGTAGAGGCTATAAGCGCCACAAACCAGAAATACTTCGCCCAGTTCAGGGCGCGCCCCCAGATGCTGAAGTGCGCCATGTAAAGGCTAAGCCACCAGTAAAAGCGGAGAAGGACTAACAAAGCCAGGACGAGAGGCGTGCCTGCGACTAGAGCAAGAACGATCTTTCCGCTCAAAGTAAGACCTGCGGTTTCATCAAGAAGGTGAAGCCCCTTCAGAATCAGGAAGACTATCAGAAACCATCCGATTGCGAATAGCGCAAACACTTTAAACCCGCTGGAAACGGTTTCAGCGAACGGCTTTTCGTGGTATTCACTAGCAGCTTCAGGCTCAGGCAGGATGCTGATGTTAGTTTCTTCAGTCATCGTTTTCCCTCCCCTTTTGGGCTAGTTCCATTGTGAAAACGTGGCTTGGCTTGTAGCCGAGATACGTCCGCCAGAGAATCGCTGCCAGGAAAAGCGCAACTCCGATGGCAACGATGACGCTAATGCCAAACGCTACTTGTTCGGATGTAGTGAGAACCTTGAGCGCGCCGCCCATCGTCATATAGTCGTAGCTGGCTAGTTCGCCTTTATAAGCCTGAAGCGCGCTGTTTGACGGAATGCGGAAGGCGGAAAACACCGGGTTTCGGTAAGTAATGGCCCATCCAACATAAATAAGCTGTAGGACCGCGACCGGCAGCAGGAATTTCCAGGCAAAAACCATGAGCTGGTCAACCCTGATGCGCGGAAATGTGCCTCGGAACCAGATAAAGCACCAGACGAAGAAGAACGTCTTTGCCATAAACCAAAACATGCTCGTAAACCAAAGGCCTGATTCGCCAAGGAACATCGGGCCTTTCCATCCGCCAAAAAAGCAGATTGTTATAAGGGAGCTCATCACGAAGATGGAGACATATTCCGCCAGATAAAACAGCGCAAAACGCATCCCGCTGTATTCAATGTGAAAGCCAGCAACAATTTCGCTCTCAGCCTCAGGCAGGTCAAACGGGCAGCGGTTGGTTTCCGCAATCGCTGTTATAAGCATAATAATGAACGCGGGGAAAAGCGGGATAAATGCCCACAGTGTGCTCTGCGCCTGGACAATATCAATCAGCGACAGGCTGCCGGCAAACAACGCAACGCTAATCAGCGACAGCACCATCGGCACCTCGTAGCTGATAATCTGGGCTACGGAGCGCATTGCGCCGAACAACGCGTATTTGTTACCCGACCCCCACCCCGCCATAATTATGCCTATGACTTGAATTGAGCCAAGCGCGATGATGTATACGAGGCCGATATTAAGGTCGGAAATGATGATGTACTTGTAGGCCCCATTGATGATGGAAATCCCGAAAGGAAGCACCACGAACATGAGCATCACTGGAATGAACACCACATATGGGGCGCAAAGGTAGCTGGGGCGGTCGACATTGAGGGGAATAATGTCTTCTTTGAATAGGAGCTTGAGCGCGTCGGCGATGGGCTGGAGGATACCTGTCCTTCCACCAACTCTGTTCGGGCCGGGGCGAAGCTGAATCCAGCCGATAAGCCTGCGCTCTAGCAAGGTGAGCAGAAGCACGGTGATAATGATGAAGAGCGCAACGGTTAAGAAAGCGACAAAAAGCATGATTGCTTGCGCCCAGGCGTAGGGAATCCCCCATCCCAGCAGCAAGCCGCGTAAAGCCTCCCAGATTGTCGTGCTGCTTACAATCATTTATCCACGTCTCCAAGCACGACATCAAGGCTCGCGAATATCATTATCAGGTCAGCGAACAGGTGTCCGCGCGCCATTTTGTTTAGCGCAGCGAGGTTGACGAAACTCGGGGGGCGCACATGAAAGCGCCAGGGCTTGCTGCCACCTTCGCTGACGAGGTAGCATCCAAGCTCGCCGCGCGATGCTTCTTGGCGCACATACACTTCGCCTGCCTTTGGCTTAATAACGGATGGAAGTTTAGCGGTATGCCCGCCTTCTGGCAGCCCTTCTAACGCCTGGCGCACAATCTCAGCAGACATCCGCATTTCGTAAAAGCGAACCTGGTAGCGGTCAAGGACATCGCCGTTCTCGCCAATTGGAATGTCAAAGCTGAACTCTGGGTAAACGGAGTAAGGCTCGTCTTTGCGCAAGTCCCAAGGCACTCCGCTTCCGCGCAGCACAGGCCCGCTGGTAGCATAAGCAATAGCGGCTTCCTTCGTTAAAACGCCAACTTTCCGCGCGCGGTTGATGAAGATGGCGTTGCCCGAATAAATCTGCTCACACTCGTCAAGGTAAGCAGGGAATGTCTTCAGGAACTTAGATGTATTCTCTATAAAACGGGCGTCTATGTCGTTGCGCAAGCCGCCGGGACGGATGTAGTTGTAGAGAAGCCTAGCTCCGCTGACGAGTTCTAACAAATCAATAACTTTCTCGCGCTCGCGGAAAGCGTAGAACATAGGGGTAGTTGCCCCAGAATCCAGCGCGATGCTGGCGAACCAAAATAAATGGCTTGCTATGCGTTGCAGCTCCAGCATTATTACGCGGATGTACTCCGCCCGGCGCGGAACCTCAATCTCCATCAGGGCTTCAGCCGCGCTAGAGACCATGTAATCCATGTGCATAGCCGATAGGTAATCTGCGCGGTCCCAAAGCGGGACAAGCATTCTGTATTCCCGGCTTTCGGAGTTCTTTTCCATCCCGCGGTGAAGAAAGCCTAAGTGCGGCTCAACAGACTTAATTATTTCGCCGTCGCTAACTATCACAAGCCTCAAGACGCCGTGCGTTGATGGGTGCTGTGGGCCTACGTTAAGCGTCAATTCCTGCGTGTGAAGGTCGTCTTGACGCTTCTCCATCAAGTCCGGCTGGCCGTATAGCGGGTTCATAACTTCTCCGCATCCTTCGCCGACACGGCAGGCTTAGGAGTTTCTTTCTTTGGCTTTGCGAAGTCCCTTTCCGCCCCGCCTAAATCGTAGAGGTTCACTACCTGAAGCACCTTGAAGCTTTTGCGCAGCGGGAAAAATGAAACTGTTTCCTCCATGTATATGCGGCGAAGGTCGGGATGGCCGGTAAAGACGATGCCAAACATGTCGTAGGTTTCGCGCTCTAGCCAATCAGCGCTCGCCCAATATGGCGTTGCGCTGGGCACTTGCATGCTCTCAGGCGCTTTTGCGACTACCAGCAGGTCGTGGCGCAGGCTGATTGACGCAAGCATATAAACAACGTGATAAACCCCTTCCGGCTGCTCTTTGCCGGTCAGGCCGCGCAAGTAATCAAACGCTAGCCTTTCGTCTCCTTTGAGCACGGGGAACAGGCTGGGCAGGTGTTCGGCGTCAAGCCTAAGTATCTGCCTGGAGGCATCGTACTCGTACGGAAACTTTATCCGTTCAACAAGTATCGGCGCAAAATCCGGCTTATTGAGAGTGGGAGTCATTTCGTTAGGTCAATACCCATTAGACGCGCGGCCTCAATCTCAACCGCAGCTTCCGGTAAAATCTGGTGGCTTCCTTCGCCTAGCCTGTTGGCGAAAACAAAGTTCGGTTTTCCCCGGTGCAGCGTCTGCTTGTCTATGCGCCTCTGAAGAGTGATTAAGCCATTCAGCAAAGCTTCTGGGCGCGGAGGGCAGCCCGGTATATAAACATCTACCGGAAGTATTTTATCTATGCCCCTAAGTACGCTGTAGCTGTCAGCATGCAGGCCGCCGGAATTTGCGCAGCTCCCCATTGCTACGACATATTTTGGCTCGGGCATCTGCTCATAGATGCGCTTCACTCGGGCCGCCATCTTATAGCTGACCGTGCCGGCTACTATCATCAAATCCGCCTGGCGCGGGCTGGGTCGGAAAACTTCCATTCCGAAGCGGGAAATGTCATAGCGCGCGGCACTCGTGCATATCATCTCAATTGCGCAGCAAGCCAGCCCCATCGTGAGCGGCCAGACGCTGTTTCGGCGGGCGACGTTCACTATCCAGTCCAAACTGGTTAGGACAATACCGGGCAGCTTGCCCTGTTGGGGGTCAAAGTTGTGGCCGTCAATTAAACCCAATCCAACGCCCCCCTCTTATACGCATAAAGCCATGCGATGAGAAGCACTCCAAGAAATATTATCATTTCCCCTAACGCGGCGCGGCCTATGGGGGCAAAAAATACGCGCGTGTCGCCAAAGGTCAGCAGGCGAAAGGCTACTGCCCAGGGGAAGATAAATATAACGTCAACCGCGAAGACCACGTAAATCAGCGCAATTGTATAGTAGCGCGTGTTAAAGCGAACCCATGATGGACCAAGCGTCTCCTCACCGCACTCGTATGTCGTCAGTTTAGAAAAGTCGGGCTTGTGTGGGCGCAGGATAGCCGCTAGCCCGAGCATCACAAGCATGAGGATGAATGCCCCTATAAGAAACAGGGCAACCCAGTTGTATTGCATATAGCTGTAATTTAAATCCAAAGGTATGCTCCGGAAGCGTATTGCCGTCAGGCAGGGGCTTCGCATACAACTTTCCCGGCTCAGGCTGCAGTGGCGAGTTCAAGCGAGCCAAAGCGCCCATTGCCGAGTCCGGCAATAATAGATTGGCACTCGGCTTATGTCAATGTTAGCTTTTCACCCTGCGCATGGCTGCGCTATGGCGTTTTACATTTGCCGCCCCTCGGAAGTATCATTAAGCAATCAGGAAAAAGCGCGCTAAACCGCTACACAATCCCAAGCTTGACGTTGGGAAGCTCTACCGCTGGTTCAGCGTATTAGGGCTGGTCATCACCGTCGGGCTGATACCGCTGCTCGTTTACTACAAGACGCGTTACACGGAAGAAGCATTCGGCCTCGCGCAGCAGTTGTTCCTTGCATTGTCTATGGGGCTGTATTTCGCCATTCTCATCATTCCTGGGCGGGGCCAGATAAAGAAGAAGGACGCACGCTGGCTGGCAGTATTCCTGCTGGTTACCGCTGGGTTGCTTATAATCTGGGGCGTTATCGCCTTGCCATTGCTGAAGAAGCTAATCGTGAACTGGGAGCATCTTGACGATGAAACGCTTCTTGCGATCTCGCGCATCGCCTTCATCCAGGCCGTCGTAGGCATGCTAGCCTTGGGCTCAAAAGGAATCGCCTTGCTCATACCGCATATCCGTAAATATCGGGTGCAGCTAAGCGACCTGAGCGAGTTTAAAATTACTAGGAAAAAAGGCCCCCGGTAAGTTATATCTACGCCTAACAGGATATTACCCGTTATGCAGCCGCTATCAGCACTAATGAACCTAGACCCTGTCCTGCTGGCATTGCTGGCAGGAATGTTCACTTGGGGTATGACTGCGCTGGGTGCTGCGCTTGTTTTCCTGAGGCGCGAGCTGAGCAGGAAGTTTCTGGATGCAATGCTCGGCTTTGCGGCAGGGGTCATGCTTGCCGCAAGCTTCTGGTCTCTCTTGGCCCCCGCGCTTGAACTGGCAGAAGACGGTCCGCTTCCCGCATACATCCCCGTAGTGATTGGCTTCCTTCTTGGCGGCTTGTTCCTCAGGCTTGTGGACGCGATTCTTCCGCACCTTCACATCGCGACAGGGCCAAGCGGCGTTGAGGACCGCGATGGCGTTGAGGAGGCTGAAGTTGGCGGCTCCAGCGGGCGCAAGGGGTGCGAGCTGGCGCCCGAAGGGATGAAGACCGCCTGGCACCGCACTACCCTCCTAGTCCTCGCAATCACGTTGCACAACATCCCTGAAGGGTTCGCAGTCGGAGTCGCATTCGGCGCGCTTGCGGCGGATCTTTCAACCGCGAGTTTAGGCGGCGCTGTCGCGCTTGCATTGGGCATGGGCATGCAGAGCTTCCCGGAAGGCATGGCGGTTTCTTTCCCGCTGAGGCGCGCTGGGCTTTCAGCCAAACGAAGCTTTTTGTGGGGGCAGTTCTCCGGCTTCGTGGAGCCAATAGCGGCAGTTATCGGGGCCGTGGCAGTGATTATCGCGCTGCCGTTTCTCCCTTACGCGCTGGCATTTGCGGCAGGCGCGATGGTCTACGTCATCGTGGAAGAAGTCATACCCGAAGCGCAGCACGGCGAGCACAACGACCAGGTTGCCATCGCACTGATGATAGGCTTCGCCTTGATGATGATTCTTGACGTCGCGCTGGGTTAGCCGACTAGCCGCCCATAAGCCAAGCTGCCAGCAAGTCCGCGCCCGCCTGCAGGTCCTTCATATGCACAGTTTCCACCGGCGTATGCACGTAACGCGTCGGCACAGACAGGCATATCACGCGCTTGGCGTTTCCGAAGCGCTGCAGCATCGCCGTGTCCGTGCCGCCGAGCGGCATAACTTCGTATTGGAACTTTATCTTCTTCTTCTCGGCAAGCGCGATGAACTCGTCAAACAGCGAGCGCGTCGTTATGACCGACGAGTCCATCCACTTTATGCCGATGCCGTCGCCCAGGCGGCTCACCTGGTCTTCCTTCATCACGCGCGGCACATCCACCGCCAGCGTCACGTCAATGGCGATGCCCACGTCAGCCTTGATGTTGTTCGCTGCGACCTGCGCCCCGCGAATGCCGACTTCTTCCTGCGCGCTGCCGACGAAGTAGATGTCGTAGGCGTTCTTGCCGCGCGCCTTCTCAATCGCGTTGAGCGCTACCCACGGGCTGATGCGGTTGTCCATCGCCTGGCCGCACACGAGGTCGCCCATCGCTATTGTCGTCTGCTCCAGCACGACGGGGTCGCCCGGCTTCACGAGCTGCTTGGCCTTCTTCGGCGCAAGGCCCATGTCCACGGCGAACTCGCCCACCGGCGGTATCTTGTTGCGCTCCTCGGCGGTAAGCATGTGTATCGGCTTGGTCGGCGGGTTTAGCACGCCGGGCAGCTCCTTGCCGTCGGAAGTGAAGACCTTCACGCGACGGGCGAACAGCACGCGCGCGTCAAAGCCGCCGGCGGGGTTTATCCACGCGAAGCCCAGGTCGTCCACGTAGCGCACGTAGAAGCCTATCTGGTCAATGTGGCAGGAGATGATGACCGACTTTTCCTTCGCGCCGCGCTTGGGCTTGGCGGCTTTCATAAAGCCGATGATGTTGCCGATGGCGTCTTCCTCCAGCGCGTCCCACCAGCCCTTCGTGTGCTTCTTAATTACTTCGCGCACCTTTTCCTCGCGCCCGGAAATCCCCGGCGTCTCCGTGAGCAGTTTCAGAAACTCCATTGCGTTGTGCCTCCGTTAGCCATGTAGAAGATACGGAGGGGATTATATCAGGAAGAACCGTAGGCCGTGGCTTTAGCCCGGTTCTGATGTGCTACAATCCGCCCGGGGATATGCCTAAGGAGTTTACCGAAGAACCTTCTAGACAGGTGACACTCTCTGATTGTCAGGGGAGATGCACATGCTGTTTCAAGCGGAGGTATTGAGCAATGGCTAGCTACGAGATCTACTGTGACGAAAGCCGTCAGGAACTGTTTTACGATAAGGATAAGACTAGCAGTGGCTTCGCTCTTATAGGTGGGATATGGCTGGACGCTGCCCATCGGGCTAGCGTGAAGGCTGAGATTAAGAGCATTCGCGCTAAGCACAATCTTTACAGCGAATTCAAGTGGACTAAAGTAAGCGAAAGATACATTGGCTTCTACATGGACCTCATCAGTTATTTTTTCCGAGAGGATGCGCTTAGATTCAGAACGATAGTACTAAAGAACACGGAGCTTGATTCCGTCAAGTTCCATGATGGCGACAACGAGCTAATGTTCTATAAGTTCTACTACCAGCTCATCAAGCACTGGTTAGAAGACGGTAATACATATCGCGTATTCGTGGATTTAAAAACTAACAGGAAACGAGATAGGCTTGAAGTACTACGAAAGTACTTGCAGTGGTCTAACCTTGCCGCCAGCATAGAACATTTACAGGCCTTACCTTCGGTGCAAGTAGACCTGATTCAGTTGGCCGATCTATTATTAGGAGCGGTTGGGGCGAGGGCTAACGGTCACACGGAAAGTAAAGCTAAAGGCCAACTGCTGTCACACGCAGAGGCTTGCCTAAAACACCCTCTAGGCAACCCAACAGATAGGTGCGACGAGAAATTCAACGTTTTTCGCTTTCATCCCGGAGGCCGTTGGTAATGCAGCTACCTCCTCTTTTACAGATCAGCGATGCGTTTGGATATCCGAATGTCGACTATTATCGGGCGTATTTTCTTGAACACTTAACGGCTCCAAGTCCTCATATAATCTGGGATGGTTCAAGCATTTCGTTCATCTCGAGAGATTTTGAACACGCTTTTTCTCGGGCTGCAAGTGCGCAGGATTCAACTCGGCAATGGAATGCTTGTCGCCTAGAAAGGATTAGTTGGATCTTGCCCATGATTACCGAAATAAGCGCTGACCGTTTCACCGACGAAAGAAGCTTCGATAACAACGGCGTGGCGGACACCTATAGGATCATTGAACATAGCACTCCTTATTGTGTAGTGCTTAGACGAAACAGGAATAGGCCAGTAAGCTATTTTTGCACAACAATGTGCGTTGATAAATCTACTAAGCCAGGTTGTTTAAGCGCGTATCAGCAGATCGTCAGGAGTTGCAGATGGGTGTGAATCAAAATGCCGCTACGTAGGCGAAGCGGCAACGCCAATTCGGATCCCCTGCACTAGGCAGAGGACATATATAGTATATCGGGAATCTGCTGGATTTACAACTGGTTAGCCCGGAAAACTGGATATTCCCGAAAACTGCCCTAGCCCCTACCCCAGCATGCCGACAAACTGGTCGAAGAGGTAGTAGTTGTCTTCGGGGCCGGGGTGGCCTTCGGGGTGGTACTGGACGGAGAAAAAGGGGTGCGCCTCGTGGTGCATACCCTCAACCGTGCCGTCGTTGATGTGCACCTTGTCAATGACCAGCCCGTCGCCTACGGCGAACGGCTCGCGCGCGGCGGCGGCGTCAATGCCCGGGGGCAGCACTGCGGCGTAGCTGTGGTTCTGGCTCGTGATGTGCGCCCGGCCGGTTAGCAGGTCGCGCACGGGGTGGTTCGCGCCCCGGTGGCCGAACTTCATCTTGTAGGTTTGCAGGCCGTAGGCGAGCGCGAGGATTTGGTGGCCCAGGCAGATGCCGAAGGTCGGCAGGCTCTTTGACAGCGCGCACACGGTTTCAAAGCAAAAGGCGAGCCTCGCAGGGTCGCCGGGGCCGTTGCTTATGAACACGCCGTGCGGCTTGAAGGCGAGTATTTCATCAAGCGCCGCCGCCGCCGGAAACACGCGCACGTGGCACCCTCGCTGCGCGAGGCAGTCAAGTATCGCGTACTTGATGCCGAAGTCCATCGCCGCGACGCGGAACTTCGCGCCGTTATGCGGCCAGTCGTAGGGCTCGGGCGTGACGACTTCGCGCACCACGTCTTCTTGCGAGAGCACCGGCGCGTTGTGCAAGGCGTCAACCGCTTCCTTCTCGCCAAGCTCGCTCGTGATGATGGCTTTCATCTCGCCGGCGTTGCGGATAGCCTGCGTGAGGTAGCGCGTGTCTATGCCGCTTATGCCGGTCGTCTCGGTTGTGAGCAGCTTGTCCTGCAGGAGGCGGTCGGCGCGCCAGTTGTCGCGGTAGGGGCTGTATTCGGAGATGACGAGGCCGCGCGCGAAGATGTCGCGGCTCTGGTCGTCTTCGGGGCTTACGCCGTAGATGCCGATGAGGGGGAAGGTGAAGATGATTATTTGGCCGGCGTAACTCGGGTCAGTGAGGATTTCCTGGTAGCCGGTCATCGCCGTGTTGAACACGACTTCGCCGGTGGTCGTGCCGGGCTTGCCGACAAGCGTGCCAGTGAACTTCTCGCCGTTATCCAAAATGAGCAGCGTCTTCTTCATTGTGTGCCTTTCGCGCCGCCGGGGAGAGCGCCCCATGCCAGCGTGCCTTCAAGTATAAGCGCTTTTACCCGCCCGCGCAGCACCATCCCCGCGTACGGCGACACTTTGCACTTGCCCGCGAATTGCGACGGGTCCACGCGCCATGTTTCGTTTGGGTCAAGGATGCACAAGTTTGCGTTGCCGCTTTCGGTAATCAGACCCGCGCAACTTGTAGCTCCAGCGAGCCGCGATGGTGACAGCGTCAGCGCGTGCATCACTATCGCCGCTTCATCCATCCCGCCGCCGATGGCGTTCAGGCTGGCGCTGAGTGCAACTTCAAGGCCGGTGATGCCGAACGGAGCGTCCAGCATCCCCAGAGCTTTCTCGTCTTCCGTGTGCGGCGCATGGTCTGTGGCAATGCAATCGATCGTGCCGTCAAGCAATGCCTTGCGCAGCGCATCGCGGTCGGATGCTTCGCGCAGCGGGGGGTTGCATTTGGCGAGCGCGCCGAGGCGTTCTACGTCTTCATCGATGAACGTGAGGTGGTGCGGCGTGACGTCGCAGGTGAGCCAGCCCTTCATCCCTACAAAGTCGTATTGCGCCTTCCCGCGCCTGATTATCTCCACCGCGCCCGCCGTCGTGATGTGCGTAATGTGCACAGGCGCGTTGTATTCAAGCCCGAAGTATATTGCGCGCTCAACTGCCTCGTCCTCGCTTTCGCGGGGAATTCCCGGCAGGCCAAGCCGCACGCTTGTTGCGCCCTCATGCATTACTCCATTGCACATCAAGCTTTGCTTCTGCGCGTGGAACATTAGTCGCGGGATAGCGCCGCCTTCTTTGACTTGGGCTTCAGCAAACGCTTTCATGGCCTCTGTAAGCACGACGTCATCGTCAACATCGCTACCATCGTCGGTGAAGATTACGCACCCATCGGCGACAGGCTTTGCGAAATCCGCGGGCTCATGTCCTGCGCGGTCTTTTGTCATTGCGCATGAAGGAAGAAGCATTGGCAAAGGCTTGCCTGCCGTATGCATCGCGGCGTCACGAAGCTGCAGCTGAAGCTTCATCACACTAACGCTGTCGCAGGGCGGCTCGGTGTTGGGCATCGTCACGACCGCGCCGAAGCCTCCCATCGCAGCTGCGGCGAGGCCTGTGGCGATTGTTTCTTTAGTTGGGAAGCCTGGCTCGCGCAAGTGCGCGTGCAGGTCGAAAAGCGCAGGCAGCAGCCACATGCCGCTCAGGTCGTATTCAGGGGCATTACCCTCAACAGCTAAAGACGGATGCGAAACATCGGTGACGAATCCGTCAGTAATGCAGATGTCTCGGGGCCCCAGGAAGCGTTCCCCGGTGAATACTTCAGCATTTCGCAGCATGAGTTTAGCCAAGGCAGTCTCCGGTGAGCCAGTATAGCAGGAGTGGCAAGGCACCTGCGCCTTACAGCTTCTTGTTCATTTCAAAAGGCTTCATTTACTCCGGAATTTCCGTTTCATCTGCTCGCCCAGGGATATACACTACCCACCGCAAAGCATTGAGGCCTAACGGGGGACGCCTACCGGCACAAGAAGCAGGGGTGCGTGATCCGCTGGCAGGCCCAACGCTTCTGCTATGCGCTCATCGTGGAAGGCGCCTACCGCTACGCCGCCAAGCCCCATCGCAACCGCTTGCAGCAGTAGGTTTTGCGCCGCGTGACCCACTTCCATATGGACATAGCGCTCGGCACGCTCTCCGTACTTGCTGTTAGTGCGCGCATACACACCTGTAATGACAAACACGCAAGGCGATCGGGAAACACACAGCTGGCCCAGCGCCGCGTCTGCTAATGGGGGGATGAGGTTTTCCCGGCTAACGGCCTTGAGCGCATGTTTTTGCGGTAGGTAATGGAATACGCCATCACCTGTGACGCAGTACATCTCCAGCGGGTAGAGAGCGCCAGCGGAAGGCGCGGTTCGGAAGCCGCGCCCGTCGGTCACGCCCTGCGCTGCCCACAAGAGCTGGCCTATCTGCCCAAGCGTCAGTTCCGTGCTGTTAAAGCTGCGCACTGAACGGCGCAGCGCGAGCGCTTTCGCCAATGGCAAGCCGCTATCTGTTACAGGAGCTGGCAGTGTAATCAGCGCAGAATTGGTGACGGTCTTCTCTTGCGCTTCAATACAAGCGGGGGCTAGTGTAATTGCGGCGGCCAGTGCCACTACTCCAAATAATAGCTTCTGCATAGTCCTCTCCTTCTAAGCGCGGTAAAATTAATTTCGCACAAACCGCTATGGCGTTTTTGTTACTTCCAAAGCCTTCACCGGCACGCCGTCGCTCCATTTGCCCATGAATGTCTGGTCGTAGCCGCATCCCAGCGCAAAGTCGCGGTATTCGCCGTAAAACGCGGCAGCGATTAACGCGTCGCTTAGCTTCCAAAAGCAGTAATAGTCCAGCGCATTAGTCGTCGCGTTTTCCATATAGGCCGCGACTACTAGCTCTTTCCCAAAACGGTCGCGCAAGCGGTCGCGAAGACGGCTTCTCTTCTCCTCCCGGTAGCGTTCGTCAGGCGAAAGCGGCGCGAAATGGTCGGCGATGAGCTGCGGCGAGCCACGCCGGTCGGTTACGACCGTCACGTAATCCTTGTTCGCAGAAGGTATCCTAGTGGTGCGGTAGAAAATGTTGCGGGCAGCGACTGAGCCGGCTATCCGGTCGTCTTTGCCCGTGATGCAAAGAAGCAATGTATCGGCGGGAATAGCTGAGTAGTCGCGCAGGATGCTTGGCACGGCATCGCTTTGGCCGTAAGCCTCCGCTGCAGTGGAGTTCCTGCCGTCGCTGGGTTCAACAAGCACCAACGCTTTGGGCTGCGGAAGCTTGCCCTCAGCGGCATCGCAGGCGAGGTTCGCAGCGATAACTCCTCCTAGCGAATGGCCGATGATAGCGAAGTTACCAGGCTGCAACCTGATAGAGTCCTCTTCCAATTTCGACAGCGCGCTTTGCACCGCCTTAAGCGCGTATGCAGACATTTCGGAGGCCGGCGTCATCAAGCTCGCCTGATAGCGCGGGAAAATGACGATGTTGCCCTTGCGCGTGAGGTGGTCGATCCACCCTCCGTATGATACCGGGTCCATACCGCCCCACCCGTGCAGAAGCACGACGACCGGCGCGGTCTTGGGCGCAGGGTCTGACGGCCGGTAAATCCAATAAGCTTCAGCTCCCGTTCCATAATTCGCCATCGTCGCTAAAGCGTGTTTGTAGTCAAAGCCTCCAGGGCCTTTCTGCGGCTGTTTCGGCGGCGTCGGCGCGGTATGCGCAGTGCCCGCCCACGTTACAACCAGCAACACAACAAGGATTAGCACGAGCTTCTTCATTACGTCCCCCGGTTAACCATACGCATATTGCGCGGATGACGATATAAGTATATCAGTGACGCATGGGTAAAGCCCTATGTTCTAAGGCCAACGAAATTTTAGCAAGTTCTCGACCGCGCCTGCGGGAATCGGTATAATTAAGCGTCTAATGCGACTATATCGCGATAAGGAGTCTGCGCCAATGACGCTGCGCCGCACTATTGCATTCATCGCCTTGGTTGTCATCACGGTTTCCGTATCTTGCGGTGGCGGGGAACGCTATGCTGGGCTTGAGACTTCCCAAACGCCCACGGGCGGGATGCCCACCGTCCCTTTTTTGCCTCCGGGCTATTTGCGCCCGGCCATTGACCCGCTGGCCCTGCTGCCAGGAGATGCGGTTGCCGAGTTGCCTGCCGAAGGCATCATGCTCTTTGCGCAGGACGAATACAACCGTGTTGTGAGCGGCTTGCCGCTTTCGCTCGCCGCAGAGCGTTCGGCTCTCGGGCTTGAAGTTGCTGTTTGCGCGGCGAAGGATACGGAGCTGCCACGCAACCTGCTCCTATTCCTTCGCTTTGACCCGCAGCGTTTCAATCCCCGTGAAGCAAAACTGCCAGGCGAGCTGTTCCCTGCGCGCACCCATCTCCAGCTCACCCTTACCAACCAGCGCGGCTTTATTCCCATCGCTGCTGCTGCGCTTCCTTTTGCCAGCCCTGTTCGCGTCAAGGCGGCAGACGAGATAGCTCGCGCGTTATTCACGCTGGAGGCGCAGCCCACCAGCCGTTCCGTTTCCGCCGCGCCAACCGGAACTGGAAACGTAGTTGAGATTACGGCGCAGGTTCTTGGCGATAACATCCGCTGCCTTTTCAGCGAGCGCAACATTGGCGATTACAACCTGGACGGCACCGTGGGCGTTGCCGATATAACGGCACTAGCGCAGCACTGGAACCACAAAAACGAAGACGTTCAAGATGCCGTTATTGACGTTGATAACAGCATTGACGGCGTAGGAATTACCGACATCACGCCTATTGCGATTCATTTCGGTACTGTGCTCTCCGGCTATGACATAGAGCTTGAGTTTACTCCCGAAGGTGGAAGCGCGGGAGTGTTCACACGCATTCCCAACGAGACCGATGTCAACAAGCCAACGTTGACCAGGCCAAACGTGACGCTGCCGTCGGGATGGCCGTCTTATACTTTCATCGCTGACAACCAGGGGTATGGCACATACCGCTTTCGCGCCTATCCTATTGGGGCGACGCTCGGTGAGCGCGGCGTTGTGTCCAACACAAGTGCCTGCGTTTACAAGAACTTGCCCCCAGCCCCGCCTAGCAGCTTATTCGTCACTGCAACAACGCGCACGACAGTCACGCTTGGCTGGAATCCTAGCCCTGCGACCGACCTGCAGGGCTACAATATCTACATGACCGACAATCCGGCGGGAACGTCCCTTTCGGATTACGCGAAGGTTAACGCTGTCTTGCTTCCCGCGGCAACGCTGGCTATGGAAGTGACTACCTTAACGCCAACTACAGACTATTGGTTTGTCGCTGAATCAGTGGACAACGAGGGCCTGCCGAGTTTTGAGAGCCAGGTACTTGACACAAAGGTTCACGCACAGACCATTGTGACTCCGGTCGCGGCGCTGAATGTGGGAGCCGGCAAGCACTACGAGCTTTACCAAATCACGTTTGACGCGCTGGGCTCAAGTTCGCCCGACGGCGCCGCGATTGTCAGCTACACATACGACTGGGGCGACGGCACGACGCCTGAAGTATTCCCCACTTCCGACCCGGTTACGCATACCTACCAGTTCCCCTACCCCGGCGGCGTGAATGTGAAGCTCACCGTTGAGGACGAATACGGCGTTGAAGGCTCAACGCAGCAATCCGTCGTCGTCAATGCGCTTCGCAAAGACGTGCTCGTCGTTTACAACACCAATTCCGCCGACGACCTTGAGATTGCCAGTTACTACGCCTCGCCCTATACCGGGCGGGGGATACATCCCGACTGCGTGCTTGGAATGGACCTTTCAATGAATGAAGAGATTGACCGCGCGACTTACGATACGACAATCCGCGCGCCGCTTATAAGCTACCTTGATACTAATGGCTTGAAAAACCAGATTTATTACATTGTCGTTACCAAAGACGTTCCCATACGCGTCAGTGGAACCGACGGATACTACGGGAGCTTCGCTTGCGTGGATAGCGAAATGTGCTTACTCTACGAGGGCGACTACGACTTAGAAGAGCATATGGACAACCCATACTATGGCTGGTTTTCATCTTCGAAAGATCACAAAGGAGTTAGAGCGTATTCGCAAGCATGGAGACCATTTACATATACTCGAGATGGGATAACTATGAATTACCTCGTAACTCGCTTATCAAGCTGGACGAAGGATGCCATCTTGGGGATGATTGACCGAAGCAAACAGGCAGACACCGCCAGTTACTCCCAATATGTCGTTGTTTTTGATGACGACAACAAGAATTACGACATGATGAACAATCCCACAGCCGACAGTAGCGAAAGCGCGGTAGAAGCATTTCAACGGCTCGGACTAACCTTCTTCTCCGACACGGTGAATATCGCGCCCCCGGACCAGTCAATAGATATCTACGCGCCTGTCATGTCAAGCAATGGCGGGAATCCGAATGTGGTTGTTGGCTACTGCAGCCATGGGATACACGCCGGAATGTCTAGCCTCTACATCATCGAAGACTTGGACTTTACCTATCTACCTGGCGCGCTATTCATGAGCTACGAGTCTTTTAACGGGACTATATTCCGCGGCGACCCATACGCGCACGGAAGCCACGGCCAAATAGCTGATTTTATCCTTAAGGGCGGCACCGGCGGTATTGGAAACGTCTTTGAGCCTTACTCTGATGCTTGTGGGGATGAAAGCATTATTTTTGCGGAATACATCAACTGCGGCAGGAATCTTGCTGAATCTCTTTACAAGGGGCTGCGACGGGTATCCTGGGTTGAGACCGTCCTTGGTGATCCGCTGTGCAAGCCAAATTTCTAGCCTGAATGCACGCATCCGCTAGAATAGCGCAATGAGCTTGGAAAGCGAAAGCGCGAGGGAATGGCTGGAGCGGCGGTTCAGCCGCGATGCTTCCGGGCGTTACTTTGCGCACCAGCCCATCTACGGCTTCGCCTCGCCCCACTCCGAGCCTGGCCATCTCCAGCGCCTTTCGCGCACGCTGCACATGCTCCGCGTAGTGTCGCGCCTCGGAACGCGCACTATGCTTGATATCGGCGGCGGGGAAGGATACTTTGCTTTTCTTTGCCGCGAACTGCTGGGTATAAGCGCCGCGATGGTTGAACTGCCCCAAAGCGCATGCGAACGTGCCAGCGAACTGTTCGGCATCCCTGCTGTGACCGCCGATGCGGCGCGCTTGCCATTCGCCGACGGCGAGTTTGACCTTGTCGTGTGTAGCGAAGTGATGGAGCACGTGGTAGCGCCGCATGTAGTCGCATCAGAGCTGATGCGCGTGTCACGCTGGCATGTGCTCATCACAACCGAGCAATTATGCTGCTGCGCCGGAGAACAGAATTTGCGCTTGCGCTTGCGCGATCCCGCCGACCCCCATCCCGACCGCAACTTCTTCACGCGCGAAGACCTGCGCGCGATGTTCGGCGAGCCACTCTACGAAGCGTCGGAATACTGGGACTTCATCCCGCGCGATGAAGCGAGGCTTTCGCTTGCCAAGGCGACGCGGCTGGTGCTGGCGCATTCGCGGGCGGACAAGATTTCCACTCGCGCCACAGGTGTTGTTTACGTTGCGGCAAAGCCCAACGCCGCCAATCCGGGCGAACCGGCGCTTGACGAACAGCGTGCGCTTGAAATGATGCTTGCCCCGCTTGTCGCAGATCCCACCGCCAATCCCAACCGTACTCCAGCCAAATGGCCGCTTGAGCTGCCTGCGCCTGTTGACGGTGCCGGTCGTGAAGTCGGTGCTGCGCCAGAATGGGCGCGCAAGTTTGAAATGAGTAATACAGCGAAAAGCGGGGAGCGCATCCGCCTAAGCCGCCGGCTGCGCAGCTACGAGCGCTGGAGGCTCTTGAATGCCCCTGAGCCTGTCTGGGATAAGCTTGCTTGGCTAGCCAAGCGTACGTTGCGCTGGTAAACGTAGTCTGGCCTAAGATGCTTCAACCAACAACGGCGTGCTCGCAACACCAGGCATATCATCCGCGTAAGGCGTGACAGTAACCCAATACGGCGGCGCAGGCGGAGAAGGTATCTCGAAGAAGTAGTAGCGGAAGCCAGATTCGTAAATTCCTGCGCAGTCGCCGAGGTAGTCCACTTCGCCGACCGGGCTGAACCCCTCTATCGCCGATGTAGTGGAAACGCTCACTTCGAAATGAGTGATGTAGCAGCCCCATGACATGACCAAAGGATTGAGATCCCCAACGTCTACGACGCCATCAAACTCGTAATCTGCGACCTCAGCTTCGGGCACGCCACCTCTGGATTCGGGAATATCCCAGCGCTCGTTAAAGTAATTGGCGATTAATTCGACATCATAGATTTCGGATACGCCGTTTTGATTACCATCGGCGATTATCCCCTTAGTCGACCAGGTCACATAGATTGGAATTCCGTCAATTACTGAGAGGTCTGTAACGGGCCTATTAGCCGGTTGGCATGGGTCTATCGCTCCGATGATATAAGGCTTGGAGACGACGGTTAAGCCGTCAGTCTTAAGGCAAGTTAACCGGTAAATAAGAACGTCATATCCGCGCCCGTTAAAAGGAAGAAGATAGTTGTTAGCCTTGTTATCGGTCGTATCAAAATCGCCATAGTCCACTTCAGCTAACAGGGCATATGGGCCATTCGGGCTGCGCGTGCTTTCAACGAAATAGGAGTTGCCCACCTGACCCCAGTTGCGGGCGAGAAAACTGACATCGCTGACGTTAATGACGCCATCGCGATTGTAGTCCACCGACGCCTGCGTGACTTCAGGAGTTTCTCCGTAGTGAAGCGCTATCTCGGTTAAATCCGCAATATCTACAGTCCCATCTAGATTCCCATCGCCTAATAACGCAGGGCCTGACCACCAGAGTCCATAGTATGTAGCGCCAACCTTAATCGATGAATCGGAATCTTCTTGTCCAACCGGGAGAGGCTCTCTTGATACGCTTTTTAGCTGGCTTGCCAGTTCGGCGGTCAGCTCGTCCCAAAGCTGCGGGGCGACGCCATCGGGAACGGGGGTTGCCAGGACTTCATCGGCGGCTTGCGCGTAGTCAACGGACTCTGGTGGCGTTGGAACAGAAGGTGTTGCTGACGTAAGACGGCTATGGCCGCTACAAGCTGGCGCGAGTGATGCAAGCAAGATTAGGCTTGCGAATAATAAGCGTGCTGATATGCGGCGAATGCCCATAATGGTTCCCTCATTTTCCATGTCAAGCTCCTTTGCGCCGTCTGCCATAGCTGCCCCCAAGCAGCAATTCCTTATACCTTGAATACGGGAATGCTGCAGTAAGGCCATAGCTGCCAGAGGCGGGGCTTACAGCCTCGCATCTTCCTATAGTGCGGCAAGAATGCCGCACCTCCGGCTAACTGAAGAATGCCCCACCCCCGGCTATTTGAAGAACGCCCCACCCCTGAAAGATAGCTGCGCTTATCAGTGAACAAAACTGAAGTTTCCTGCATCTCATATGTAGCTCACCTCGCGACCTCCTAATAATGTGGTAAATCCGGGGAGCCTGCAAAGGCTCCCCGTTACCATTTCTGAAGGGGTAATCCCCCGCTTTTTCCCTGATTAGCAGGCTTCGCGCAATGGTATAATGAAGCTGTATGGGTCTATCTCCAGTAACCTTTTACGACCTGCGATACGACCAGAACAACCGGTCGCCGATTATCTTCCTGAAAGATAACGGCAGCGACCGTTTCCTGCCGGTTTGGATTGGCGAGGCGGAAGCGCTCAGCATTGACATGGCGCACCGGGGGACGCCCCCTTTGCGCCCGCTTACCCACGACCTCATCAAACGCATCTTTGACCGTTCGGGCATCCGCACCGTGAGCGTCATTATTGACCGCCTTATCGGCAGCACCTACTACGCGAACCTGGTACTAGACGTGCGCGGGGAGACGATTGAGGTGGACTGCCGCCCTAGCGACGCCATTGCTCTGGCGCTCAGGGACAAGGTGCAGATATTCGTGGCCGACGAGCTTATGTATAACATCAAGTTCGTGGAGATGGCGGCCGCGCTTGAAGCCACTGAAGGCGAAGGCGACGAGAGCACGATGGAAACCACTGGCGAAGCAGTTGAAGAAGACTTCCGCCGTTTCCTCCGCGGCCTTAGGCCCGAAGATTTCAAGGAAGGATAAGCTATCCTTGAATTCGCATCCTCTCTTTGGACGGAGTCGGGACTTTCCAGTCCCGCTCTGGGAATCAGTCGTTTGATATGCTTCCGAATGATATGAATAATCAGCAGACTGCGCACCGAAGACTCCTGCATAAATGCGTTCCCGGATCTGCATACCTATTACGTCGAGATTGCTTGACGGAGTACCTATACTATCGTATGCCGAACGAAGCGTTTTATTAAAGGCATGTATTCACTGGCATGGCAATGGCTGGAATATGGTCGCGGCAGTAGTGATGCCGGAACATTTCCATCTAATCGCATGGCCGGAGAATCACATCTCGCCTTCGCCTTCAATGGCGGAATTGATGAAGAGTATCAAAGGATTCACAGCAAGGGAAATCAATAAACTCCGGAAAGTCCACGGCAACCTCTGGCAGCCGGATTACCACGATGAGATCCTGGAGAATGAACAGGCTTTGCGGAAGGCGGTAGATTACCTTCTAGCGAATCCTGTTAAGCGCAAGCTAGCATCAAGACCCGAGGAATATCTCTTTGAATGGACTTACTGGCACGGGTTTTATGATTGCTCCCAAGCAGAACAGAACGCGACTGGAAAGTCGCGTCCCCGTCCATTCTAATCTGTTACCTCTGCAACTTGATACCATGCAAGGATGGAGTCGGGGCTTTCCAGCCCCGATGTTTCCCAAGGAGATAGCCTAACCTATACAGGTGCACGGCTGGAAAGCCGTGCCTATAGGCTCTTTCTATTTCTGCAATTAGAACTTCGGGCCGGGCTTACGGATATCGCCGTCGCGGCGGGTGATGCCCATTCTATCCATGCGCTCCAGGAGCGGCACGATGTATTTGCGCGTCGTGCGCGTGACTTCCTTGGCCTCGCCAAGCGTGATTTGGCCCTTGTGCGATAATTGCTGGCGAATAACGCCGATCCAGCGGTCAAACACTTCGCCGGTGACCAGCGCGCCTTCCGCGCCAAGCTGGATGAGTATCCCTTTTGCCATAAGCTCGCTGATAAGCTTGCTGGCGGCGGGGTAATCCTGCTTGAGCATAATCAGCGTCGGGAAGCCGCTGGGGTCGCCGCGAAAACGCGCCATAATGCGCTCGTATGTTTCGCGCCACTGCGGGGGAATGCCGTTAGACGCGCCAGGCAGCCCGACTTTCCCGTCTGCGAATTCAAGGCCCACTGAAGAGAACAGCCTCACTAGCTCGCCGGGCGGCACCGCAAGCAGCGCCGCGTCCTTTGGCAGGAGCTTCGCCAATTCCAGCGCGCCCACCATCGGGTTAGCGTCCAACAACTCTGTCACCCTGCGCTTGGCGTGCTCCACTTCGGCCGCCAGCTTGCTTCGGGCAATTACCGCGCTGCTTACGCGAATATAGGTTTCCTTAGGCAAACTGTCAGCAAGTCGCAGCCGCGCTGCGGTTTCGGCAGCTTCAGGGATTAGCGAAAGCTCGGGTCTAGAAGTAAGGCTCATCAGCCCAATGATGTTCAGCTCCAACGCTGCTCCGAATACAGAAATCGCCTCGTCTCCAGTTAAGCTTACTCCCGTCATTAGCGCAGGAGCTACCTCTTTTGCTGCGTCTTCCAAGACTTTGAATCGCCGCGCTTTGCGTAAATGCCCGTAATCGGGCGTTGCGCAGATGCGCCCTCCGCAGGTAATCGTGGTTGCGCCTGTTTCGTAGATGATGCAGCGCAACCCAGGCATTACCGGCAGTTTTTCATCAACAGTGATGAAGGCCAGCACGCTGCCATCATTTCCGAGCGGGAATGTCTCAAGACCTGTGACCGACAGCGCAGTGCTGCCGACGTTGACGTTCAAGTCGCGGCACTTTTTCTCAAGCTTGCGCCAGTCCACTTCGCGTTCTCGCATGTACTCCGGCGGAAGGCTGAGAACAGCGGCAATCCTGCCGGTAGATGGAAGGGCGTTAGTGGAGTTAAGCAGGTCGCCTGAGTTTATCTGGTCGCGCTTCACCCCGACAATGTTTAGCGCAACTCGGGAATGCGTTTGCGCCTGTTCAACTTCATTGTGGTCTTGAATTATCTTGCGCAGCCTGACTTCACGGCCATCCGGAAGCAGGTGTAAAGTATCTCCCACACGCAGGCTCTTTCCTCTGAGCGTGCCGGTCACGACAACGCCTTCACCTTCTGCTGTGAACACGCGGTCAACGAAGAAGTGGGCGAAGGGCTGTTCGTCATGGCGTTCCGCAGCTTGCGCCATCTCGTAGAGCTTCGCCTTGATTTCAGGCATGTTCTCAGGGCTCATCGCGGAGAAGGTTAGCAGCGGCATGCGCGCCCAAAACGTTCCTTGTAGAAACTCAACAAGCTGCGCCCGAACTTCCTCTGCGCGCTGCGGCGGAACCAGGTCAGTCTTCGTGATGAGGATGATGCCATGCTCAAAGCCAGCAAATAGCGAAGCGCGGACATGCTCGTAAGTCCCAGGCATCAAGCCATCGTCTGCAGCAACAAGCAAGACTGCTGCGTCCATTCCTAGGATGCCGCGAAGCATATTTCTCAGATAGCGCTCGTGGCCGGGGACATCCAGAAAAGTAACCTGTTTAGCGCCGGAAACTTCAGGAGTCCAGTAGGCGAAGCCAAGCTGGATAGTGAGCCCCCGCTGCTGCTCTTCGGGCAAGTGCATGGGGTTCACGCCTGTGAGTATTTCCAGAAAGGTGCTCTTTCCGTGGTCAGTGTGCCCTAAGACGCCGAGAACTGGCATAGGCAAATTGTAGCCGCTGGTTTATGCGCCTCGCAAGTGTTGAACTGCCTCGCTGCTACCAGCAACTTTGAATGCGGACACTGAGCCGGCCAATCCTTGCGCCGACTACATAGCCAGTTATGTTGCGCTTAACCCTTCTTCAGGATAGGCAGGCCAGTGCGAGGATTCTCCACGACTTTGTAGCCGTCGGGAAGATTCTCGCAAGCTTCTGCTTTAGCTTCCTTGGCGAAGTAGTAGATTGTTTGCAGGCGCCCGCCCTTGAGGGTTACTTGCTTGCTGTGAAGGTAGTAAGTGGTGCCCTTTGAATTCGTGTGGCTGTAGGCCATGATCCTTCCTCCATATAATGTCATACCCTTCAGAGATTCCGCGCCCCAAGTTATACGCACTCCAGGGACGCCTCACCCCCTTAGGAAATCGCGCTTATTCTACCAGATAACGAGGAAGGTTGTGCAAGCCCTTATCCGGAAGCCTGCTTCAGCCCCATATCAAGGTGTTCCGGGAGCAATTAGGATAAAATGCTGTTTCACTTCTAACTTAATGGAGGCTGTATGGAATCACATCAGGAACATCCCGCTGTCCTCCGCTTCAAAAGCGGCTTTAACTGCGCCCAGTCAGTGTTCGCCGAGTTTGCGCCTAAGCTGGGAATTAGCGAGGAACAGGCTAATAAGGTTGCTTCGGGCTTTGGCGGCGGGCTTGCGCATACAAACAACATTTGCGGCGCTGTGACAGGCGGTGTGCTAGCCATCGGGCTGAAGTACGGGGCTACCCGTGGAAGCGACCGCTACTCCAAGCAGCTCACTTACCGGGTAATCCAGCGGTTCATGAACAACTTCAAGGAAACGCACGGTTCATTGGATTGCACATCGCTGCTAGGCTACGACCTTAGCGACGAGGGCCAATTTCAAGCGGCCATCGCTGCTTCAGCTCCGTATAGCGCCTGCCCCAAACTCCTCATTTCTGCAGTTGACATGGCAACGAAGTTGATTGAAGAAGACGCGAAGTGAACCTAACGCGCCAGCTTTCAAGCATACGTATGCTTGTGTAATGCAGGTGTCAGTGCTATTATTTCCGCTTATCTCACTCTCGGGAGAATCTCAATGAGGTTCATTGGACTTGTTTCTGTAATTGCGCTGTTGTTTGTTATGGCCTCCTGCGGGAATAGCGGCGGCCGCGATGGGTATTTCACAAGTGACTATCCGGTGATGCATGGAACCTACGCCTATGATTTCCATGTTACTGGCGACACCAGTAATGTCGTTGGCACTATCGTGAATGAGAACTTTATTCAGCACCTGAGCACTACCAACGATGGCGCGGCGATTTCGGCATATGATGGTTTTGGCCGTGTTTACGCAGGCACTTTCAGCAACACTGATGGCGCTTTCACGTTGAGCACTGATGACCCGTGGCAGAACCAAGTGATTGATATCACCATTACCGGTAACTTTGACGAGGTTCAGCAGACCGGTTCGGGCAACTTCACGATGACATTTGTAAGCGGCTTCAGCGCTAATGACGGCGTTGTCGTCACCGGCACCTGGGCTTCAGAGAGAGTCTAGGCAAGGCGCATTCCATTCAACGCGTGCGCCGGCATTGCAGGCATCCTAAAGTGTGTAATTGCATCCGGCACGTGCTTTGTCGCATATGAATTACTCGTGAAGTGAAGTCTGATGCAACTAGGTAATGGAAAAGCTTAGGCTACTGCATTGAATCGCTTCCCGCGAGCTTATCGTCAAAGGGTGCCCTAACCTCTGTGATTGTGATATAGAAAGACTTCTTCTTTCCAACTTCAATCAAGATTTCGCTGCCAGCAGATACTGGAATCCGCTGGTTAGGTTCTGTGTGTTTCCTACCGTTTATCCTTACTCCGCCCTGTTCAATGAGCTTGCGCGTATCGTTGCGCGATTTAAAGCCAGCCTTCTCAGCTAGACTTAATGTGTCTCGATCAGGGCGAATCGTTAATATGTCAAGGATGCTAGATTCGAAATCCTTAGCAACAACAGTCACTTCCTCTGCAACTGCTGCCATATCGCGCCCTGTGAAGGCCTTCTGAAATCCTTCTCGCTCCTGCGAGCCGATATCCGCTGTGTAGAAGCGAGCAGTGACGGCTTCAGCAAGGTCAAGCTTGAACTTCATAGGGTTCCCGCCGGCGGCCATCGCCTTCTCCATCTCCGCGACTTCCTCCTTGCTTCGCTCAAGCAGTACGCGGAAGTAGTTGCCGATGATGCTATCGGGAATGCTCATCACTTTGCCGAACATGTCGGTAGGCGTATCGGTCAGGGCGATGTAGTTTCCCTTGCTCTTGCTCATCTTCTCAGTGCCGTCCAAGCCCACGAGAATGGGCATCATCAGGACCATCTGTTGTTCCTGACCGTAGTCGGGCATTATCTCACGGCCCATAAGCAGATTAAACTTCTGCTCAGTCGCGCCGATTTCAATATCGCACTTCACTGCTACCGAGTCGTAACCTTGAAGCAGCGCATACAAAAACTCATGGACAAATATCGGCGTTTCATTCTTGTAGCGAGTACCGAAGTCCTGACGTTCAAGCATCTTTGACACGGTGATCTTCTGCGCAAGCTGGATGGCGTCCTTCATCGTGAGCTTTGCCAGCCATTCGGAGTTATGCCGCAGCTCTACCTTGTTCATGTCAAGGATTCGCCCAGCCTGCTCGGCGAAAGAGCGCCCGAATGCGGCAATCTCGTTTTCCGTAAGCTGAGGCCGCGCTTTGCTGCGCCCACTCGGGTCGCCTACTAAGGCGGTGAAGTCCCCGATAATGAGAACAACCGTGTGGCCTAGCTCTTGAAACCGTCGTAACTTCTGCAGCACGACAGCATGGCCTAACGTCAAGTCGGTATGCGTAGGGTCAAGCCCGAGTTTCACGCGCAGGCTACCCTTCCTTTCTAAGCGGCTGCGTAAACCGTCCTTGGTCGGCAGAAATTCCTCAGCTCCATCAAGGATGCGTTCAATCTGTTGTTCAACCGAGATACTCATGCAGCGTAATTCTACCCGTGAGCTTGTTAGGCGTAAAGCAGAATCTACTGTTTCAGCTTCCAAGAGGGCTTCTTCTCAACATTGGGAAGCTCGCCCTCGGGCGCTTGTTTGCGGTAAACAGTAAAGCTCTTGTAGGGAATAAGCGAGTTTGCTGCGGCATACACCTGGTTTTTACCGCTGCGCTTGCTTTCGTATAGCGCGGCATCGGCGGATGCGATGAGCTTCCCCGCTATTTCTTCCAGGTTCTCCACAAAGTGGTCGTCATCAAGCCTCCGGCTGGGCCGCGCGACAAACTCAACGCCTTCATCCGTCGTGCAGGAAACTCCAATGCTTATTGTCAGCTTGAGCTTGGGCTTGCCATCACCCAAGAACTCGCTTTCCTCCACCGCTTCGCGCAACGAGTCGGCTATAACAAGGCCGATATCAACCGAGGTGTTGGGGAGAACTACAGCAAACTCCTCCCCGCCGTAACGGGCTACCATGTCGCTGCGGCGGAAAAAGGAAGTTAACAGATCTCCCATTTGCGCTAAGACTGTATTGCCAGCAAGATGTCCGTAAGTATCGTTCACCTTCTTAAAGTCGTCCAGGTCTATTAGGATAAACGCCAAAGGCTTTTGTTTACGATACGTGCTTTCCAACAGCTCGTAAAAGCGCTGGGTAAAGGCGAAGTAGTTGTAGAGGTTCGTTAGCTTGTCGCGTGTGGAAGCAGTCTTAATGACTTGGTAGTTCAATACGTTGTTTACCGCTATTGATAACAGCGGCGCGATGCTTTCCACGAACCGAAGCTGTTCGCTTGTGTATTTGTCTTCCTCAAAGTCTTCAAGCAGTAGCACTCCAAGTATTTCATCCTTGAAGAAAAGGGGAACGCACATGACAGACCCGATACCGCTGGATGAAACAGGAAGTTCCGCAAGCAGGGGGTCCTTCTTGGCGGTGCCAGTCACATACGGCACGCCGCGGTTGTAAACAAAACCAGCTATGCCCCTGTCTATGGGAAACCGCGGGGCTTCGTCTAGGTCGTAGAAATGCTCCTTGCTTACGAGAACCTTGAAGCTGCGGCTTTCAGGCGCAAATACAAGCAAGCTGAAGTTGTTGAAGGAAACAGAGTTGCGAATGGCGGAGCTGAAGTTCTTAAAAAGCTGGTCTCCTTCCAACGAAGAAGAGAGGCTCTCTGATATCAGCAACAGCGTGGAAAGCTGCTGGTTTCGGAGCACAACTTCGCCGCGCGCAATCTCGCTGGCGATTGTGGAGTCTGCCAGATTCTCAGTGAGGCGGTCACTCTCCGCGATTATCATGCGGTGGTGGCTGATAACCAGAAAAGCCATACCGTATGCAAGAAAGAGCACTAAGACGGAATAGAGCATTTCTGACTGAGGCGCCGCGCCTCCAAGGAAAGAAAAGTCTGCCGGGCTGTATTTAACAACCGCGCTTACTAGGATAATCCCGATGAGCAGCGTTATTGCGCCGTAAAGACGGCTGAAAACGATAGTATGGAAGATAATGAGGACGGTAATCAGTAGCAATAGCAGCCCATGGCTAGCGGTAAAAAAACGTGCTAAGTAGAGCGCAAATAAGAGATCTATAGCGAAGAGCGCAGGACTAGCGCGCCCGAGATTAACTTGGCGATAGGCAATAGCAAAGATGCCTGCGGCGCTTACGAGAAGGAACAATGCAATAGCTAGAATTCGCTCCTGGGCTGTAACCATTTGCTCTGGAAGCGGCAGGAAATAGGTCGCCATCCAAAATGCCGAAAGGAATACGACCTTTGCGCTGGTTACCCGCATGAGAAACTTAGCGTAATTTCCCATTAGTTTTTCAGCCCCCGCGCCCCGCTGGGCGTCGCCCGTAGCCAAGGTATTGTAGCTTAATTGGGTTTAGGCGCAAAAACGGCCTTCGCCGGCTACCGATTCTGCGCCTCATACGCGAGCAGTGCCACTTTCAAGTCAATGCCTTCAATGGGCGACCAGCCTCCTATGCTCCCATCCGCTCCGATTACCCGGTGGCAAGGAACGATTAGCGGAAAAGGGTTACGCGCCATAGCCCCACCGATAGCGCGGGGCGAACTGCCTACCGCGCGCGCTAGTTCTCCATACGAGATGGTCTTGCCGAACTTCACCGCGATCAGCCTGCGGTAAGCCTTGCATTGGTGTTCGCTCAGCGGCACTCCGATGTCCCAAGTTGCGCACATTGCAGACGACTCAACTGTAAGCAGCCTGAACTTCGCGTCTGCCTTCAAGCGCGCCCTGCCTTCCAGGATATCTAGAATCATCCTGTGACCGGGGTTTGGCTTAACCGGCGTGGAATTACGCCCCTGCAACTTGGTCACGGACATATGCACACCCGCCAAGCCTGCTTCGTTGAACTCAAACGCAACAGAAAGCCCTATTCCGCGTTGCAGGGCGATTGGAGCTTGGGTAAATGTCACTAGTTTTTTCACGCCAAGATTCTACCGCATCCCCGCACAGCGTATAATGCACATGTGCAAATGAGGATAAACCGCGCGCTGGCGTCGCTTGGCTACGGGAGCAGGCGCGCCGTGGAGGAACTTATCCGCGCAGGCGAAGTACGTGTTAACGGCGAGGTGATATCCAGCCTCAGCGCGCAGGTTGACCTTGGCAAAGACCGCATTACCGTTGCCGGGCGCAAAGCTCCGCAGCAGGTACGCCCGCGCATTCTCGCTTTCTACAAGCCGCGTGGCGTCCTCAGCACGTGGAGCGACGAGCGCGAGCGCAAGTGCCTCGCAGACTACTTCCCTCCGTTGGGCGGAGAGCGCGTCTTTGCTGTCGGCAGGCTTGACAAGGAAAGCGAAGGGTTGCTTATCCTCACCAACGACGGCGAACTCGCTAACAAGCTGATGCACCCTTCTTTTGCCGTGTCGCGCACTTATGAAGTCGCGGTTGAGCCTACGCCTTCTCAAGCCGACATTGAGCGCCTTGCCGGCGAGACAGCGCTGGATGACGGCCCTGCCAGGCCGCTCAGCGTGCGGCCGCACCCTACCCGCGCAGGCGGCGGCGTGCTTACCATCACTCTTAATGAGGGGCGCAACCGCATTGTGCGCCGGATATTCACAAAGCACGGGTTTGAGGTGAAGCGCCTCAAGCGCGTGGATTTCGGCGGCGTGGGGCTTGGCAGCCTGAAAGCCGGCGACAGCCGCAGGCTTTCACAAGACGAAGAAACCCGCTTGAGAAAATCCGCCGGGGTTCCTATGGGAAAGCCCCGCTAAGCTGTGTTATAATCCGCGTTCGCGGCAGTTCAATGCGATGCCGACATTATCAGGGGTATACAAATGGCCGAGAGAATCCTCGCTTTGCTTGATTTTGTTATTGAGAAGAACGCCTCCGACCTTCACCTTGGGGTGAACCGGGTGCCCTTCGTCCGCATTGACGGCGACTTGATGCCGACCGACTTCCCGAAGGTTGACGAAGACCTCATGGAACGCTACTGCAAAGAGTTGCTCACTCCCAAGCGCGAATATATGCTTGAAGAGCGCAACGAAATTGACGTGTCGTTCCAGTACGGCGTTCACGGACGCTTCCGCGTCAACATTTTCCGCCAGCAGGGAACGCTCGCCGCCGCGCTGCGCCTTGTTCCCGACTCAATTCTCCCCTTTGAGGAATTGAACCTGCCGG
This sequence comes from Planctomycetales bacterium, assembly GCA_037445915.1. Taxonomy (GTDB): domain Bacteria; phylum 4484-113; class 4484-113; order 4484-113; family 4484-113; genus JBBIJQ01. The sequence goes on along the minus strand of JBBIJQ010000018.1, from coordinate 2,133 downwards.
TCATCATGGAAGAGCTTTCGCTGGAGCGCCGGGGCATTATTATCATCACCGGCACCACTGGTTCGGGCAAGTCCACGACTCTCGCGTCAATGATTGAGTATGTGAACAACCGCCGGCCGGTGCATATCATCACGGTTGAAGACCCCATTGAGTTCGTCCACCACGACAAGGAAGCCATCATCAACCAGCGCGAGCTGGGCGTTGATACGAACACGTTCATGGACGCCATCCGCGGAGCGATGCGCGAAGACCCCGACATCATCCTCGTTGGCGAGATGCGCGACCGCGACACCGTGAACTCCACTTTCCAGGCTGCGCTCACCGGCCACTTGGTTTTTACAACACTGCACACACTGGACGTGGTTCAGACCATCAACCGCGTCGTTGACTTCTACCCCCACGACATGCAGAACCAGGCGCGCCTAATGCTCTCTGAAACCATCAAGGCAATCGTGTCCATGCGCCTTCTCCCCATGGTCGGCGGCGGCCGCGTGCCCGCGCTTGAGATTATGAAGACCACCGGCCGCATCCGCGAGTTTATTGAAGACGCCGATAAGACCGATATGATTAAGAACGCGATTGAGGAAGGCACCTCTGAAGGGATGATCACCTTTGACCAATACCTCCTCACAATGTTCCGCCGAGGGTGGATTACGTATGATACGGCCATCAACGCCGCGAGCAGCCCGCACGACTTCAAGCTGCTTGAGCAGAAAGACACCGACTTCACCGAGCGCATCATGCGCCGCGTGGAGCAGTTTGACCATACGCGGCCTATGGGCAGCGACATGGGCTCCGGCATCTAGCGCGCTCAAAGCCGCCGGCAACAATTACTACGAAAAGAAAAGGCGAGGCCCCCTCTCGCCTTTTTGTTTTAAGGCGAAAGCAAGCCCGCAAAGCAGTGCAGACTGTCGCTGGCTAGCGGCAGATTACTTCACCAAGCCAAGGAGTTCCAATGGCGCGTTGATGATGTAATCGGCCTGCCCGCGGTCAGCGTCAGTCCCGAAGCCGTAAGCGCAGAACACCGATTTCCCGCCATGTGCATGCCCCGCATCCACGTCGGCCTTCTTGTCGCCCACCATCGCCAGCTGCGCGCCACTCATTCCCAATGCTGCGAGCGCATGCGCAATCATCGCCACTTTGTCGCCAAGGCCGTGCATCCCCACGTGGTAGAGCGCGTCAAACATCTTCCCATAACCGAAGGTCTCGGCGGCCGCGCCCAAGTATTCTTCGCCTGCATGCGTCACCATCACGAGCGTCTTGCCGCGCGCGCGAAGCCCTGCGAGCATCTCCGCCGCGCCGGGGTATATGCGCCCCTGCTCGCGTATGGCCTGCATCTCGCGGCGCAGGCACATCTCGCGCAGCTCCGGCGCCATTTCGCGCAGCTCAGGCGGCAGCACCGAGGGAAAGAACACAGTGTTTGGCTGGCCGGTCAGCTCCATTATGCGCGCGACCGTGGGCACGGGCAGGTCAAGCGAGTGCGCCGCGCAAAACTCGCGGAAGCCCTCCTGCACCGCCTCCAGCACGCCCGTTGACGAATCGAATATCGTCCCGTCGTTATCAAAGAAGATTATGTCCGCGCGAAACCCCGCGCCTCCATGATTAGGCATTGGGGAAGGATAGCATATGAGGGCGTGGAATACTCACCTTGAAGG
>JBBIJQ010000018.1:0-468 GCA_037445915.1 Planctomycetales bacterium | reverse complement strand
GAACAGTACAGCCGTTCCCGAAGCTGCTGCGTCCCTTTTCCTTGCACTGCCATATTAACAACTCCGAACCTGTCTTTTGTCTTGAAGTTCTCGTAGAGTTTCCGAGTAAGCGACCCATCAGGATAGTTCGTCTTCTCTTGAATGATGATTAGTTCATTAACAACCAGCAAGAACTCGACGCTAAACTCTCCTACAGCATTAAGCTCTTTGAAAAACTGGATGGTAGTAGGCTTGAAAACTCGCAGTGACGGAGGGTATGTGGTAATCGGTTTTACTCTGTTGAATACATCCAGAAAGTAATCGCAGAGCTTGTGCGTTAGCTCTTTGTTATGAGCTTGTTTAACATAGAGCTCTACGATCAAATGGATGTGCCTTGGCGTCCTTCTTCTTCCACCAGGCTGCTTGAACATCACAATGAAATCCTTAGGCCCCTTATTCCCTGGGGCGACCGTAATCTCAACGCCTTCA
>JBBIJQ010000017.1:4085-35670 GCA_037445915.1 Planctomycetales bacterium | reverse complement strand
ATTGGTCAATGAATAGGAATGACTTCGTTTCTTCGTCTCGGACTAGGTAGAAGGTCGTTACCCTGTTCACGACGAGGAAGACGCCGTATAGCTCAGGCTTGCGGACTGGCTCGCTGCGGTAACTTGGCGACTTAAGCAGCATCGCCGAGTCGGATATAACCCGCACCCAGTCCATCCCTGCCCCGTCAGCCTCTTCAAATGCGGGTGAATCTCCTCTTGGCGGAGTGTTTTGAGCAAAAGCCGGACCTGCTGATAGGAGTACTACAAGGCTCAACAGCCCCAACAGCAAGATCCGGCTTTCAAGTGTAGTGATTCGCATGGTTTAGCGCTTGCTAAACTGGAAGCGCTTGCGGGCACGCTTACGCCCGTACTTCTTGCGCTCTTTCGCGCGTGGGTCACGAGAAAGTAAACCTTCCTTCTTTAGGGCAGGACGGTAATCCGCGTTTACATGCTCCAGGAACCGCGCAATACCCAGGCAGACTGCATCAGCCTGGCCTGTCACGCCACCACCGCGCACGGTTGCGCGGACATCAAATTTCTCCTCAACGCCTAGTGCGCGCAGGGGTTCCTGCACCCTAAGCTGGCCATAAGCGGTTTTGAAAAAGTCCGAAAGCGGACGGCCGTTTATGAGGAAGTTGCCATTGCCGGGTAGCAAAATCACCCGCGCCACGGAGCACTTCCTACGCCCCACCGAAATATGCTGCCTTTCAATAGACATACCGATAATTAGACCTCAGAGTTTGCTTAATTGTTCAGGTGTGATTAGTTCAGGCTGCTGAGCCTTATGAGGATGCTCAGCGCCTGGATAGACCTTTAGTTTGGTGATGAGCCTGTCACCTAGCTTGTTTTGCGGAAGCATGCCGCGCACGGCATCCATTACGCTCTGGCGCACCGAGTTTTGGAACTTCTCGGCAAATGTGCGCTGCTTGAGGTGGCTGATGTAGCCCGTGTGCCAGTAATATATCTTCTTCTTCTCTTTGCCGCCGGTCACGCGGAGCTTTTCGGCGTTGACTATTACTACGAATGCGCCGGTGTCCTGGCCTGGCGTGAAGGTCGGCTTATGCTTGCCGATAAGCAGCTTAGCCACTCCCGCGCACAGCCGGCCGAACACCTGACCTTCTGCATCAACAAGGTACCATTCGCGTTCAGCATTCAGTTTCGTAAAATACGGCGTCTTTCTATTCATCATTATCACCGATATCATCAGATACTGCATAGCCAAAGTCCTCGTATAGCGCGCCGTCGGGATAGTGCACTCCTTCCAGCGTCAGCCCCTGACTGGGCATGTTCGTATAGTTTGTGTGTACTCCAGGCTTCAGCGCTTCCGCAATTTGCATCAAATTCAACCGGCCTGTTCCAACATCAACCATCGCCCCTACCATAAAGCAGACCATCCGCCGCAAGAACCGGTTAGCGCTCACATATACCGTGAGCATCTTCCCGCACTGGCGCAGCTCGCACCGCACCACATTGCAGCGCGGGTTGCGCAGCTCTCCGCGAATGCAAAACTCCGAAAAGTCGTGCTCGCCAAGAAACAGCCGCGCAGCCAGCGACATCGCCGGAATATCAAGCTCTTTGTCGTAGCGCGCGCTGAACCGCGCGTATCGAACATCCGGCCGCCCTCCTCGGTATATACGGTAGGCGTAATCTCGCCGGTCGGCAAGAAAGCGGGGATGAAACCCGCGCGGCGCTTCCCGCGTTTCCGTTACCACCAGATCCCTCGGCAGCTTCGCGTTTAACACATCCGCAAGCTTCTCCGGCGCAAAGGGCAGCCGGTCAAGTTTCACTGACGCAATATTGCGAATGGCGTGCACTCCCGCATCTGTTCGTGAGGCAAAGAGCGTCTTAGGCCTTTCTCTAAGGACTTCAGCAAGCGCATCTGTCAATGTTCCCTGGACGGTGCGCACTCCCGGCTGTATCTGCGAACCGCAGAAATCCGTCCCATCATACTGGACAGCCAGGAATACGCTAATGCCGGTTCCGGTCAATGTACAATCAGGTTACCAACTACTCGGCAGTATTGTCCGGATAGCCGATAACCGAGAGCCGCGCAATAACTGAGCCATCGCCGCGGCGGCGTTCAACACGCACTACCTTCGTATAGCCGCTGGGGCGGTCCTTGGCGGCAGGCACAACAACATTCATCAGCGCCGTGAAGGGGCGCTTGCCATAGAGGATGCGCGCTACCTGGCGAATGTCGGCCAGTGTGCCCCTCTTAGCTTTGGTAATAAGTTTTTCGGCCATGCTCTGGGCTGACTTGCAGCGGGTGATTGATGTCTCAATGTGGCCGTGAATAAACAGCGATGAGACCAGTCCGCGTAATAATGCCAACCGCTGGTCGGTCGGCCGCCCAAGCTTGGCAACTCCTTTGCGGTGACGCATAGTCCTTTAGTCCTCCTTCTCCGCGAGGAACAGCCCCAGCTCGGCAAGCTTGTCCACAATCTCAACGAGCGATTTCTCGCCAAAGTTCTTTATGCCCATCAAGCGCTCAGCAGTGTATTTCGTAAGGTCGCCTACGGAGCGGATGCGCGATGCGGTAAGGCAGTTGTAGGCGCGGCTGGTAAGCCCAAGCTGTTCAATCGGCATCTCAACCTTGCGCTTAAGTTCCTCGTCAACCGCTGGTTCCTCTTCAATGCCAAGGAAGCGATTCTGCTCTTCGCGTATCCACTGGTAGTAGGAATTAAGTTGCGAGGAGGCTTCGCCGAGCACTTCGTCTGGTGTCTTGGAGCCGTTGCATTCAATAGTTATTACTACGCGCTCAAAGTCTGTTTCCTTCCCGACGCGCGTGTTTTCCACGGTAAACGCTACACGTTCAACCGGCGAAAAGTTTGAATCTAACGCGATCTCGCCGATGGGGGCGTCCTTATGCTTGAGGTCAGCCGCCAGAACAAAGCCCACTCCGCGCGAAACAGTCGCCTTAATCTCCAGCGTCCGCTTCGCATCGGTAACAGTGCAAATGTAGGCGGAGTCGGAGGAAATGATGCTGACTTCAGGGTTAGCCTTGAAATCAGCAGCCGTAATTGGGCGCTCCGTATTAACCTTCAGCGTCAGCGTAGCGGAAGTCGCGCCATCAACCAGCTTAACCTTGACCTTGCGAAGGTTGAAGAGTAGTTCTGTTGTGTCTTCTAGGATTCCTTGAAGCGACGCGAACTCGTGCGGCACTCCTGCAATCTCCACATGTGTGATTGCGAAACCCGGTATCGCTGCAAGCAGAACCCTGCGCAAGCTGTTGCCCAGCGTGTTGCCAAAGCCGCGCGGAAGCGGCTCAAACACGAACCGGGCTTTTACGCCAGGAATTACCTCGATCCGCTCCATTCTCAGGAGCCCGAAGTAGGGGTTAGCCTCTCTTGTTACCTTACTTTCGACCATATCGGCGACCTCTCCCCAGCGTTACACTCTATTTGAGTAATATTCGACGACCAGCAGGTGCTGGATGTTCTCTTCCATTTCGTCGGCTTTAGGCATCCGCGTAATCTCGGCGCGCAGCTTCTCTGAGTCCAAACTGAGCCAGTACTCAGAGGGAAGCTCGCTCAAGCCGCGCTCTTTAAGAAGGCGGAAGTAAGGCCGGGCCTTGCGTTCCGGCTTGACTTCAACAACATCGCCGGGGCGCACTAAAAAAGAAGGGCGATCAACTACGCGGCCATTCACCCAAAAGTGGCGGTGAACCACAAGCTGCCTAGCTTGGGTGCGGGAATCTGCAAACTTGGCGCGATAGACTACATTATCCAGCCGGCGCTCAAGCAAGCGGATAAGCTCTTCGCCAGTAACACCCGTAGTGCGCTTAGCCTGCACGAAGTAGTTGCGGAACTGGCTTTCGCCAATCCCGAACATTCGGCGCATGACCTGCTTCTCGCGAAGATGGGTCCCGTAGTCGGTCGCCTTTCCACGGCGGCGGCGCGGCCCGGGAACAAAGTTGCGCAGATCAACCGCACAGCGGTCGCCCAAGCAGCGCTCTCCCTTAAGGTAGAGCTTTATCCCGGCAGCCCGGCAGCGTTTGCATTTCGGTCCATGGTTACATCCCATATGTTATCTCTCTTAAAACGCCCTTTAGACTCGGCGCCGCTTGCGTGGGCGGCAGCCATTGTGCGGAACAGCAGTAACATCCCTTATCAGGCGGATCTTCATCCCCTGGTTGTTGATAATTCTCACGGCTGACTCTTTTCCTGAACCAGGACCGCGGGTATACACCGACACCTCGCGCATGCCCATATCGCGAGCTTGGCGGCAGACTTCCTCGGCGGCAAGCTGGGCGGCGTAGGCCGTGCCCTTCTTAGAGCCTTTGAAACCGCGCGTGCCAGCGCTTGACCATGCGATAGTGTTGCCTTCCAAGTCGGTAGCAGTAACTAGTGTGTTGTTGAAGGAGCTGTTCACGTATATATGCCCTTCAACGACATTGCGCTTAATCCGCTTCTTACGAGCCTTAGGTTTGCCTTTCACCAAGTACGTTCACCTCAGATTACTTCTTCCCAGGCTTCTTCTTACCGGCGATAGCCTGGCGACGCGGCCCCTTGCGGGTGCGCGCGTTAGTATGCGTCCGCTGGCCGTTCACGGGCAGGCTGCGGCGGTGGCGGATGCCACGATAGGACCTTATTTCAATGAGCCGCTTGATGTTAAGCGTAACCTCTTTGCGCAGGTCGCCTTCAACAAGCAAGTTCTGAACCTGGATGGCATCGCGGATGGCAACAACCTCATCCGATGTGTACTCGCCAGCCTTCTTAATTGGGTCTACGCCAGCCTGCTCCAGTATCCTGACGGCCGTGACCGGTCCGATGCCGAAGATATAAGTCAGGGCAATCTTGCCCTGCTTGTTATCCGGAATATCAACGCCTATTATGCGCACGCCCGACTCCTTTAACCCTGGCGCTGCTTGTGCCGAGGATTAATGCAAATGACGTAGACCTTCCCCCGCCGTCTGATGACACGGCAGGTTGGGCAAATCTTCTTTACCGATGAACGAACTTTCATTTTCCCGCCTCCGATGTAGGCCGGCTATACCGATAAGTTATCCTGCCACGTGTCAGGTCGTATGGAGATATCTCCAGCTTGACCCGGTCGCCTGGCAGGATGCGTATGAAATGAACCCTCATTTTACCGCTTACATGAGCTAAGATGCAATGGTCAGGCTTTAATTCCACGCGAAACATACCGTTGGGCAGCGCTTGCACCACAGTACCTTCAATCTCAATTACGTCATCTTTAACCAAAAGCGGAGTTCACCACCTAATAACGGCCGAGTAGACTCTCAGCCTTCGCATTACCTAGTTCAGTAAGCACGACAGCCTCGCCTTCCCAAATTGCGACCGTGTGCTCAAAATGAGCCACTAGCGAGCCATCCGCAGTGCTGTACGTCCAGCCATCGGCGCCCAAGAGAATTTCCTCCGAGCTTAGGCTCACCATCGGCTCAATCGCCAACACCATCCCATTCCTTAGCTTTATAGTCTCGCCCGCTGGAACGGGATAGTTAAATACAGCAGGCGGCTCATGCAAGTTGTACCCTACCCCATGGCCGGACAGGTCCCGGATAATCTTGAACCCATCACGTCGGGCCCGGCGCGAAATGGCTTCGCTGATACGGTTTAGCTTAACGCCCGCCTTCGTGGCAGCAATGCCTTCAGCCAGTGATTCCACGGTCGCCGCCAGTAGCGCGGCTACGTTCTCCGGTGGCTCGCCTTCACCAACAAACCAGGTGTAGGCAGTATCGGAGAAAAAGCCTTCGCTGATGACGCCGAAGTCAACGCTCAAGAGATCTCCCTGCTTCAGCATACGCTTCACGTTGGGGATGCCATGCACAATTTCATCATTAATGCTCGTGCAAAGCGCTGCTGGAAACCCTTGGTAGCCCTTGAAAGCCGGCTTGCAGCCCTGCTTGGCGATGTAATCCTCGGCGAAGTCATTTAGCTGGGCAGTGGACACGCCTGGCCGGATGCGCGGCCTTAGCTCGCACACGAGCGAAGCTGCCACCTGGCACGACTTGTAGATGGCGCGGATTTCCTGGTGCGTCTTGAGCCTGACGCCGCCTTCCATCTAAACGAACACGATCCTTTCAATTTGCAGGCTGACGCTTTCAACGCCAGCTGTACCGTCGACACGCGAGAGGATTCCTGCCTGCTCGTAGCGTTCAACAATCGGCTGTGTCTGCCCGTAGTAAACGCGCAGCCGCTCAGCCATCACATCTTCCGTATCGTCGCGGCGGTGCATCAGTTGAGCGCCGTCATCGTCGCAAAAGCCATCTTCCTGCGGGCGCAGCGTCTGCAGGTTGTAAACCCGGCCGCATTCAGGGCAGAAGCGGCGGTTGATTACCCGCTGCATCAGAACTTCTTCCGGCACTTCCACTAATACCGCCGTATTCAGCTCGCGCCCTTCCACAGCTAGAACATCGTCAAGCATATCTGCCTGCTCACTGCTGCGTGGAAAGCCGTCAAGGAGAACGTTCTTTCCCTGGTTGCGCCCAAACATCTGCTCAACCAGCTTGCGGACAATCTCCCCTGGAACAAGCTTCCCTGCATCAGCATATGAGCGGATCTCTGATGCAAGCGCGGATCCCGACTCTATCTCCTCGCGGAGCGCGCCACCCATATCAAAGTGCGTGAAGCCGTGCGCTGAGGCAAACCTGGCAGCCTGCGTTCCCTTGCCGCTTGCAGGCGGGCCTAAAAAAACGATGGTCATCATCACTTCGTGAACCCCGAATAGTGGCGCATGACCATATGCGCTTGAAGCTGCTGAACCGTATCCAACGCTACGCCGACAACGATTAGCAGCGAAGTTCCGCCAATATAGAATGTCTGAATTTGGACCTGGGTAACTTCAAAAACGATTCCGTTTACGATGATAGGGAGAATCGCCACCGTCGCAAGGAAGAATCCGCCGAAGAAGGTCACGCGGTGCAGGACTTTATCTAAGAAGTCAAAGGTGGGCTTGCCCGGCCGGATGCCGGGGATGAACCCGCCGTGTTTTTTCAAGTTGTCGGATATCTCTTTGGTGTTGAAAGTAATGGCGGTGTAGATGAACGTAAACAGGAATACCAATCCAAACTCCAACAGCGCGTACCAGCCTGAGTTGTTGAACCTGCCCCACAAAGACTGGGCGGCCGTCCATTGGGGAACAAAATGGAGTAACGTAGGCGGAATCATTAAGAGCGAAACCGCGAAAATGATGGGGATGACACCAGCCATCGCCAGCTTTAACGGCAGGAAAGTGCTCTGCCCGCCGTATACCTTACGTCCCACTTGGCGGCGGGCGTATTGGATTGGAATCTTACGTACCGAAAGCTGGACAAACACGATGCCGGTCACTATTAGAACTAAGAAGATGGCAAACAGCATAATCGCTGCCCAGCGTGTCTGGTCAAACTGCGCCTGGCCGATTTCAGTGGCAATCAGCCAGGGGACTCTGTTCACGATGCCGACGAAGATGATGAGCGAGATGCCGTTGCCGATGCCCTTGCTCGTTATCTCATCGCCCATCCACATCAGGAAGCAGGTTCCAGCAACAACCACGAGCAGCGCGGTAAGGGGCGCGATTACTTTGAGTGCGCCTTCATAATCGGGTGAAAGGAAACTGCCGCCCTGGAATGAGTAGATAAGCCCGAAGCCCTGTAGAAATGCAAAGAAAACCGCGAGGTAGCGGGTGTATTTGCTGATGAGCTTGCGACCGTCTTCGCCTTCCTGCTGGATTTCTTTAAGGCGCGGCTCAACGGCGACGAGGATCTGCATTAAAATGCTCGCGTTAATGTATGGCATAACGCCAAGCGCAAGGATGCTGAACTTGAGCAGCGCGCCGCCGGTAAACAGGTCAAGTAGCCCGAACAGGCCTGCGCCGCCTTCGCCGGCTTGGCCAAAAAAGCCGGAAATGAGCGACTGGCTAATGCCTGGCGTCGGGATGTGGGTACCGATGACAAAAATGAGCAGAGCGAACGCGACGAACTTCAAGCGGCGCTGGATGTCGGGAATGTTCCACGCCAGCGCGATGTTGAACGGGCTACTCTGGCTGCTCAACTCCGACCTCCTCGCAGGTCCCGCCAGCAGCCTCAATCTTGGCGCGGGCAGCCTTGCTGAAAGCGTGTACGCGGAAAGTTGCGCGGACGCTGATTTCGCCTTGCCCTAACAGCTTCACTGGAAGCGGCTTGCGCGGCAAAAGACCCTGCGTGGCGAGGAAGGCAAAATCAACGACGCTGCCATCAGGGATATTCTTTATAGAACCTAGGTTTACCGGGTAGAAACGCACCTGGTTTGTGCGCTTAAAGCCGGGCAACTTAGGCAAATTGCGGTATGCCGCCATACGGCCGCCCTCAAACATGGCTGACTTCGTTCCGCCTGAGCGAGAGCCCTGGCCTTTCTGGCCACGGCACGAAGTTTTGCCATGGCCGGAACCATGGCCGCGGCCGACGCGCTTGCGGCCTTTGCCGGTTCCTGGTGCTTGTATCAGAGGAATAGGCATTTACTTTCCCCCTTCAACCGTGGTTGGAGGTTCAACATTTCCCGACACGGAAGGTGCAGCCGGTGATGGCGCAGGGTGTCCGTGCGCGCCGCCTGGCTTTGAGCCGCTACCGCCAGGACGGCGGGTCGGCGGCCTTGAGCCACGGCCGGCCCCTCCTGGGCTTCCAGCGCTGCGGCGGTTGCGGGGATCACCGGTTGGTTTGCGCGGAGGCGCGCCTGTCCCTGAATCTGAGGAGCTAAAAGCCTCCAAGTCAATCTTACGCACTCCGGTTGAGATAGCGACGTGATAGGTTTTGTCCTTTCGGTGCTTCACAGTTTCCGCCGGTGCTTCAATGTGCTGGAGCGCTTGAAATATCGCCTTTGCGCAGTTTACGCGGTTGTTGCTCCCGTAAAACTTCGCAGTGCAGTCGGTTATGCCCGCAAGCGTAAGTAGCGGCCGGGCCGGGCCGCCAGCGGTGATGCCTGCGCCCTGACGAGCCGGCCTGAGCAGCACCGTTGTTGAGCAATAGGTATATTTCACTTCAAATGGGATGGTTGTTCCTGCGCGATATACCTGAACCATCTTCTTCTTTGCCAGCTCTTCGCCTTTGCGGATGGCTTCAACCACCTCGGGTGCCTTGCCCAAGCCCATTCCTACCAGGCCTTCGCCGTCACCGACGACGACAAGCGCTGTAAAACGGAAGCGCCGGCCGCCCTTAAGCACCTTAGCCACGCGGTTGACATAGAGGACTTCAGACTTAAACCTGGTGTCCTCTTCGGGTTCCTGCTGCCGCTTATCTCGTCCGTAGTAGCTCATAATTACCCCTTAGAACTCCAGGCCGCCTTCACGGGCTGCATCAGCCATTGCCTTGATCTGGCCATGGAAAGCATGCCCGCCGCGGTCAAAAACAACCTGCTTAATGCCAACACTAATTGCGCGTTTCGCAAGCTCCGAGCCGATTTGCGCAGCCCTCTCCACTGGTTTTCCTGTGAGCTTCCCGTTTAAATCAGGACTCATAGTTGAAAGCGCCAGCAGCGTCTTGCCTGCCTGGTCGTCGATAATCTGCGCGTAGAAATGGCGGTTGCTGTGGTAAACGGACAGCCGTGGACGGTCAGGCACTCCGGTTATGCGCTTCCGCAGCCTTTGGTGGCGCACAATCCTCATTCTGCTGCGGTCAATAGTTTTAGGCATCTTATAACCTCACACCTAGCCGGTCTTGCCGGCCTTGCGGATAACCCGCTCCTTTTCATAACGAATGCCCTTGCCTTTGTAGGGCTCCGGCGGCTTAACACGGCGCACTTGGTCAGCCCAGTGCCCGACACGTTCTTTGTTTATCCCGCTGATGGAAATGACTGTCGTAGGCGTCTGTTCGCGAGTGGTCGCCCCTTCAAGCTTCACGGTTACTTCCTGGGGGAAGTCAAACACTATAGGGTGCGAGAAGCCGATGTCCATTGTTAGCTTGTTGCCTTGAACATTAACGCGGTAACCCGTTCCCCGGATTTCCATACGTTTCTGGAAGCCTTCGGATACGCCGGTAACCATGTTCTGGGCCAAGGCGCGCATCAGGCCATGCAGCGCGCGGACGGGCGGCGTATCGTTTTCCCGCGAAAAACGAATGTCATCGCTGGCAATCTCACAGAGGATGCCAGCAGGCAAATCGTGCGAAAGCTCGCCTAGCCTTCCCTTGACGGTGAGCTGCCGGCCATTAAGCGCGACTTCTACGCCTTGTGGTATTGAGATTGGTTTTCTGCCGATGCGGGACATTAACTACCAGACCTCCACCAAAATCTCGCCGCCGACGTTCTTCTGGCGCGCTTCCTTGTCGGTCATCAGCCCGTGGGAAGTTGAGAGAATGCGCACGCCAACCCCGCCGCGCAAAGTCTTGTTGCCTTCCGCGTCAGTGTAGATGCGGCGGCTGGGCTTGCTCACGCGGACAATATGGTTAAGCGGGCTGATTCGGCGCAAATCATCGTAATAACGTAGGTAAAGGCGCAGGGCGCGGAATTTGCGCCCTTGCTTGCGGGACTCGTCAACGACTTCGTAGCGATCAACGAAACCCTCTTTCACGAGTATCTTTGTAAGGTCTTCGCGCATCCTCGAGTGCGAGATTGTGAAGTTGCTCTTGCGCGACGACTGCGCATTGCGGAGGACGGTAATGAAATCAGCTATTGGATCAGTCTGCATATATCTATTCCTACCAGCTACTCTTCGTAACTCCGGGGATGAAGCCTTTCAAGGCAAGGTCGCGGAAACACAAGCGGCAGATATTAAACATCCGGTAATACGCGCGCGGGCGGCCGCAAAGCTCACAGCGGTTGCGGCGCCTAATCGCGAACTTATGCTTGCAATTGTTGCGGATGATTTTAGATAGCTTCGCCATTCGTTAAGCGACCTCCTTGGTCACCTTGTAATCGCGGAAAGGCATGCCCAGCCGGTAGAGCATCTCAGCCGCGAGTGAATCGTCATCAGCCGTAGTGACGATGGTTATCTGCATCCCCTTGATTAGCTCAACTTCGTCAAAGATTATCTCAGGGAAAATAAGCTGGTCTCGCAAGCCAAGGTTGTAGTTGCCTCGCCCGTCAAAGCCGCGCACGCTCACGCCCTGGAAGTCGCGGACACGCGGAAGCGTAATGCTCGTCAGCTTGTCCAGGAAATGCCACATCAGCTCGCCGCGCAGCGTAACCGTCGCCCCAACTGGCTGGCCGGCGCGTAGCTTGAAGTTGCTAATGGACTTCTTTGCGCGCGTGACAACAGGCTTCTGACCAGTAACCACGGTCAGTGTACGCACGACTCCGTCCAGCGCCTTCTGGTTTTCCTTGCCCTCTCCTGCGCCGATGTTAACTTGAATGCGAACGAGGCGCGGGACTTGCATCGGGTTATCCAGCTTGCGTTCGCGGAGAATCGCAGGCCGGACTTCCGACTCGTAAAGTTCCCGCAACCTTGACTTAGGGAATGACATATCGCACCTACTTCGAATCAATCAGCTCGCCGCTCTTGCGGCCGTAGCGCATCCATTTACCTTCAACGCGCCTGCGACCAATGCGGGTGCCCTTGCCGGTCGCTTTGTCCACAACCGCAAGGTTGCTCAACTCCAAGGGCATCGGCTTGTCAATGATGCCGCCTGTTGCGGTACGCTGGCCGGAACGTTGGACCTTACGCTGGTGGCGTTTGGCGACGTTAATGTTCTCAACAACTGCGGTGCCCTTCTTGGCGAAGACTCGCAGGACCTTTCCCTTGCGCCCGCGGTCTTTGCCTGTAAGCACCATCACTTCGTCTCCCTTTTTAATGTGCAGCTTCATATCAAAGCACCTCCGGGGCGAGGGAGACTATCTTCATAAAGCCGCGCTCACGCAGCTCGCGGGCAACCGGCCCGAAGACGCGGGTTCCCTGCGGGTTGCGGGTTTCAGGGTCAATAATCACACAGGCGTTATCGTCAAAGCGCACGGTGGAACCGTCAGAGCGCCTCACGGGGAAGCGGGTCCTGACGACTACCGCCTTAACGACTTGGCCCTTCTTAACCTGGCCGCGCGGGCTGGCAACCTTCACTGTGCCGACTATAAGGTCGCCAACTGAGGCGTATTTGCTGGTGGACCTGCCTAGTATGCGGATGCACAGCAGCTCCTTGCCGCCGGTGTTATCCGCAACGAGCAGGCGTGATTCCTGCTGTATCATTGGGACGCCTCCGTGCCTTTCTCCGCTTCTGGAACGGTTTCTTCTTCCATCTCGGATTCCAGCTCCGCAACAGGCGCGCACTCCACGATCTCCTGGACAGTCTCGCCTTCAGCTTCTACAACGGCCTGGGCTTCGGGTACGGCGTCTTCATCGTGGCCGAGGGCGACTGCGAGGTCTTCCTCGTGGCGCACCTTTACCTCAGGGCCGACTCCCCGGGTCAGGATTTCGTCCAAAGCCCATCTCTTACGGGCTGACATCGGGCGGCTTTCAACAATTCGGACGATATCGCCGACCTGCGCGCTTTCAGCCTCGTCATGCGCCATAAAGCGCGTACGGACCTGGATATACTTGCGGTAAACAGGGTGCTGCTTGCGGCGGTAAACCTCAACCACGATGGTCTTGGTGTTCTTGTCCGAAATAACCTTTCCGACTTTAATCTTACGCGGCATCAGGACCCCTTCTCCATTTGCGTGATGAGAGTGTTTACCCTAGCGACATCACGCTTTATCTCGCGAATGCGGCGGTAGTTTTCAAGCTTGCCCGACACCTTCTGGAAGCGCAACTCGTAATGCTCGCTTTTTAGTTCGCGAAGGCGTTTCTGCAGCTCAACCATAGTGAGCTTTTGCAGTTCAGCCATCTTTCGCTTCGTTGCCATAGCTAACTCCTAGAAAGTTTCCCTAACGACAATGCGGGTTTTGATAGGCAGCTTATGCGATGCGCGGCTTAGGGCTTCTCGGGCAATAGCCTCGGATGGAGCGTCAATCTCAAACATCACGCAACCAGGGCGTACCACCGCTACAAAGCCTTCAGGCGAGCCCTTGCCTGACCCTTGGCGGGTTTCGGCGGGTTTCTTAGTGAAAGGCTTATCGGGGAAAATGCGAATCCAGACCTTCCCCGCCTTTTTGATAGCTCTGTTCATCGCTATGCGAGCAGACTCAATCTGGTTGGCTGTAATCCACCCGGGTTCCATCGCCTTCAGCCCGAACTGGCCGAAGTCAACATTGGAGCCACGAATCGCCTTCCCTTTCATGCGCCCGCGCTGGGTTTTACGGTGCTTCACGCGGCTTGGCACTAACATTACGCTTCACCTCCGCTTGAGCGGCCACGCTCCGGAACAACATCGCCCATATAGATCCAAGCTTTTACGCCGATGATGCCGTAAGTCGTGTGGGCGACGTCGCAGGAATAATCAATCTTCGCCCGTAGTGTGTGCAGAGGGATGCGGCCGCGGCGGTACCACTCTGTCCGGCACATTTCCGCGCCATTAAGGCGGCCTGCGACCATCAGTTTTACACCTTTCGCGCCGGCCTGTTCGCAGCGGCGAAGTTGTTGCTTCAGCGCGCGGCGAAAGTTAACTCGCTTTTCAAGCTGGGCAATAATGTTGTTCACAACAACCGCGGCGGATAGGTCGGGGTTGGACTCTTCGTAGAAATCCAAGTGAACTTCGCCTCCGCCAAGTATATTGGCGATGCCTACGCGAAGCTCTTCGCGCCTGGCGCCACCGCGCCCGACGGCAATGCCGACTCGGACACAATATACGTTGACTATAAAGCGGTTAACGTAGCGTTTCATCTCAATACGCGAAACCTGTGCGCTCTTCAGTTCCCTTTCCAGGTAGCGGCGGACAAGGATATCCTTCACAAGCTGGTTGCCAAAATTGCGCTTGTTAGCGTACCAGGTAGCGCTCCAAGTAGCGACATTGTTTAGCCTGAAACCGATTGGGTTAGTCTTCTGCCCCATTTATTCCTCTCTCTTCGCGTCCTCGCCAGATTCCACGGCCTTCTTAGTTGGCCTGCTGCGCTTAGGCTTCTCAGCCTCCGCGCCAGTTATCGCCGCCTTGTCCGCAGTCGCTGCGCTGCGCTTCGGCTTGGTTTCAGGGCTTGCCTTGGCTTTCGCCGCATGCTTCTCAGCCTTCTCCGTTTTTGCATCAGCCTTAACGGGCTTCGCAGCGCGGTGCTTAAGTTTGGCAGCCTTTGCTTCCATCTCGGCCTCTGCGGCCTTGGTTTTGAACTTATCCTGTAGGTCAAGCTCAATAATGACGTGGCATGTTCGCTTGAGTATCTGGTTGCCGCGCCCACGCGCCCGGGCGCGCATCCTCTTGTAAGTAGGCCCTCCGTCGACAAGCACATTGCGGACGAACATGGTCTCGGAATCCATATCAAAGTTGTTCTCCGCGTTGGCGACTGCCGAGTTGAGAAGCTTTAAAATGCTCTCGCAGGTCGGGCTTGGGTAATATGCAAGTATCGCCTTCGCCTCTTCAATGGGCTTGCCCTTGAAAAGCTGCGCGTATTTCCTTACCTTGAAAGGCGAAACGCGCAGGAACTTCAATTTAGCAGTTACGCTCACGGGTTAACCTCGCACCTTAGCCTTTTTCTCGTCCCTGATATGGCTGCGGAAGGTCCGCGTAGCGGCGAACTCGCCGAGCTTGTGGCCAACCAGCTCTTCGGAAACGTAAATCGGCACGAACTTCTTGCCGTTGTACACTTCAAAGTTGTGGCCTATAAAATCGGGAATGATTGTTGAACGGCGCGACCAAGTACGGATAACCCGCTTCTCGCCGCTATCGTTCATCCGCTGAACTTTCTTCAGCAGGTGGTCATCCACAAAAGGCCCTTTTTTAGTTGAACGGCTCATACAGTCGTATTCCCTCTCATAGTTACTTTGCGCGGCGGTCCTTCACCAGGTGTTGCTTAGACTTCCCCTTGGAGCGCGTACGATAGCCCTTGGCAGGCACGCCAGTAGGGCTGCACGGGACGCGACCCGACTTGCTCTTGCCTTCTCCGCCACCCATCGGGTGGTCAACAGGGTTGAGGTGGGATCCGCGCGGGTGAGGACGGCGACCGCGGTGGCGGCTAGCGCCGGCCTTGCCAAGCTTCACGTTTTCATGGTCTATATTGCTCACGCGACCGATAGTCGCATAGCATTCCAGCTGAACAAAGCGCATTTCGCCGCTTGGAAGCCTGACAGTGCACCGACCGCCCTCTTTCGCCATAACCTGGGCATAGGTTCCAGCCGCGCGCACCATCTTCCCTCGGGTGCCGGGACGAAGCTCAATGTTATGCACTAGCGTGCCTTCAGGAATGCTGCTCAGTGGAAGGGCATTGCCGGGCCTTATCGGCGCGGCGGTGCCGGACTGGAGCATGTCGCCAACCTTCACGCTATCGGGCGCAATCACGTAAGCGAGCTTGCCTGTGCTGCGGAAGCGAACCAATGCGATAAAAGCGCTGCGATTCGGGTCATATTGGAGCGCGACTACTTCGGTCTCGCCTTCCTCGCGGCGCGAAAAGTCAACAATGCGGTAGATCTGGCGGCTTCCACCACCACGGCAGCGCACCGTAACATGCCCTTGGTTGTTGCGGCCTCCGCTCTTGGACTTAGGTTGCTTGAGCGACTTGGGAACATCGCCTCCGGTCAGGACGGAGTAGTCGGTCGTCTGCATGCCGCGGCGGGAAGCTGTATAAGGTTTGTAAGACTTCAGTGGCATCGGTTAGACGGCCTCCGTAATCTCCGGAATAGTCTGGCCTTTAGTCAGGGTCACAATCGCCTTGCGCACTCTGCCAGTCTTGTATGCATGTCGGCCGTATCGCTTAGGCTTGCGGGGAAGGTTCACGACATTGACCTTCACTACATCTACGCCGTAAAGCTCACTAATGGCGCGGTGAACTTCCGCCTTTGACGCGTCCGAAGCGATAATGAATATGTACTTTCCCTTCTCGGCGTCCTCCATGGACTTTTCAGAGATGATAGGGTATTTGACTACATCGCCAGGGTGCCAAACACTAGTCACTGCTGGCCTCCTTCAGCTGATGGCTCTTCAACAATAGTCATGCTGAGGTTGTCTACTTCCATTGCGCCGGAAAGGTGCAGCTTGGCTTCCTCCAGCGCGGCTTCCGTAAAGATAATGAAGTTGCTATTCACAAGGTCAACAACGTTCAAGCGGTCTGGTGAAAGAACCGTGATGCCAGCGATGTTGCGCAGCGCACGCAGCACAGGAGCTTCACGCTGGACAATAACCAGCCCCTTGCCCTCAAACTGGCTTTGGAGCAGCGCGCTGTAGGCGTCCTTGGTCTTAGTAAAGTTCTCAAAGTCATCACCTTTGAGCATCTTTATCGCGCCTTCTTCCAAGTGGTAGAGGAGCGCGGAGCGCAGGGCGCTGCGGCGAACTTTGCGGTTGAGCTTGGACGAGCGCTCGCCCGGGATAGGGCCAAAAACCACGCCGCCTCCGCGTAAATGCGGGTTGCTGCGCGCGCCCTGGCGGGCACGGCCCGTTCCCTTCTGGCGAAACCACTTGGCGGAGGTCATCTTAACTTCATGCCGCTTCTTCGTCTTGGCGGTGCGCGGCGAAGCTAATATGCGCTGCCTGCTGTAAGCGAGAGAGATATGGCCATAGTTCACGCTGTCAACTATAAGCTCTGGGATTTCCGTAACGCTTTCGTATCTAACAGCCATGGTTAGTCGCCCTTCCCTTCAGCGGGATTAGCGGCATCAGTTTCGTCGGCCGCAGGCTCGGTAACATCCGCTACAGCTTCGGGCTCTGCCTCAGAAATCGGCGCTTTTGCATGCGCAGGCTTTCCGTGCGAGGGGCCTTCAGCGTCAATGAGGCCAAGCTGGTGCTCGTCGAGGGTAATCATCTTCTCGTGCTCAGCCTGCTCTTCAGGCGAAAATTCCTTGCGCAATGTGAGTGTGATCTCAGCCCCAATGGAACCGGGGACTGACCCTTGGATAACTATCACGTTTAGCTTGCGGAAGTATTCATAAATGGAGCATGCCCGAAGCTTGATGCGCTCATAGCCCATATGGCCTGGGCGGCGTGAGCCCTTAAACACACGCGCGGCGTCCGTTCCGCCGTTACTCTGCGGCCGGCGGTTGTCCGGGTCACCGTGGGTGCGGCACTGGCCTCTAAAGTGGTAGCGCTTCACAGCCCCGGCGAAGCCTTTGCCTTTACTCATCCCAACTACATCCACTTCCGCCCATGCGATGAGGAAGTCCGCTGGATTCATTTCATCGCCGGGCTGGTACTTGGGCAATTCAGACGCAGGCACTCTTACTTCGTAGAGCTTGGTGAAGTTATCTTTCGTGCCTGCGTGGTCAAGTACGCCTCTCAAAGGCTTGTTGATGTGCTTCGGCGCAGCATCGTGATATGCCAATTGCACAGCCGAATAGCCATCGCGCTCCGGTGTCTTGACCTGCGTCACTACTGCCCGGTATGGGCGGACGAGCGTTACCGCCGTGGTTGTGCCAGTGGCATCAAACACAGCAGTCATTCCAAGTTTTACGCCTTTTATCGTCGGTATCATCGGAATACTCCGCGAACCTCTAATATACTATCCCTTCAGCTCTACGTCAACGCCTGCGGGCAAGTCTAGCGATGTTAAGTGTTCGACCGTCTGCGCTGTAGGGTGAAGAATATCAATAAGTCGCATGTGAGTCCGTATCTCAAAGTGCTCGCGGCTCTTCTTGTCAACATGCGGCCCGCGCAGCACGCAGAAGATGCGTTTCTCGGTCGGCAAGGGTATCGGGCCGACCACACGGGCCCCGCTGCGCTCCACCGTGGAAACAATGCGGCTGACGCTTTCATCAAGGATTTTGTAATCGTAGCTTTTCAGTTTAATGCGGATCTTTTGAGCCATGTTCGCCCTCTTGGTTAGTTACTCCAGCCGGCGACATGCCGGCAATATACCGTTTAGCCTCTTCCGGCGGAAGCGGCTCATAACGCGCAAACTCCATTGTGAAAGTGCCCCTGCCCTGTGTCCGAGAACGTAGTTCGGTGGCATACCCAAACATCTCTGCCAGGGGAACTTGCGCATGAATCGTATGCGTGTTCTCCTCCAGCTTGTCAAACGATTCAACCTTACCGCGGCGCGCAGTCAAGTCGCTTGCGATATCGCCAAGGTACTGATCGGGAATCGCGACCTCAACGCTCATCACAGGTTCCAAAAGCACTGGCGATGCACGGCGCATCCCGTCGCGCGCGGCATGCGATGCAGCTATGCGGAAGGCAATGTCGCTGCTATCAACGCTGTGAGAAGAACCGCCGACCAGCTCAACGCCGATGCGTACTGCGGGAAAGCCAAGCAATACGCCCGAGGTCAGCGCTTCCTTCAATCCCTGCTCAATAGAGGAAATGAATTCCTTGGGGATAACGTCCTGGCCGACTTTATTCACAAAGTGGTATTCCTTGCCGTCAGGAGCGGGAAAAAGGTTGATGATTACGTGCCCGTACTGCCCGTGCCCGCCGGTCTGGCGGACAAGCTTGCCTTCAACGCCGTCAACGCGTGCCGAAACCGTCTCGCGGTATGCAACCTGCGGCCTGCCGACTTTGGCGGCAAGCTTGAACTCGCGCAGCAGGCGGTCAACTATTATCTCCAAGTGCAGCTCGCCCATGCCTGAAATCACTACCTGGCCGCTCTCCTGGTCTGTCTTGTAGCGGAAGGTGGGGTCCTCTTCAGCAAGGCGCATAAGCGACGTGCCCATACGCTCCTGGTCGCTCTGTGTCTTAGGTTCTAGCGACACTTCCAACACTGGCAGCGGAACGTGTATCCGCTCAAGAAGTATCTGATGCTTGGGGTCGGCAAGCGTATCGCCAGTCCCGGCGCTGCGCAGGCCAACTATCGCAGCGGTATCTCCTGCGCCAATTTCATCAATGTCTTCTCGGTGGTTGGCGTGCATCCTCATCAAGCGCGTGAACCGCTCCTTGGAGCCGTCACGTACGTTGATTGCGGTGCTGCCTTTCCTGATGCGCCCAGAGTAAACGCGGACAAAAGTAATCCTGCCAACATGCTGGTCAGTGGCAATTTTGAAGGCTAGCGCTGAGAAAGGCGCATTGTCGTCTGCGGGGCGCGTCTCTTTCTTGCCCGTGCGGGGGTCAATCCCCTCAACGGGAGGCACCTCATCAGGCGCAGGCAGGTAATCCACGATGCCGTTGATTAGCAGCTGCACGCCTTTATTCTTGAATGAGCTTCCGCAGAAGACGGGTACGAGAGACAAGGCGCAGGTCGCCTTGCGCAAGACTTCACGGAGATGTTGGGGTGTAATCTCTTCGTCGGCGAAATACTTCTCTAGAAGCACGTCATCCTTCTCGCAAATCCTCTCAACTAGCTCGCGGCGGCGCGCTTTTACCTCAGCCCGCATATTTTCTGGAATGCCAGCTTCATCGTAAGTTTGGCCTAGGTCTTCTTCATGCCAGTAATAAGCCCGCTGGTCTATCAGGTCAACTACCCCTATGAAGGTGTCTTCATTGCCTATTGGGAGTTGAACCGCGACTGCTGGGGCCATCAGCTTCTCGCGCATCTTCGCAACGACATTGTTGAAATCAGCGCCCATGCGGTCCATCTTGTTGACAAAAGCGATACGGGGGACTCGGTATCGGTTTGCCTGCCGCCAGACTGTCTCGCTTTGCGGCTGGACTGCCGCAACCGCGTCAAAGAGGACGACCAGCCCGTCAAGGACGCGCATGCTTCGCTCTACTTCTATGGTGAAATCAACATGGCCGGGCGTATCTATTATGTTGATGCTGTGGTCTCGCCAGGTGCAATGGGTGCAGGCTGAAGTTATGGTTATGCCGCGCTCTTTTTCTTGGATCATCCAGTCCATAGTGGCAGCGCCATTATGGACTTCACCGAGCTTATGCTGTCGGCCAGTGTAAAAGAGGATGCGTTCGGTGAGCGTGGTTTTCCCTGCGTCTATGTGAGCCGCGATTCCAACGTTCCGAATGTGCGACAATGCAGGCATTGAACGAACTCACCGTCGTCCGCTCGGGCGGCCTCACGACCGTTCCGATTTTTGTGGGTGCATGAGCTCCCAATATTCGCTCCAGAAAACCCGGGCTAAACCCCGGACTCCTTCAGAACCTTAAGATTACCAGCGATACTGCGCGAATGCGCGGTTTGCTTCAGCCATCTTGTGCGTGTCATCACGCTTCTTAATTGCGCCGCCAGCGCCTTTGGAAGCGTCCAGCAGCTCGTTTGCGAGTTTATCGGCGAAAGACTTGCCGGAACGCTGCTTAGCGTAACCAAGCAGCCACCGCATAGCTAGCGCGTAACGGCGCTCCGGGCGCACTTCAATCGGCACCTGGTATGTTGAGCCGCCAACGCGCTTGCTCTTCACTTCAACAGCAGGCAGGGCGTTCTGGATAGCCCGCTCAAGAACCTTGATTGCAGGTTCTTCACCCTTGTTGCGCTTTTCCACGAGCGCGAGGGAATCGTAAAACACGCGCTGAGCCGTGCTTTTCTTTCCGCGCTGCATGATGTTGTTGATGAACTTGGAGACCAGAACGGAGTTGTAAACCGGATCTGGCGCCGGAGAATGTTTTTTAACCTTGCGAGGATCCCGTGGCATATAACCTCTTTACTTCGGGCGCCTTGCGCCGTACTTGCTGCGCCCCTGCTTGCGGTTGGCAGTGCCGGCGGCGTCAAGCGTTCCTCTGACAACATGGTAACGGACGCCGGGCAGGTCTTTCACGCGGCCTCCGCGCACCAGGACAACGCTGTGCTCCGCCAAGTTATGCCCCACGCCGGGGATGTAAGCCGTCACTTCAAAGCCGCTGGAAAGCTTCACGCGGGCGACTTTGCGCAGCGCGGAGTTGGGCTTCTTGGGGGTAACGGTCCAGACGCGCGTGCAAACGCCGCGCCGCTGGGGGCATTCCTTGAGGGCGGGGGCTTTTGACTTGCCCTTCGCCAACGCTCTTGGTTTACGAATTAGCTGGTTGATTGTCGGCATAATAGTTTGAGAACGCTTATGGTAGCACTTCACACAATGGATGGCAATACCTTTTCGGCAATAGTTCTCTCGCGCGTTGTGGTTCGCGGCAAAATGGAATGCTCCTGCCTATAACAGTCAGGCTAGTGCTTGTAGAGCCCCTGCTTTTCTATGTAGACGGCGACGCTCGTCGGAGTCAGGTAGCGAATGGGCTGTGAGCGCTTGACGCGGTCGCGGATGTCGCTGGAGGAAATCTCCAGCGCCGGAATAGTTATGAAATAGACCTTCAATCCAAGCTGAGAAGCCTCGCTGATAAACTCCTCATAGTTGGGCACATAGCTTGGCCTTGTCACAGCGATAATCTCGCAGTAGTTGTGGAACTGTTCCACCCCGTTCCACCTAGGCATTGAAAACACCGCGTCAGTTCCGGTAATGAAATACAGGCTTGTTTCAGCGTATTCCTCGTGAAAATGCTGTAGCGTCTCCAGCGTGTAACTCGGCATCTCGCGGTCTATCTCAAAGCTGGAAACATAGAAGTCGGGGTTGCTGGAGGTCGCCAGCTCCACCATCGTGTAGCGATGAAAAGTGGACGCCATTTCTCGGTCGTTTTGCTCACCGATCTTGAACGGGTTGCGGTAGGCGGGAACGAAGATTATGCGCTCCAGGCTGAACTTGGCCTTGGCTTCCTGCGCCGCGACGAGGTGGCCGTGGTGAATCGGGTTGAACGACCCGCCCATTATGCCAATTCTCCGCGCCTTCTCAGTCATGTTGGTGAACTATTATTCTAGGTTGTTTCACGCGAAGGGTAAAGCGCAGCCCTTTAGCGATGTCCTCAGCCTATCAGTCCAGGATAAAGCTCTGCGAGCCAAGCACCCACGTTCTGTCGCAGTTCTCTGGCAATCGCGATCATTTCGTCGGAAACTGTCATGGAGATGCTCCCAGCTAACTCATAATGAGCTGAATGTCGTTTCTTCCTGAAGTGCTGCAGTTTCGCAATTCTCCTGTCGGAAAGCTGAATCGTAAAGCGCAGTGAGTCCAAAGCGTTTTCGTGCGGACTTCGGTCATTTCGCGTTCTGTACCCGGATGCTGCTAGGGCGGCATTTGCGCATGCCAATGCGGCCGTGTAGGCGATGATAAACTTCCAGTCTGTCAAAAGTCTTTTCAACGAACACCGGGCCAAGTCTTCATCCGCCATCTTAAGCAGATTCTCAATCTCCTCTTTCTTTGGCTCGTGTTGTTGAATCAGCCCGGCTTCACACCAGTCCAGCAAACTCATCAGTATCTCCAACTAGAAATAGCTTCATTCCTTCCGCGACTTCAGTGATGAAATGATGGCCCTCGGCAAGCTTCTCCTTATACTCCCCGACCGGGAACACGCTTGGATTCACTTCCCTGCGCAGTGTTTTCTGCGTATCATATATGCAGTCAACTACTTCTCCAAAGGAAATATCGCCGATGACCATCAAGTCCACATCGCTGTCAGCGCGCTCCTCGCCACGCGCGATGCTGCCGTAGATGAACGCCACTCGAACCTTGTCTCTAATCGGCTCCAGCGCTTCCCGGAGGACATCAGCGATTCCTGCGGTCTTAATTAGGAGCATACGAAGCTCGGGAAACAACGGCGACTGTGGGTTAGCTTTGTAGTATGTCCGGTTGCCGGAGCGCTCTTGCACCAATATGCCTGCGGCGGTCAGCCCTTTAAGCTCTGTGTTGATGGTGCTGTGGCTCATCCCCGTTGTTTGCGCTAGCTCGCGGCCATACCATTGTTTATCTGAAAGCAGAAGCCGTGCCAGCACTTCCGCTCTCACCTTGGGGAATAGCCACTCAATCGCTTTGCCTGGTGTCTTTGGACGCATATCCAGCCCAATTGTAAGCTTTTCCCGCCCAATGTCAAGCCGTAAGTAAAGCTAGCCCTGCCGGTAACAGACCCCGAAGCCGCCAAGGGGGTATTTCCAGTATAGCCCGCCGGGGAGGCATGCCACGCGGCAGGTTCCGCATTCAAAGCAGCCTTCGCTGTCCACGTGTATCATCCCGGCCGCGTCCTTGCTGTAGCGCTGCGCCGGGCAGACGACCAGGCACCACTGCGCCGGGCAAGTGCTGCATATCGCATTGTCCACGAGCAGGTGCGGGTCGCCTTCGGCGGCTACGAATTTCGTCGCTGCTAGCTTATCCTCAAGCGTGAGCACCTGGTATTGGAGCTTCTCAGCCGCGCATAGCAGCGTGCGCTCGCGTTCAAACGAGCGGATATTCACTTCGCCGGTCGGCTGTGTGCCGGGGTAGTCATGCGCATCTGCGTTTATCACGCCGCGCGTCTTGCCCTGCCCTCCCGGGCCGACTTCGTCGGAGTTCTTCTTTATCAGCGCAAGGATGACTTCTTGTTTCTCCTCAGCCATCTACTTATCCTCCTTGCCGGGGAAGAAAAACCACTTCGGTTCCACGCCCAGCACTTTCTGCATCATCGCCAGCGAATCAAGCGACATCTTCATCAGCGGTAGCCCGCTCCTGAACCCGCGCACGACGCGCTTAAGTATCTTTTCCTTCGGCTCGCCGGTAACTTCAAAGTAACGCTCGGCGAGTTCAATAATCGTCTCGGGATACTTGCCGAGGAACTCTGGGTGCTTGTGCATGAACTCCGCGACATCCTTAAAACGCCGCAGGTCCTGCATTACGAACGACTCCTCAAGCCGCGTGTCGTATGCCTTGAGCGCAGCCGCGCTGAAGTCGCCGTTGGCCTTCGCCTCAATCGCAGTCTGCGCTGCAGCCAGCCCGCTGGCGCACGCGTAGTTTGTCCCCTCATGGTAAAGGCTTGTGTTCACGAAGCCAGCCGCATCGCCCACGATCATCCACCCGTCGCCGTAGCGCGGGAAGAAGCGTCCCTGCCCGTATTCGGGGATAAGGTGCGCCGAGTATTCCTCCAGCTTCGCATCCTTTAATAAGCGGCGGATACTGCGGTGGCTCTTGAAGCGCTCCAGCAGGTTGTTGGGCGAAACGCGCGTGCGCATGACGTCGCCTACGTTCACGCCGATGCCCACCGACAGCGTGTCCTTGTTAGTGTAAACGAAGCCGCCGCCGAGCATTCCCATCGCTGCGCCTTCACCGAAGCAGTCAATGCTCACGCCCTCGCCCGGCTCAAGGTTGAAGCGGTCTTCAATGACGCCTTGCGGCAGCGACAGCACTTCCTTCGCCGTCGTCACCATGTCCATCGGGCCGAAGGGGTTGTGCAGGCCCATGCGCTCGGCGAGGAACGAGCTTGCGCCCTCGGCGATGATGACGCAATCGGCATACATGTCGCCTTCGTCCCGCCGCGCCTTCACGCCGACCACGCGCCCGTCTTCCTTAATAAGGTCGTCCACGACCGTTTCGGTGACGAACATGGCGCCGGCTTCCTCCGCCTGCTCTGCATACCAGCGGTCAAACTTGCTGCGCAGGACGGTGAACGTGTTGTTGTAAGGCGGCTGGGCGAATGACTGCGTGGAGAACTCAAAGCTTAGCGACTTCTCGTTGCTCAGGAACGCGAATTCCTTGCGCGAGACCGCGCGCTCCACCGGCGCCTTCTCCCAGTAGTTGGGGATGAGCCCCTGGATTACCGAGCCGAACAGCACGCCGCCCGACAGGTTCTTCGCGCCGGGGTATTCGCCGCGCTCAAAGACGACGGTCTCCAGCCCTGCGCGCGCGCAGGCCAGCGCTGCGGTGATGCCCGCGACCCCTGCACCGACGATGATTACATCAAACTTCTCTTCTGGTGGCATAGTTTCGTGATGATTTCGTGAGGGATTACTTTGTGAACCGCGATTATAACATGGCGTCTGGGTGTAGGGCGCTGACTTGTACCGCGCCATCTGATGAATTGAAAGGATGGAGACGCGACTTTCAAGTCGCGTTTTAGCTAAGAGGTAGCGGGACTAGAAAGTCCCGACTCCGTCCGGAGAGAAGCTTTACGGCTTGGACACTACTCCGACTTCCCCAAGAGCGCGGCGATGAGTATCCCCAGCGGGCCGAGGAGGCAGCCGAGAGTGCAGCCGAGACACCCCTGGCGCTTGCTGTTGCCGACGAGCCAGCCGATGAGCGCGCACAAAAGCGACCCACTGATTATCAGCGGATACCAGTGGTTATACTGGTTATCAAACGGCCACATGCGCCGATTCTAGCATAAGCTAATGGAGCGGTTGGCAGGCAACGCCCTACCCGCCGGAGAGACCACCTGTGGGAGGCGGCGGAGGTGGAGGTGCGGTCTCACCAGGAGAAGTGGCAGCTCCACCCTCGGCAGGCGACGTGGTTTCGCCGCCAGCTGGACCTTCACCTGCTGCGCCTTCAGTGCCGGCAGCGCCTTCGCCTTCTGCAGGCGCGGGCGCGGGATGTGCGCTCTTGCGGCTTTCATCGTTTGTGAAAAGGAAGCTCTCAATGATGCCGGTGAACTTGAACTTGTTCTTTCCGACGTCAATGATAACTTTGTCGGCGATTAGATACTCGTCGGGCCCACGAAAGTACCCGACATTGCCCGAAAGCGTAAGCACCTTTGCCTTCTCTTCATAAACAAGGTCGTCGGCGACGATTTTCTCGTCGCCCGCGTCAACCTCCACACCGCCCCACTGGTGTAGAATGCGCTTGTCGTAGTCAAAGGTCAAGTTCGGGCTCTTGCTTGTCACCTTGTTTTCAAGGAAGCGCTTCGCTTCGGGGCCGGGCTCGCCTTCAATGAGCTTGCCCTTGCGCAGCCACTCGCCGTTTTCCTGGTAGAAGCTAGCGTTGCCCTCGGCAGTCATGAGCTTCGTCTTGTCGTTGAAGGTTATGGTGTCGGCGGTAAGCTCCTTATCTTCCTGCGTCAGTCGCGCTTGCTCCTCGGCGTTGCCCTTTAGCACGGTCACGTCGCTGTCTTCGCCGGTCTCAAGCTTATCGGCTTCAATTGTCGTTTCTTTCTCGGTCAGCGCGCGCGCCAGTTCCTCGTCGTCTTTCTCAACAATCTGGTTCTCAAATATCCAATTCGTGTCCAGCAGCGTGATGAACACATTGCCACTCATCAAATACGTCCTGCGCTCGGGGCTGTAATCAAGCGAGTCCATAGTCGCGCTCATATACTTCTGTACAACCTTGACTTCTCCCTGGGCGTGCATCTCCTCGGTGTCCCAATTATATGAGAGTAAATTGGAATAGACCTCGGTCGGCTCGTTCTTGAAGATGTTGATGACGCGCTCGCGCTTAGGCACGTCGGGGCCGACAGGCTCCTTGCCCATGTGGAGCTTCGCGAACTTGACGAAGACTTTGGCGTCAAAAGACTTTTCTTTGAAGTGGATGTTCAGCTCTTCGCAGTTAAGGTTGTAGTTGGGGTCTTCAACGACAACCGAATCCGAAAGCTGCACCGTTTCAGTTTCCTGCTCAATATGACCGCGCTTGGAGGACGCGGCTAGGTCGCGGTAGTAGAGGCTCATCTCACCGATGATGTCGTATTGCTTCTTGCTCGTGTTGCCGGAAACCCGGCCTTGCGAGATAACGATGCGCGCGAAGTCGTTAGTTAGGTCGCCCGCCTTTATCTCCATCGCCAGGCTGACCGCTTCTTCCGTCGTCATCGGCATGTATTCCACAGTTTCAGACTCAGGCTTAGCCTTCGGCACAGCGGCGTCTTTCAACTTCTCAGGAGTCTTCGCGGGAGGCTGCTTCGCCGGAGGCGGCGGCTTGGCAGGGGGCTTTGGCTTGAAGCCGAATATCGCTGCCATCACAAGCTCCCACTCCTCGGGCGTTGGCAGCTTCTGGTAGAAGTCTTTGACGGCGAATGTAATTCCGTGCGTAGTCATCTGCTTGCGCAGCTTGATTTCCGACAACGGCTCAACAAGTTTGTCGGGGGGGATATCCGCCGATGATGTTATGGCCTCCTCGGCATCGCCTGCATCCGCTGTCTCATCCTGCGCAGCCCTCTTCACTTCAACCGAGTCGCCGAAATCAGCAAACGCGCAGGGAACCGCGATCGCAAGCGCGAAAGTGAGCAACATCAGCGCGAGGGTAAGGCGCATCACTTGTCAGCCGCCTCCACCTTTGCGGTCCGCAACGATGTATCAACGGCTTCTCCTCCTGTCGCCACCTTCTCCGTTTCCTGCAGCGGCTTCTTGCCCTTCACGCGCTCTAGCGCGCGGTCAATGTCCTTGCGGTATTTTTCGGGAATCTTGATGGTCGCGGTGCCGGAACCGTTGATTTCAATGTCTTCGCTGTTGGAAAAATAGATTATCTGCTGGCCGTAAAACTCCTGCGCTTCCTTATCTACGAAATGCGCATTTCCGTTGGCTATGAACTTCTTATCCAAGTCAGCGTAAAGGATTTCGTCTGCGCGCACTCGCCGGTTGTTCTGAATGGTTTCCACATTTCCCTGCGCGTGGAAATCCGCGCGGTTAAGCATCGCGACCATCTTGTCGGACTTGAGGCCGGCTTCTTCCTGCAATATCTTGCGCAGCTCCTGCTCCTTGACTTCCTCAAGAAGTTTGTTATCAAACATCCATTTCCCGCTGCGCTGCCAGACCTGCACGCCGCCTTCAATGAACATCGCGCGCTGGTAGCCAGGCTTGCCGGATTCCTCATATTTGCCGAAGTAAGTGATGCTGTTTGCCTTCGCCAGCCGCTCGTTTTGCACGACCGTGGTCGGCGCAAACGTGCGCACGTAATCATCGCCCCAGTAATAGTCGGCTTCATCAGTCTTGAACCAAGTGCGCTCTTTGCGCATTACTTGAAGCGCCTTGTCATCGTTCGCGCTGCCACGGCTAGGGTAGATAATCCCCCGTATGTTGCCTTTGGCGCTGGCGTATTTCTGGTCAAGATGGACTTCAAGGTGGTTGGTGAACACCTCAATTTCTTTTTTCCTGAAAAAGACGGGCGACACCTTCTTCTGGTACTTCTCAATTTTTATTTCTTCTCCGTCGGGCGACATCACGCGGAACGGGCGGTTGTAGAGGCGCGAAGTCGCAACGACGACCTGCTTTTCGCGGTCAAAGAGCACCTTCTCCGCGGAGATGGTAACATCCTTAAACTCCTCAAGCTTGATGTCGCCACGCGCTAGATCGTGCTTGCGGATAAGCCGCTCGTCTTTCATCTCGCGCACCCAGACGAAAACGTGCCCGACCGCTTCCAGGTGGTCAAGTTTGCGGTCGGACTGCATATAATCGGACTTGATGTAGTTACTTTCTTCGGTTATCAGTTTGGCGCCATCTGGAAAGATGAAGCGCTGGTAGTAATCAAGCCAAATGACACGCTTCGTCAGTACGTCAATCTTGTCCACCGTTTGCATCTCAATCCCGCTGGTTAGCTCCATGTTGCGGGTGTCGCGGCTATATTCAAGCTTCCCGACTTTCGCCCGCAGGCTTTCTTCGCCTTTGTCGTAAAACACGGCGGTAGTATTAAGGAAGGTGACAAGGTTGCTTGTTTCATCAACGGTTAGGTGTTCGGCTTCAATCTCCCATACTTTCTGGCCTTCTGTTCCAAAGCCCTTCATCTTCGGCTTGCGCAGTTCAAGCGTGGAACGCTCGGCAGCCTGCTTATCCAGGATGTCTTTGACTTCGCGGTTGCTTTGCACCATAACAACGCGCACGAAGACGAGGAACGCGACGACTCCCAGCAGCGAAATGATAAGCCGCTGGCGCGCGCGCCTGCGCTCCATCATCATATACCGTTCTCTGCCGTTAGGGAGGTTCACGACGGTTCCGATTATATCATCCGTATTAGCGCCTCGGATGGCCTGCGGTCTGCTAGAATCCACCTTTAGGACGCGATTTTAGGCGCAATGTTCCAGCAGCGGGCGCCTGCGCCCATCGCAGTCAGGAGGATTACATTGGCTAAAGGCAAACCTGCAAGTTATACGCACCGCATAACCGTGCCGCCGCTCTACCAAGGCGCGGTTTTTGACTTTGCAAAGGTGGAAGATTTGGTTGGCCAGATTGAAAGCGGCCCTGCCTTTCCGCCCAGCGTGGACGCGCTGACCTACGTTTACACGCGCGGCGGCAATCCCACTCAGCGCAAGCTGGAACTGGACATCGCGGCGATGGAAGGCGCGGTGGACGGGTTAGCCTTCGGCTCTGGCATGGCAGCCATCACAGCCGTCGCGCTGACTTTCACGCAGGCAGGATGCCAGGTTGCCTGCGGCTACCCCGTTTACGGCGATAGCTATGCCGTCTTCCACGACCTGCTTTCGCGCTTCGGAGTGCAAACCACCTTCGTGGACACTTCCGACCTGGCGCAGGTGCGAGAAGTGATGCGCAAGTCGCCCACGCTGCTCTTCCTGGAAACGCCCGCGAACCCGTCGCTGTCCATCACCGACCTGAAAGCCGTCTCTGCCCTTTGCCGGAAGCACGGCTGCGTCCTCGCCGTGGACAACACCTTCGCCACGCCCATCAACCAGAACCCCATCGCGCTGGGCGCCGACCTCGTTCTCCACAGCTTGACCAAGTTCCTCGGCGGGCACAGCGATGTCGTCGGCGGCGTGGTCTGCGGCTCAAGTGAGCTGGTGACAAAGGTGCGCCTGACGCAGTTCATCACCGGCGGCATCCTTGACCCCTTCGCCGCGTGGCTAGTGCTGCGCAGCCTGAAGACGCTCGCATTGCGCGTGGAAAGGCAGAACGCCAACGGTCTTGCGCTGGCCCAACTTCTCGCGCGCAGCAAGAAGGTGAAGCTGGTGCACTACCCAGGCCTGCCCGACTCGCCGCACCACAAGCTCGCCAAGCGCCAGATGCGCGGCTTCGGAGGCGTAGTGTCGTTTTTGATGAAGGGCGGTATGCCGACGGCGAAGAAGCTCGTGAACACCGTTGAAGGCGCGCGAATTGCGGTGAGCCTCGGGAGCACCGAAACGCTCATCCAAATCCCCGCGCTGGTTACGCACCGCATCGTGCCAAAGGCGGAGCAGGAACGGCTGGGTATCACGCGCGACCTCGTGCGCGTCGCCGTCGGCGTGGAGGACACGGAGGAGCTTCTGGACAACTTCTCCCGCGCGCTGAAGAAGCTTTAGGCGCAAACGCATATGAATTCAGCTACAAGCTATAATGGTCACGGGGATGCTAACTAGAACCATCACTGGCGTCGTCGCCGCAGCCCTCGTGCTGACCATCCTGTCGCTGCCGCACCCCGCGCCCATCATACTCATCGGCCTCGCCTGGCTTCTCGCCATCTATGAACTCGGGCGGGCAGTAGGTGCGAAGCCCGTTGGTATATTACTGGCAATCGCTTTGAACGGTATTGTGTTATGGGCTCTAGGCGTAGTAGCTATGCGCTATCTGTATAACGGTTTCGTTATTCACGACTCCGTAGATGCATTAGACTTTAGCGCCATTGCATTAGTCACATGCATTTTGCAGCTTCTTTTAGGCGCAGCCATTCTAAGAGCCTTTCTCAAAGGAAGAGCTAGGCTCGTAAACTACTGCTGGCACAGCCTGATACTAATCTCAGTCCCGCTTTGCCTTGCTGCATCTTGGAGCAACATCAGCCCATTCACTTTAATCATGCTTCTTGGGCTTGCCGCCGCGAATGACACAGGCGCGGTTGCGGCAGGCAAATTGTTTGGGCATACTCTAATATCCACACGCATCAGCCCAAACAAGACACTGGAAGGCGTTGTCGGCGGTTTCGCCGCAATGGCGGCTTTCATATTAACCGCTCATTTTGCAGTATCGAGAGTAGACTCAATTGATAACGGGCTAGTTGGCGGCTTCTTAGCCGATATAACTGCCCTATCCTATTGGCCAATGATAATCCTCGTCTGCGTCTGGTTTGCCATTATCGGCTTCTTTGGCGACATTACTTTCTCAGCGATTAAGAGGAAGGCTGGCATCAAAGACTTCGGAACGCTTCTCCCCGGCCACGGCGGCATCCTTGACCGCATCGATGCGCTGCTTTTTATCGCCCCGTGGTACTTCTTACTTCTGTATCTGATGATTTTTGCACAGGTTAACTAGCCTTATAGCTATGGATATACCGCCGGGCTAGTCAGTCCAGCCTACCCGTCATCCCCGTTCTACGTCCTACCCATCTACGTTCTACCCCTCTGGAATCCTACTTCCACGCTACTTGCTACTCGCTCCTTGCTACTAATATGGTGCTACAATCCCCGAATGCCGAAAACGACACATACGCCTGAGAAGACCGCGCAGCTCATAGAGCGCTTCCGCTCGCAGATGGACATCACGCGCGAATACACCTACTTGAACCACGCCTCCTGCGGGCCGCTCACGAAGACTATCCGCCGCGCCATGAACAAGTTCGGCGAATCGCAGTCGCGTTTGGGATCTGAAGCGACGCAGGATTGGCTGGATTTCCTCCCCGCCTGCCGCAAGTCGGTCGCGCGCTACCTCGGCGTGAAGATGGACAGCATCGCGCTTTTAACCAACACGACCGTCGCCCTCATCCGCGCGCTCTCGTCCATCCCGCTGAAAGAAGGCGACGAGGTGCTGTGCCTGGACGACGAGTTCCCGGCGCTGTATTACGCGCTGCAGGGATGCTGCGCGCAGGGCGCGGTAGTGAAGGAAGTGCCGATACCGCACGGCCAGGACGCGACGAAGCTCATTATCTCGGCTATCACGCCCAAGACGCGCATAGTGGGAGTGTCGTGGGTGAGCTTCCTGCAGGGCTACCGCGTTGACCTAAACGCGCTGTCGGAGGAGAAGCGCAAGCGCGGCTTCTACCTCGTCGTGGACGGCATCCAGGGCGTCGGCGCGGTGCCCATGTATCCAAAGGAACTCGCGATAGACTTCCTCGCAGTCGGCGGGGAGAAGTGGATGCTCTCGCCGCTTGGCAGCGCTTTCCTCTACGTGAACCCCGCCATCGTGAATAAGCATGAGCC
>JBBIJQ010000017.1:0-4064 GCA_037445915.1 Planctomycetales bacterium | reverse complement strand
GTACGGCGTGGACGTGGACTTCACCAAATTCACGCGCCGTGGCATGCCCTTCAAGCAAGGCGCGGTGCGCTACGACACCGGCACCAGCCCCTTCCCCAGCCTATACGGCATGAAGCGCGCAGTTGACGATATGAACCGCATCAGCCAGGACGCGATATGGGAGCGCGTGAACGCCTTGTGCGAGCAGATAATCGCCGGCCTGCGCACGTTGCGGGTGCCCATCATCACGCCGCAGTCGGCGGAGCGCCGCGCGGGCATCGTGACGTTCGCGGCGGAAAACCCCGAAGCGGTCATGGCGGTGATGAAGGAGCGCAAGGTCGTTATGAGCCTGCGCGACGGCCTGCTCCGCATCAGCCCCCACTTCTGGAACACGCACGACGAGGTTGAGACCTTCCTCCGCGCCCTCAGGGACGCTGTGGGGTAGCTTCAGTGCTTCTTCAGGCTGAGATATAATGATTTTGTGCCTGAAGATATGCTAGATATTCGACTATCTCGTGCGCAGCTATATGCTGAGCAGATACTACGAGGCGGGCTTGATCCTGAAAGCCTAGATATCGAGGTTAAGTCCTTTTCGAGGATGAACGACGAGCCATACATGGCGTGCGTCGCTAAAGCAGTGATAGCTCTCGCGAATCATGGTGGAGGGATCATTATTATTGGTTTCTCACGCGAGTCACAAGCCGATGCATATTCACAGGATGCTATTGAAGTTGATGACCTTAATTCATGGGAACAGACGAGACTAAATCAGGCATTACGACAGTATATGAGCCCTCCCATCGAAGTCAGATTGGCCAAACTTCCTGAACACTCGCCAACATACATAGCGCTTCTTGTTAGCTCTGTTACTTCACTGCCTATTAGCTGTATAAAAGACTATGATAAGGCTGTACATGTTGGACGAGTGTACATTCGAAAACCCGGGCCGATATCACAAGAACCGTAAACACCTGAAGAGTGGCGAAGGTTACTAAGTAAGTGCCTAAAGTCTCAAGGCGAGGAACTGGTAAGTGTTATTAGAAATGTTATCATGGGCGTCGAAACAAATCCAGGAGATGGAAACAGGCTTCAGACCTTTATCCAACACTGCGATAGCGGATTCGAGGAGACGATTAGCGCTAAGCAAGATGCGTTGCCTGCCCCTAGGTTTGGACGTTGGGTATTTGTTTCCTCCCCATCAATCCCACTAGACAGGGAACTAACACTCGCTGAAGTTCGTAATGCAATCCAGGCATCAATCATCTCGCAATCTAATCTGCCAATCGGAGATGTGAGATTTCGTTCGGATGAAGAGATGACCACGCATAACGAAAGCGGGATAAAAACAATCCGGGCTTTCTTTTCTCGTCCTACTTTTCCTTACGTTGATTACTGGGTGGCTGATACTAAAGGGCAATTCTATGCTACAAGATCATACTATGAAGATGTTGTGGAGTTTATTCGCAACAAAGAAGGGATACCCCTAGAATGGGATGTATCTAAGACTAGAGCTTTTTTCGCGAAACTTCACGTTTCGGATTTTGCTGAGTTTCTAGCGCATTCCCTTAGGTATTGCCAAGAGCTCTCGAAACTATCTTTTCAGATACCTCACATTACGGTTCATGCGAGCTTCAGGGATTTAGCTAACAGGTCTATCCTCGATCACCGGCCGGTATGGGGATTTAGGAAATACTCACATACTAGCAATAGCCCTGAATGGGCAATAGAGAGAGAGATAAACTCTGGATTACCTGAAGATAATATACCCGACTTATTACCAAGCTTTTTTAGTGAGCTATGGGAGAGCGTATTTAATTTCTACAAACCATTTGACGGCTTCTATACTCATGCATATGAAAAAGCGATGGGAATGCGTCGCGACTGATACCAAGCGTTACCAAGGTACTGCCTTAAGTATAGTAAAAGGAAAGCCCTGCGCATCGTAACTTGTGCAGGGCGTAGCCCTCTTAAGGCATTAGATTAAACCGCGGCTAGATATCCACCTGCATGCCGCCGAGGACAGAAAGCTCGTCGGCGCTTATGTCAACGCTGATATCCTTAGCGGTCGCCGTAAACGACGGGTCTGAGATTATGGCTTGCTTGAGTATCATCTTTGAGCTGCGCTTATCCCAAACCAGCCCCTTCGCCGTGAAGCGAAGCTTCATCGCCGGTATCTCGCCGCTAAGCTCGCCGAGGACTTCGGCCGTTTCTTCTTTAACCGTATAGGTCAGGTCCTTCGCTGCAATGTTGAGCTTCTGCTGCTCGCCAAAAAAGAACTCCACGCGCGCGGCAGGCAGCTTGACCACGCCTTCCCGGCTAAACACTTCGCCGCTGCTTAGGCGCATCTTGACTTGGCCGTCCTCGCTGGACAGCACAATCTCAGTGCCCTTTACGTTCACGTCAGGCGGGTTATCAAGCAGGGGATTTGTCCCAGCCTGCTTACGTTCCTGCTCCAACCGCTTTTCGGCGGGCGTGTATGCGTTGGGGTCAATGACCATCTGCTTGTGAGGTGGCGGGCGGAAGAAAAAGACCAAGCCGATAAGCGCAAGCACAACTATGGCCGCAAGCGACCATGTAATCGCATAACTGTATCGGCGCAAGCCCATCGCTAGTTATTCAGACTCAGCAAACGCGCTGTAAGTTCATTCAAGCCCCGGCTTCAGCCGGATGCCCAGCTCGTCAAGCTGCGCGCCCGAAACCTCGGATGGCGCGCCGGTGAGGGGACACTGCCCGCTGGTAGTCTTGGGGAAGGCGATGATGTCGCGGATGCCCTCCACTCCAACCATTATGCCGACAAGGCGGTCCAGCCCCAGGGCGAATCCACGGTGAGGAGGTCCGCCGTATTCGTATGCCTTAAGCAGGAAGCCAAAGCGCTCGCTGATAACCTCGTCGGGCATTCCAAGGCGCGCGAGAATCTTGCGCTGGAGTGACGGGTCAAACACGCGCAAACTGCCGCTGCCCATCTCTTCGCCATTCAGCACCAAGTCGTAGCTGTCGGCTCGCACCGCAAGCGGGTCGCTGTCCATCATTGGAATGTCCTCGGCAACCGGCGACGTGAACGCATGGTGCTTTGGCTCCAGCTCGCCCGTGTCGGGGTTTAGCTCATAAAGCGGGAAGTCAACAATCCAGCAGAATTGCAGCCCCTTCGCCTTTGGCACATTGAAACGCGCTGCCGTATGAGTCCTCAGCGCGCCGAGAACCGGCAGCAGCTTCGCCTCCTCGCCGGCGAGGATGAGGAATGCGCCGTCCCCTTCTTCGCACGCGGCTTTATGCATCGCGTCAACGCGCGCCGCATCAAAATACTTCTTCAGCCCGCCGCCAAGCTCTGCGCCCTGCACAGTAAGCACACCGACGCCTGCCGCGCCTTTCGCCTTCACGAATACATTTAGTTCGTCCTCGTCCTTGCGTGACGTCTTCGCGCCAGGGACGAAAATGCCCAGCACCTTCCCGCCTGCGGCGAGCGCATCGGCAAACACGCGGAATTCGCAGCCATCAACGGCTGCGCCGAAATCCTTTATCTCGCAGCCATAGCGCAGGTCGGGCTTGTCCACGCCGAAACGCGCCATCGCCTCCGCGTACGTGAAGCGCACGAACGGCGTTTGCACTTCAACGCCCAACGCTTCTTTGAATATGTGCTTCATCGCGCCTTCGCCGACTGCAAACAGCTCATCGCGCGTGACGAAGCTCATCTCCAGGTCAAGCTGAGTGAACTCCGGCTGGCGGTCGGCGCGCAAGTCCTCGTCGCGGAAACAGCGCGCAAGCTGGAAGTAGCGGTCAACGCCCGCAATCATCAGCGTCTGCTTGAGAAGCTGCGGCGACTGCGGTAGCGCATAGAACTTGCCCTTGTGCACGCGGCTTGGCACGAGATAATCCCGCGCGCCCTCCGGCGTGCTCTTCGTGAGCATCGGCGTTTCAATTTCCAAAAAGCCGAGCGCGTCTAAATACTTACGCAGCTCAAACAGCGCGCGGTGGCGTATCTCCATCGCCTTGACCATCGGCGGCCTGCGCAGGTCAAGGTAGCGGTATTGCAAACGCATCGTGTCGTCGGCGGGCGTTTCGTCAGTGATGTAAAACGGCGGCATCTT
>JBBIJQ010000016.1:0-36239 GCA_037445915.1 Planctomycetales bacterium | reverse complement strand
ATAAGGGCCATCATTACTGCCATCACGTGTTCAGGAAAAAAAGGCTGCGCGTGCCTGCACCGGTGACCATCTGGCGCATCGGGCACAGGCTCGGGCTGATTGGGCGGCGCAAGCGCAGGCTTGCCGCTCATTCATGCATGGGGGAACTGCACCCAACCAAAACGGAAAGTGGAACGCTTCAGCCGCATCCTGCGCGACGAGACCATGCGGGGCGCATGACCGCACTTTCTCCGACGCTGCCCTCGTCGCCGACCTTGCCCGAGTCCTCCATTTCTGCAATCATAACCGCCCGCATTCCTCTCTTGACTGGAACTCCCCTGCGCTGTATCTTGCCTCTAATTCCTGTCCCGTGCCTGCCCCTCTAGCGCGCCACTAATTATGGACTCATAGCAACGCCTGGGTTCGCGGCGCAATGATATAATCGGCGGCAGCAGTATCGCTGGAGGCGGCCTGTGAGCGGGATGCAATGCAGCTTCGTCCCCCACCCGCCGATTATCCTGGAGGAAATCGGCGGCGAACACACTCGCGAGGCGGCGCAGACGTGCGCTGCGATGAAGCGCTTGGCGGGGGAGATGGCGCAGATGAATCCTGAGACCATCGTTATCAGCTCCCCGCACGCGCAGGGCGGCATAGGCAGCATCGGCGTTTACACCGAGCCTGCCCTCGCAGGAAGCTTCGCCGAATTCGGTTACCCGCAGCTCAAATACGCGTTTAAGAACGACCTTGACTTGGCGGCCGAAGTGCTGGGGCAAGGCGGCGGCTTCTTTCAGCCGGTGCACACGCCCAAGCTTGACCACGGCGAGCTGGTGTTCCTTGACTACCTGCAAAAGGCGGGATGCACGCCGCGCCTCGCCGTCCTGTCGGCGGTGTGGGGCAGCCTCAAGTCGTTTTACGATGCAGGCAAGTTGCTCGGAGGCATCCTGCGCAAGAACGGCGGCAGCGTGCAATACGTCGCAAGCGGTGATTTATCACACAGCACGCGCAACACACCCGGGCGCAGGGCCACTCCCGAAGGCCCGGTGTTTGACAGCATCGTCAGCGAAGCCGTGAAAGCCGCCGACCCGAAGCCGTTGCTCGCATTGGACGAAGGCTTCATCCGCAACGCCCAGCAATGCGGCCTTTGCTCGTTCCTAATGGGCTTCGGCGTGATGGACGGCGAGGATACGAAGGGCGAAGTCTATTCGTATGACGACCCGTTCGGCGTGGGATACTTGGTAGGAAAGATATCAGGAGGCGGCAATGGGCGGTGAAAAGGCGCAGGATTGGTATCTAAGCGAGAACTTCCATCCCTTCGTAAAGCTCGCGTATGCATCAATGTATTCCTTTATCCCCGGGCGCCGCGCCCTTGACCTGGGCAGCATCCCGCCTGAGCTTGCCGCAGCGCTGGAGCCGCATAAAACCGAGATGTCGCGCAAAGCTGCGTGTTTCGTGTCGCTCAAAATGCGCGGCCAGCTTCGCGGCTGCATAGGCACGATTGAGCCGCTAACGCAAGGCCTGGCGGAAGAGATTGTCCAAAACGCGATTAGCGCATCCACCCGCGACCCGCGCTTCCCGCCGGTCAATGCCGCTGAGTTGCCGATGCTTGATGTCAGCGTAGATGTCTTGAGCGAGCCGCGCCCTGCGGAAGAATCCGAGCTGGACCCTAAGCGTTACGGCCTGATAATAGAGCAGGAATACCGCCGAGGGCTGCTGCTGCCCGACCTGGAAGGCGTGAATGACGCGGCGACTCAGAAGCGCATCGTCGCGCAAAAAGGCGGGATTGACCTGCGGCGGCCTTACAAGCTGTTCATCTTCACTGTTAACCGTTACAGCTAGGCTAACGCCTTTCGCCGTATCTAAAGTAGTTGGCGCACGCGCCCTCGCTTGAAACCATGCACGCGCCTAGCGGATTGTCGGGCGTGCATTGGACGCCGAACAGCGGGCATTCAAGCGGCGTCTGCAATCCCAGCAGCACTTCGCCGCAGCAGCATGCTCCGAATCCCGATTCGTCTTCGGTGATACGCGGCAGCCCGAACCGTTCGTGCGCGTCAAACGCGATGAACTTCGGCCTTAGCTTATGCCCCGACATCGGTATCGTGCCGATGCCGCGCCAGTGAGTATCGGCAGGCTCAAACACTGCGTCTATCGCCCCAAGCGCCTTGGGATTGCCCTGCGGCGGCACTGCGCTGCGGTAGGAATTGACGATGCGCGGCTTGCCCTGCTCGCGCATGATGAGAAGCTCATACAGCGCTGCGAGGATGTCCATCGGCTCAAATCCCGCGATAACGCCGGGCAGCCCGCGCTCGTCCGCCAGGAACTTATAGGGCTCCTCGCCTATGACACTGGAAACGTGCCCCGGCAGGATGAAGCCGTCCAGCTTCAAGCGCGGGTCTTGCGCCAGCACGCAAAGCACCGGCGCGACGAGCTTGTGGCTCACATACACGCTGAAGTTCTTCAACCCGCGCCGCTGCGCTTCAAGAACTGTGTGCGCGATGCCGGGCTGCGTCGTCTCAAAGCCGATGCTGAAAAAGACGACCAGCCTG
Organism: Planctomycetales bacterium; assembly: GCA_037445915.1. Lineage (GTDB taxonomy): Bacteria > 4484-113 > 4484-113 > 4484-113 > 4484-113 > JBBIJQ01. The sequence goes on along the minus strand of JBBIJQ010000016.1, from coordinate 33,717 downwards.
TCGGGGTTTGCTTCCGCAAGCGTTATGTTTTCATTCGGCGTGAGCACCATGCGCACGTCAGCGCCCTGCGCGCGGACCTCGGCGAGCGATGTCTTATGCCCCTTGGCGCGGAAGATGTCGCCGTATGCCGTGAGGATGACGTTGGGGTCGTTCAAGACGAGCTGCGCAGCGCAGTCAATCTCGGCAGCGGCGGTAACGCATACGGGGCAGCCCGGCCCCGACACCATCTCAATCGCGCGCTCGGCCAGCAGCGTGTTGCGGATGCCCGCGCGGAAAATGGCGACGGTGTGCGTGCCGCAAACTTCCATGAACTTCGCGGGGCGCAGGGGAAGGCTGCGGATTAGCTCAACAATCTCAAGTGGGCTGGGCGCGGTCAATGTTTTTCGTCCAGCGCGTCCTGAAAACTTGCCAGCTCACGCAGCAACCTGAACGTCTCCTCAGCGTCCTCCGGCTCCAGCCGCTGGATGGCGTAACCTGCGTGGACAAGGACGTAATCGCCGGGCTTGGGCGCGTCAATGAGCGCGACGTTGGCGTCAATGACGATGCCTTCAATGCGCACCTTCGCCATGTCGCCCTCTAGTTCCTCAATCATGCCGGGGACAGCCAAGCACATACGCCGATTATACCGCGCGGGCTGCGCAGATAACCTACTACTTGCCCAATTCTACTTGAACTCGTCTGCGCGCTAATGCAGGAAATGGCGTTCGGGGACGAAGACGAGGCAGAGCTTCAAGTCGTTGGCGCGCTGGATGACTTCGTGGTCGCGGATAGAGCCCTTAGGCGCGACGGCTACGGCGACGCCGGCCTTGTGCGCCAGCTCCACCGTGTCAGCGAAGGGGAAGAACCCGTCGGATACGAGCACGGCGCCTGAAGCGCGTTTGCCGGCTTTCTCAATCGCGATCTTCGCAGCATCAACGCGGCTAGGTTGGCCCATCCCCGCTCCCACCATCATACCGTCCTTGAACAGTGCGATGGAGTTGCTCTTGAGGAAGCGGATGGCGGTGAGGCCGAGCAGAACGTCGGGCTTGTAAGCCGGGCGAAGCGGCAAGTCGCTCACTACTTCAATATCGCCGGGCTTGGTCAAGCGCAAATCGTCTTCCTGCACGAGGAAGCCAAACGGGCTGCTAGAGAAACGCAGCGGCATGTCGCGGCCTGACTCAATAGCGTCCATTACGCGCTTGCGGTCTTCACGGAACGCGGCCTCGCCGATTTCAACAAGCCGCAGCTTCTTCTTCGCCGCCAGCTCGCGCGCGGCTTCCGGCGCGAACTTCGGCGCGACGACGACTTCAAGGAACGTCTTGGCGATTTCTTTCGCCTCGGGCATGCCGATTTCAAAATTCACGCCGAGGATGCCGCCGTATGCTGAAACCGGGTCGCCTTCCTTGGCGCGCTGGATGGCCTTCAAGGGGCTGTCGTCAATCGCCATGCCACAGGGGTTTACGTGCTTGATGACGCAGGCGACGTGCGGCTTCTCGTAAGGCATTCGGCAGATGCGCAGGGCGCCGCTCGCGTCCTGGAGGTTGTTGTAGCTCAAGTCTTTGTTGTGCAGCACGCGGAAGGGGACGGACGTTCCCGGCGACGGCGCGTAAAGCGCGGCGCGCTGGTGCGGGTTCTCGCCGTAGCGCAGGATGCGCAGGCGGTTGAAGCTCATGTCAATACGGCTGTCCAGCTCAATGGTGGGCGTATCGGCACGCTCGCCCTCTTCCTTCTCAGCAGTGCTTGCGGAGTGGAAGTAATCCTCAATCGCCTGGTCGTATTCGCGGCAATATGCAAACGCCTTCAAGGCGTACTTGCGGCGAAGCTCAAAGGGAATCTCGCCGTTCGTGTCTTTCCATGCCTGCGTGAAGTCCTTGTAGTCGTTGGGGTCAACCAGCACGACCACATGCGGGAAATTCTTCGCGGCTGCGCGCACCAGCGTGACTCCGCCGATGTCTATAAGCTCGCGCGCGTCTTCCATTTTCGTGCGCGCCTTCACCTTGTCAATGAAGGGGTAGAAGTTTACGATGACAATATCAAGCGGCGGGACGCCGATGTCGTCCAGCGTCTTTTTGTGCTTATTGTTCTCGCGGTCGGCGAGCAACCCGGCATACAGGCTGTAATGCAGCGTTTTTACGCGGCCGTCAAGGATTTCCTTGGCGCCGGTAAGGTGCTCAATCGGCTTGGCGGAGACTTTCTTCTTCTTGAGTTCGGCAAGCGTGCCGCCCGAGGAGAAGATTGCGACGCCTTCGGCCGCTAAAAACCTCCCCAGCGTGGTTATCCAACTCTTGTTGTAAACGCTGATAACAGCGCTTTTCGGCTTTCCCATCGCGCACTCCTAATTTTTAGGCGCTCAAAATGCGGCGGCTATATACCAGAAATCAGCAGCGATGTCTACGGGTGTCGGCGCGAGGCTAATGGAATCCGGGAACGCTGGCGAGGTCTGAGAGGAACAACTCGCGGTCTTCTGCCGCTGCTATCGCCTCCGCCGCAAGTTTCGCCGCGCCCAGGTGCTCTTCAAAGCACGCTGCGTCACCGGTAAGCGCGCATGCCCGCGCCACCGCCTCGTGCGCATATGCGGCGTCAAAGTCCTTGAAACCGTTCTCTATGCACAAGCCCAAACACCTTCTTGCGAAAGCGAGGGCAGGCTGGCCGTGGCCAAGCACCGCGTAAGCCCTGGAGATGAGCCATGCGCCCCGTGCGTGGTGCAGCGCTGTTCCCGCCTGCAGCCAGTGCCAGCATGAAGCATGTGCGCAGTGCAGCATCATCTCATCGTCAAGCGGCGTGCGGCTAGGATTCTCAAGGTATTCCCAGGTCTTGTTGAAAAGCGCGACGGCCAACTTCTGGCTGCCGTCGGGCTCAATAATTGGATTGTCTAGCGCCATGAATTCTCCGTTTTGGCTGAATTGAATATCTAATATATACCGCGCCCATGCGTGATATAGCTTCCCGATCGGGGCATTAAGCTAAAGCAGCGCAAGAACGGCCTGTAGCTTCTCCAGGTATGCCAAAAGCTCCACGCGGCCCTGTAAAGTGAGGCGGTAGTATTCAGCATTAGGCTCGCCGAAAAGGTGAACAGCCTCAACAACGCCTGCGCGCGCAAGCATGCGAAGGTGTGAAGCGAGGTTGCCCTGCGTAACCCCAAGCCGCCGCCGAAGTTCACTGAATCGCAGCTCATCGCCTGCCGACGCTAGATGCAGCAAGATATGCAAGCGCACCGGCTCGTGAATCAAGCGGCTCAAATCTGCCGGCTTAGGATATGAGGTTGGAACAGTTTGAGACACAAACACATTCTAAGGCATTGGGCGGAGATGTGCAAGTCGTTTGTTCAACCAGCGTGTATTATTGGTTTGTGTTACAAACCGATAAGAAGGCGCGTCGCGTTGAGAACCATCCCGCAAGCGGTCGCCTTTGTTTCATAAATGTTAAGGCTAGCTTCTATTCCGAATGCCTTGCTTCGCGGTCCTTGCGCGGCACTTGTAGCTGTTCCACCGATGCAAATTCGTCTTGAACGGCATTCAACATGTCCCCGAATCGTTCGTAAATCCAGGCTTGAGCTACAACCTTTTCCGGTTCGCTGGTATAATTCCACGCCCGCGGGTGATGCCGCGAAAATCATAGGAGAATCCCGGATGAAAAAAGACGACAACCTCGAATATCGCCTCTCAGGCAAAACCGTTGACGCTATCGCCAGCGAGCTTCAGAAAGAGCGCTGTTCTTTCACTTCTAAGAATATCATCAAGTTTATTCGCGCACAGGGCTTTGATTGCGTGAATTTTTGCTATGTCGCCGGTGACGGCAGGCTTAAGACATTGAGTTTCGCGCCGCATGACGAGAAGCACCTTGACCGTATCCTGCACGAAGGCGAGAGAGTTGACGGCTCAAGCATCTTCAGCCACATTGACCCTGGCGCAAGCGACCTATATGTAGTCCCCCGATACAGCACGGCTTTCATCAATCCCTTTTCCGCAGAGCCGACGCTTAACCTCCTGTGCAGCTACTTTGACATGAAGGGCGACCCGCTGCCGTCGTCTCCGGACAACTTGACGCGCAAGGCGATGCAGGTTCTCCAAGGAGTCGCAGGAGTTGAGATGCTGGCGATGGGCGAGCTTGAATACTATGTCGTCTTCGGCGCAGAGCATGAAGTGTACCCCGGCATCCCTCAGCGCAATTACCACGAGTCCACACCCTTCGTGAAATGGGCGCACCTGCGCGAGGTGACAATGCTGGAGCTGGCGAGGATGGGCGCGCTGGTGAAGTACGGCCATTCCGAAGTCGGCCATGTCCCATCCCATGGCGACATGCGGATGGAGCAGCACGAGATAGAGCTTCTGCCGGAACCGCTTGACGTCGCCGCCGACCATATCGTCCTCGCGAAGTGGCTGCTGCGCAACTTCAGCGCAGAGATGGGCGTGACAGTGACCTACGCGCCGAAAGTCGGCATTGAGCATGCCGGCTCAGGTTTGCACGTGCATATTGACCTGCTCAAGGATGGAAGGAGCCAGCTCCTTGACGAAGCAGGCGAGCTGACCGGCCTCGCCCTGAGGGCAAACTACGGGATGCTCCATCTGGCCCCTGGGCTGACCGCATTCGGGAACACTGTCCCCACGAGCTACCTGCGCCTAATGCCGCACCACGAGGCGCCGACCAACATTTGCTGGGGCAAGTCCAACCGCTCGGCGCTAGTGCGCGTCCCGCTGGGCTGGGTGGGCGCAGACCTTATGGCGTCGATAGCCAACCCGCAAGACGAAACGGCGGCGCAATGGAAGAGCATCCCCCGCCAGACGCTTGAATACCGCGTGAGCGACGGCTCGGCCAATATGCACCAGCTTCTAGCCGGGCTCGCGGCTGCGGTCGTCTGCGGCTACCGTGAAGCCGATGCCATCCAGCGCGCCAAGGAGCTGCAAGTAGAGGGCAATTTGTTCAAGAACGAGCAGCTTATGCACACCTTTGAGAAGCTGCCGTCTTCGTGCGACGAGTCGGCTTCCGCGCTGCTGCGCTTGCGCGACTATTTTGAAGCCGACGGGATCTTCCAAGCGGATATGATTGATGGCATTGCGGCTAGCCTGAAGAAGTTCAACGACCGCGATATGCTGAAGATGGCGCGAAGCGATGAGGAATACACCCGCAGGCTGGTCGACGAGTATTTCCACGTCGGCTAGCGGGGCTGGCATTGCGCAAGGCGCAGCGGAAAGCAGTCGGGATTAATACGGGTTCTCGTTTTTAACGAGCAGCCGAAATATGCGGTTCAGGTCAGCATCGCTCGTGTAGGCTATGATAACCTCGCCGCCCTTCTTCTTGGGCTCAATACGCACCCGCGTTCCCAGCGCCTGTTCCAGCTCCGAAGCGACGCGCTCTAGGTGCGCGCTTTTCTCAGGCTTCGCCTTGACTTTGGGTTTCGGCGCTGCCTTCGCCATCTCCTCAATTTGGCGCACCGTCATTCCCTTCCCTAGCGCCTGCTTCAATGCGGCGGCGCGCGAAGGCTGCGGGCATGCCAGCAGCGCCAGCGCCTGACCGCGCGTGAGCCTGCCTGACGCAAGCGCATCAAGCGCAGGCTTTTCAAGCATTAGCAGCCGAAGCGAGTTGGTGATATAAGTCCTGCCCTTGCTCACTGCCTCGCCTATCGCCTCATGCGTAAGGCCAAAGCGGCTGGACAGCGTTTGAAATGCGCGCGCCTCGTCGGCAGGATTGAGGTCTTCGCGCTGCAAGTTCTCCACCAGCGAAAGCACCAAGACCTGCTCGTCGCTCAGCTCCTGCACGACGGCGGGAATTGACTTCAGCCCCACCATCTTCGCGGCAAGCAGCCTGCGCTGCCCCGCCACCAGCTCATACTTCCCGCCAGTGGAAGGCCGCACAAGTATCGGTTCCATCACGCCGTGCAGCTTTATGGAATCAACGAGGCTTTGCAGCGACTCCGGCGCGACTTCAGTGCGCGGCTGAAAGCGGTTGGGCGTGATTGATGAAATTGTCAGTTCTGAAGGCGGGCGGGTCTTCATTACGGATTCGCTCAGCGCGGCGCCGGGAATCTGCACATTCCGCCCCAGCGCCTGTAATCCGCGCCCTAGCGCTTTTTTCTTGGTTGGCACGAGCCGTATTGTAGCAAAGCCGCGCGGCTATAATCATGGTATGCCAGATACGCAACATTTTCCGCTAGCAGGCGTGAACGCCGTCGTCCTCGGGGGCACGCGCGGTTTAGGCAAAGAATGCACGCTGAGCTTGCTTCGCAGCGGCGCGCGCGTGCTCGCGACGGGACGCTCGCTGGACGAGGCCGACTTCCCTCGCGAACACAGGGACGCGTTATCGCTGCTGCGCTTTAGCTATCCTGAACAAGTCATGCAGGAAGTCGCGTCCGCCGCGCACAGCATGTTCGGCGATTCCTTTGACGCCCTTATCCATTGCTTTGGCCCGGTGACCGCGAAGCCTATCGGCGCGACGTCTCCTGCCGAGCTTTTGCTGCTGTTGCAGGCAAACGCGGTTGCATTTCACGAAGCCGTCCATGTGTTCGCCCCGCAGCTCGCAGACAATCGCGGGCGCATCGTGGCGTTTTCCGCCGCTGGCGCTGACACGCTCACTTCCAAGCACATGCTTCCCGCATACTTCGCGGCCAAGTCGGCTCAGCTTTCGCTGGTGCGAAGTTGGGCGCGCGAGCTTGCCCTGCGAGGAATCACGGTGAATGCGCTCGGCTTGGGCGCATTTGACGGCGAATTGAAGATGGACGTGTCGCGCGTGCCGATGGGAAGGCATGGCGCAGGCGCTGATATCTGGGCGGCGCTCAACTTCCTGCTCGCGGAAGATGCGGGCTACATCACGGGCGCGTTCATCCCCGTGAGCGGCGGCTACTCAATATAGCCGTGAGCTTTAGTGCTGGATGCTCGTGCGGATAACACCGCGCAGGATTCCCTGAATTTGCACATCTGCATGGATCTGGTCGGGATGCGCGGGGTTCGCGGCCTTCAAGATAACCCGGCGGCCGTCGTTGTAGTAATACTTGACCGTCGCCTCGTTGTCCACCAGCGCAACGACGATTTTCCCCTGGTCAGCGCTTTGCTGGTAGCGGAAAATGCCGATGTCGCCGTCAAGGATGCCCGCGTCGCGCATTGAATCGCCGACAATGCGCAGCGCGAAGAACTTGTAGTTGCTGCGCTCCCATTTGTCCAGCGGGAAGTCAACCATGTCTTCCTGGTTTTGCTCGGCAAGGATAGGAAGGCCGGCGGCGATGCGCCCGAGAAGGGGCACTCGCTTGTTCTCCGGCGGCTTCAGCAGGCGGAGCGCCGCGTCGGTAAGCACGATGGAGCGCGATGTGCGCTCAGTGCGGTCAATGAAGCCCTTTTTCTCAAGCGCGCGGATGTGGTCGTATGCGCCCTTGACGCTGCACGAATGCGCGGCGGCGACATCGCGCACCGACGGCGGGATGTTGTGCTCGTCAACAAACGCCTCAATATGCTTGAGGACTTCCTTTTGCCTGCGGGTTATATTTTTCCCCATACGCAATTATACTATACGCCCGTTTCACCTTGTCAAGTGGAGATTGAAAAAGCGTGTTTCCTGAGTATTGATGCTTGTTGTAGAAGTCCTGCTGTCGCCAACCTCCCTGCCCTCCTGCGAAAACGATGGTATACTTCAGTGAGTGAAAGGCTTGATGCGCATCCCGAGGCTGGGGCCGTCCAGCCGCCGTTTCGCTCTACTGGATTCGTGCTAGTGCAAATACTCCGCCGGCATATGGCGGAACAAGTTAAGGGGCTAATATGCTAAACCGCATTATTCGTTCGGGCGTTCCGCTAGCGCTACTCATCACACTGCTCCTGCTTCAAGCCACCGGCTGCGGCCGCAGCAACAACCTAGTGCTTGAAGATAAGCTCTCCGCAGGCGAGTACGTCCTTACATTAGTGGACAGCTGCGGCGAGCCGCTGCAGGCACAAGACGCTGTGCGCTTGCAGGTTTCACGAGCAGGCGGCGAGGTCAAGGTTACAGCGGTGTTGCGTGAAGACGGCTTGCCGCTGGGCGCCGACTTTTATGCGGAACTCGCATATCCAAAAGGAATGCAGTCCATAAACTTCGTTCCCGGCCCTGCGTTTGGCGATTCAAGCTCCTATATCAGCCTCGCTTTGCTTGACCGCAATCCTTTACCCATCGGCATAAGCTTGATTACCCAGCGCCGCGCCGAAAAGGTGCGCGCAGGCGAGCTGTTCACCGTCCGGCTGAAGCCTGGCTCCATCTCAACCCGCAGCGCTAGCGGCCCGCCAAGGGGCAGCTATAACGTTTTGCGCCTTGAAGACTTCATTATTCAAGTAAACGGCCAGTATGTGACTTTCCAGTGGAAGGAAAAGAACCGGGGCGACTACAACCGCGATGGCGTTGTGACCATCGCCGACATTACCCCGATTGCAATGCACTTCGGCATAACCCCGGCGCAAAACGCTGATATCGCCGACCTTGTTGACGCTTCCGGCGACGGCAAAGTTGGTGTGGATGACGTAACCCCGATAGCGATGAACTTCAACGGCGCGATTGAAGGCTACCGCATATGGCGAAGCAACCTGGCGGCAGGCGATTACCTTCCCAATGTTGACGAGCCGACCGAACCTCAAGTAAGCGCTTCCCGCCCGTCTCTCACTGGCGCGCCTGACGGCCGCTTGGCTTACAGCTACCAGGATTACGCGCCCAGTGACACCGTTCATTATGTGTTCTTCCCCTTCGGTGACGGCGCGGCCGGGATCGCCTCGGACGAAATCCACCCGTTCTCCGGCGATACAACTCCCCCAACTTGGGTAAGCACAGTAGGAATAATATCGGCGGTTGCTGAAGACGGACCGCAGATTCGCTTCACTTTCGGCGAGGCGACTGACGCGGATTCCCCGCCTGTGCGCTACAGGCTTTACTGGCAAGAAGGCCCGGGCCCGGTTAATTTGGCGACTGCGCGCAAGAAAATCTTCGGCGTCATTGACGGCGAGCCGGTTCCATACTCAAGGCTGCTGCTGGCGGGCGATGGCGTAGTAGAAGGCCAGCTATACTCGCTGTGCATCCGCGCCTTTGATATGTCCAGCAACGAGACAACAAACACAAATTACGTCCTTGCTGGCGGCAGCGTCACCGATTTCACGCCGCCCGTCTGGACAAGCAGTGTCGGCGTGACTAGCGCTGTCGCCGGCGATGGGCAGGTTACCGTGGGTTGGGGCGAGGCGACCGACGCTGATTCACCACCCGTTACATACCTGTTGTTCTATGCATTAGTGAGAGATGGCATTGACTGGGGGACTCCGCAGGCAACATTCCCTGCGGCAACCCGTTCAACAGTAGTAGGCTCACTGGTAAACGGCGAGCAGTATGTATTTGGCGTGCTCGCCCAGGACTCGTCGGCCAACCAAAACAAGACTGCTAACACCAATACACTTACCGCCACGCCGCAGGCAGTCGGCCCCAGCCCGTTCCCCTTCGGGCTTCCACCCGACGGCCAGCAGGAAGTGACAGCATTCCCCATTACCGATTCTGCGATTGTTACAGATTCTGATAACTGCCCGGCAATAGTCTCGGTGGATAAGTCCGGCCAGGGCATCAACTTCCATTACTACGACGAGGTGGCTTCCCGGTGGGTGACCGTCGGCATTGACAGCCCCAACCGCTTCTACCATCCTGCGGTTTTGCTCGTCGGCGACGCGATATACGCCTTCGCCTTTGACGGCCCGGCCGATGAGCTGGTGCTTTATACCGGCAGCACTGACGCCCAAACCTGGACGCGCAGCTTGATAGACAACGGCTACACGAACTGTTATGAGTTATCAGCAACATACGACCCAGATTCCCAGAGTTTCGCAGTCATCGCGGCGATGGACCCCCCTTCGGGCAATGAAGAAGTCGTTTACTTCCACAAGCAAGTTGCTTCTGCGGGCTGGAACAAAGAGATTGTGGACAACACCCAGCCCAACATCGCAAGCGTTTCAATCGCTAAGGATCCGATTGGCGGCCAGCACTGCATAGCTTACGCAAACGGCATTATTACTGAGGGAAGCGAGCCAACCCTCAACGTGCAGCTAAAGCTTGCGCGCCGCGCGGCCGCTAACAACTGGAACATTGAGACCATCTACCGCGACACTAAGACCGTCAATGCGGAGATGGTTGAGCTTGCCTTTGACCCGATAAGCGGCTATCCGCACATCGCGATGACATATTCGCGCATCGTCATTTTCTACACGATGGAAGTGCCGGTAACTGATGCCGTAGTTTGCCGCTTTGACGGAACAGAATGGCGCTGGAGCACTGTTGAAACAAGGGACCCCGAACTTAACGGCCTTGATTTCTATTTCTACTTCGCTGGCGCAGACCCGCAAGTCTCCTTTGCCCAAGGCATGAGCTTCGGCGCATTCACTTACGTCCTCGTTGAGGCGATATACCGAAACGGAGGAGAATCGCTTGAAGTCTATTCCAGCATTAAGCAGTCTTACTTCACTAACCAGTGGGGCTTCCCGCTGGAGCTGACCGAGAAGTTTGAAGGCGCGAGCGCCGATTCGCTCGCCTTCAGCGATGGAAGCGCGCAAATCAGCTATGCCGCCATCGGCGTCCTTGACTTCGGGCCTACGCGCAACAACTACCCGCAAGGCAACCTCACATACTACCGGGAATCGTAGGAAGCGAGAACGATGAGCGGCCATCTGCGAATCTCATTCGGGGCATAGTAACTTAGGCGTGCCATGAGGCGCTTGAACCTTAGGCTGCGCTGCGCCCCTGTGTTATAATCGCGGTGATGATAGCCGGGGTCATTTTACGCAAGTTAAACCCAATTTGTGACGACCGGGGATACCTGATGGAGGTGCTTAGGGCCGACTGGGAAAGCTTCTCAGGCTTTGGTCAAGCATACGTGACTGCGGTGTATCCGGGCGTTGTGAAAGCGTGGCACTCGCACCGCGACCAAACCGACAACTTCTGCGTCGTATCAGGCAATGCCAAGGTTGTGCTCTACGACCGGCGCGAAGGCTCGACGACCTTCGGTGAAGTCAACGAGTTCTTCATCGGCAAGACCAATCCCGCGCTCCTCACCATCCCCGCGCAGGTGCTGCACGGCTTTTGCGCGCTGGGCGGAGAGACGGCGGTCGTGCTGAACCTCCCCAACCGGCTGTATGACTACGCCAAGCCTGACGAGATTCGCGTGCCGCACGATGCGCCGGACATTCCGTATTCGTGGGAGGCGAAGAACCGATGAGCCGCCAGGCTGACGACGCATCCTCCCGCGCCGGAAGCCTGTTGAAGCTGCTCGCCCTGCAACAGGCGCTTGCAGGCTGCGAGAGCTTTGAAGCGCTGGGCAGGCGCATGCTCGGCGCGCTAAGGGGCTTGATGCCCCAGTTCCGCGTCACACGCTTTCCTGTTGAAGAGGGGATGGTCGGCAGCGAATTCCCGCTGGCAGGCCATGAGGCAATTTTCTCCGATGCCCACGAGGCTTCGCTCCGCAAGGCGAAACACACGCTTGCGGAAGCGTCGCTGAACGCGCTGGATGAAGGCGCTGTGAAACCGGTTTTTCTTTGCGAACTAGGCGGTATGCCAGAAGAAGTCTTAGCGCAGATAGAGTGCTGGTATTTCATCGTGTTGAAGTCATCAGATAACACGCCGATGGAAGTCCTCGCTTTTGAGTTCGCCAAGCCGATGGCTGGCGGCGGCGACCTTCACTTTGTCTTGAGCCACCTCCGCTCTATCCTCGCGGCAGCCGTTGAGGGCATCAAGCTGCGCAAGGCATACCAAGAGACTCTTCGCAACTCCGAGGCGCTGATGAAAGTCAGCGCCATCATCAGCAGCAAGCTTGACTTGAAAGAGCTGCTTACCGTTCTGGCCCGGCAGTGCTCCTGGCTTCTCAATGCCGACCGGAGCACGGTCTGGCTGTATGACGATGAGAGCGAAGAAATTTGGACGATAGTGAGCGAAGGCCTTATTAATGAAATACGTATGCCCACTGGCAGGGGCATCGCCGGCGCGGTCGCGAAAGCCAAAGAAACCCTGAACATCGCCGACCCGTATTCGCACCCGCTGTTTAATCCCGAGGTCGACCGCCAGACCGGCTACCTCACCAAGTCAATCCTGTGCATGCCGCTGCTCAACCGCAAGGGCGACCTGACCGGAGTTTACCAGGTTCTTAACAAGCTGGACTTTGACCGCTTTACCAGCCGCGATGAGCAGATGCTCGCCGCGCTATCGGGAAGCGCAGCAGTCGCCGTTGAAAACGCGAAGCTTTACGAAGAGCAAAAGAAGCAGTTCAACAGCTTCATTGAAGTCCTCGCAACCAGCGTTGACGCTAAAGACCCCACGACCGCCGATCATTCCAAGATGGTCACCGGCGTTGCTGTTGCGCTGGCGAAGGAGATGGGCTTTGAAACGCAGAGGGTAGAGATGATCCGCGTCGCTGGAGTGTTGCACGATTATGGAAAAATCGCCATTCCTGACGCAATTCTCTGTAAGCCCGGCCAGCTTACTCCCGAAGAGTTCAAAGTGATGTATTCGCACGTGTCCAAAACGATTGAGATCCTTAGCCGTGTTTACTTCACCAAGGATATGCGCGACGTTCCGCGCGTTGCCGGAATGCACCACGAGCGGCTGGACGGCACCGGCTACCCGCTGGGGCTGAAGGCTGGGCAAATATCGGTGGAAGGCCGCATTATGGCCGTAGCGGACATCTTCCACGCGATGATGCAGGAACGCCCCTACAAGCGCGGGCTGACTCCCTCGGAAGCGCTCGCCGAGTGCAAGAAGCTGACCAAGCCGCACATTGGGCGCTTTGGAGACGAAGAGGGCGCGCACCTTGACGCAGAAGTCGTCGCTGCGCTGGAAAGGATACTCCAGCGCGAGCACTACGACACCGGTTACTTCGCGCTTGAGTCTGGCTGGTCGGACATCTCCACGAAGGAGATAGAAGCGCTGCGACAGATGTCCGAGAAAGACGAGCATTCCACAGGGGAAAGCGCAGATGTGTGAGCGCACGCTGGTTTTGATAAAGCCCGACGGGGTTTCGCGCGGCCTGGTTGGCGAAATAATCAGGCGCATTGAGCGCAAGGGGCTGGCGATAGCCGCGATGAAGATGCTGCATATCCCGCGCGAATTGGCGGAGAAGCACTACGCCGTCCACAGAGACAAGCCCTTCTATCCCGCGCTCGTGGAGTTTATTACCAGCGGCCCCGTCGTAGCGATGGTCGTGGAAGGTCCTTGCGCAATTGCGCAGACGCGCGCGCTGATGGGCGCGACTAATCCCGCCAATGCGGCGCCCGGAACAATCCGCGGCGACTTGGCGACGGTAACGACCTTCAACCTTGTGCACGGCAGCGATGCGCCGGAAACTGCGGAAGTAGAGATAGCCAACTTCTTCGCTCCGGAAGAAATCCTCACATACAGCAGAGACTGCGCAGGCTGGACACAATAGGCGCTTCGCGGGTAGTATTCCCTTCCGTTGAGCGCTTTCCATAAAAACCCGTTTGCTTTGCTAATCGCCGTTGTATGCGCCTGCGCGCTTACATCGGCTAAGCCGATTGAAGAAACGCGTGGGCGCGCCTACCATTTCCTGCTTTCGTTTGAGAACCGCGAAAATGGCGAGATACGTTTAGCCGACCTGACGAAGGGACAGCCTAAAGGCAACAACACCTACGTGCTGGGCCATGTCATCCGCCCCGCGACCGGCCTGCGCGAAGAGTCGTTTCATGCGACCCTGTGGGGAAAGAGCAGCACCGTTACCGCTTCGGCCGTAAACGCCGTGCACATCAAGGTATTCGGCCTGGCGCATCTAAACCGGGGCTCAACTATGACGATTCTCCCGCGCGAGCTTTACGGCAAGGGGCTTGAAGGCGAGAATGCGAAGCTCCTGGATTACGCGATTTACACCGACATCCAGGCTGGGGTTTACCTCTTCGGCGGGAGCTTTTCGCCGCTTGCTTTCAGCCGCGTAAGCTGCATGCGCGGAGGCAAGGCGGTCCGGCTTGAGCTCGGCTTTTCCCCGCAAGTAGGGGACACTTATCTGATTGAAGTGATGGCGCCGGGAACGCCGGTCAAAGCGCTGGACTTTATCAACAAGCGCGGCGGCAAGGTGGACGCTGTGTTTGCGAACATGACGCGCAAGTCGGTGGGCACGGTGGAAAGGCCTGTCGCCGGATGCGGCCGCTTTACTGGCACCGCGCTTGCACCGGTAGGGAGCATTCGCGCCGCGCATGCCGGCGTGCTGGACATCAGCACTAGCCCGCGCGGGCAAATCGGCGGCTTCCAGATAATTCCCTGGAACCACAGCCAATCGCCGGAGATGGCGAAGTCGCATATAATCACGCAATACTTAATCGTGGACAGCTACGGCGGCGGCGAGCTAACCGGCGTCGCGCCCCTCTTCGGCGACATGCTGTTCCCGCGCGTGTGCGACCGCGTTGAGCCGCCGCTTACGAATCTCGCGGGCAAGCGCGTGAAGGTTGACGACATTCCGCACCTGCCGAAAGTGCGCATTGAAGCCGACTTCGGCAAGGGCCTTGAGCCTATGCGCAGCGCCACCGGCCGCGACGACAACGCCCTAATGGGCCTGCAGCGCATCCTCATCACGTTTGAGTAATTGCTGAACTACCTCAACTTTCTGTTGGGTACGCTGGGCTGACCAGCCCGGCTCTGGTGTTTCTTCAATATCATAAACAACGAACCTATAGTCGGGGCTTTCCAGCCCCGATAAAGAATGCTCCGATTACTCAACATTGATGAGCGCACGGCTGGAAAGCCGTGCCTATAGAGTCTATTCAACTGAATGTACGGCCGGGCTGAAGCCCGGCGTACGGGATTTCTTCCATGCTACTCGCTACACGCCCCTTGCTACCTTTTTTCCCCGCTATAATTATCCCCCCCATGTCGGACTTGGAAAACGCGGCGGTTATGGCTGATGAGTCTAGCGCGGCGGCGCAATGCGAAGGCGGATACTTCGGGATTCCCGCCGACAAGCTCACGCCGCTTTTCCGCCAGTATCTCGCCATCAAGCGCGAGCATCCCGCCGCCATCCTCCTCTACCGCCTCGGCGACTTCTACGAGATGTTCGGCCCCGACGCGCAGCGCGCCTGCGGCATTCTCGGCGTCATGCTCACCGCGCGCGAAGCCGCCAAGGGCATGAAAGTCCCCATGTGCGGCGTGCCCCACCACGCGCTGATGCGCTACGTGAAGAAGCTCGTGGACGCGGGCGAGATGGTCGCGGTGTGCGACCAAATGGAAGACCCGGCGCAGGCTAAGGGCATCGTCCGCCGCGCCGTGACACGCGTCATCACCGCGGGCACGCTCGTTGAAGACGAATTCCTGAGCGAAGACAGCGGAGTCTTTCTGCTCACGCTTTGCGAGCACAAAGGCCGCCTGGGCTTCCTGCTTTTGGAAGCGTCGGGCGGGCGCGTGGGCTTCACGGAGCTTGACGCGAAGCGCGGGCGCGAAAGGATGCTCGCCGAGATAGAGCGTGTCCGCCCGCAGGAATTGCTCATAGACGAAACGCTGGCCGCGAGCGCGGAGATGGCGGCATTCCAGCGCGCGCACCCGCTCGCGGTTGTGCACACGTTCGCCAAGGGCGTTTCGGTGCAGGACGCGGAGTTCTTCGCCAAGAAGTTCCTCGGCAGCGAACACCTTGACGGCTTCGGGCTGAAGGGCGCGGGCGCGGCGCTCATCGGCCTGTTCCACCTCGTGCGATACCTGCGCGAAGTATTCAAGGTTGGCCAGCCGAAGCTTTTCGTGCAGCCATTAGCGCTTGACGCAAAGCTGATGCTGGACGAGCGCGCGGTGCGCCATCTGGAGCTTTTCGCGCTGCAGGAAAACGGCGCTGCGCGTGAGCTCGCTGGCGGCATGTTCGGTATTCTTAACTGCGCGCGCACGGCGATGGGAAAGAGGTTGCTCAAAGAACGACTCGCCGCGCCATTCGCCGAGCCGGCGGTAATCAACAATTACCTTGACGCGGTGGAGGAGCTTGCGCAGGGCGAGGATGCGGCGCGCGTGCTCGGCGATGCGTTGGCGAGAGTGGCAGACGTGGAGCGCATCGTCAACCGCGTCTGCCTTGACCGCACAAATCCGCGCGAGCTGGCGAAGCTGCGCGAAAGCCTTACAAAGCTGCCCGACATCAAGCGCGCGCTGGAGGCGTCGTCGGCCGCGTTATTGCAGAGGCTCGGCGAAAGCCTGCCGGAGTGCGCAGACGCGCGGGAGAAGTTGGATGCGCTTGCAGACGACCCGCCGTCAAGCGGAGCGGCGGGTGCATTCCGCGAGGGATTCAACGGCGAGCTTGACAGGCTGCGCAACATCGCGGCGAACGGCGCAGCGTGGTTCGCGCAATACGAGCAGCGCCAGCGAGATGCTACCGGCATCCGCTCGCTGCGCGTGAAGCACACCGGCGCGTTCGGATGGTTCATTGAAATAACGAAGTCCAATTTGCACCTAGTCCACGACGGCATGGGCCTCAAGCGGCGGCAGACGCTGGTGGGCGCGGAACGCTTCACGACCGAAGAGCTTTCGGAGCATGAGCGTGAATTAGTGTCGGCGCAAGACGATGCACTGCGCCTTGAGCAAAGGCTGCTGGCTGAATTGCTTGACTTCCTGCGCAGCCGCGCCGACGAGCTGCACGCAGCGGCAATGGCGCTTGCCGAAGCAGATTACATCCTAACGCTCGCGGAAGTTGCGCGGCGCGAGGAATGGGCGCGGCCGCTTGTAGATTCATCGCGCGTGCTGGAGATAAAGGACGGTGTGCACCCGCTTGTGCAGCGCGCGGTTAGCAAGCAGCGCTTCGTCGCCAACGACGCATACATGGACAACGAGACGGTGCAGGTCTGCCTCATCACCGGCCCCAACATGGGCGGCAAGTCAACCTACATGCGCATGGCGGCGCTCGTTGTCATCCTCTCGCAGATGGGGAGCTTCGTGCCCGCGCGCAGCGCGCACATCGGCGTGGTTGACCGCATCTTCACGCGCATTGGCACTGCTGACGCGCTGGTGCTTGGCAAGTCCACGTTTATGGTGGAGATGGTGGAGACCGCAGAGATTCTGCACGCGGCGACCGAGCGCTCGCTGGTGATCCTTGACGAGATCGGGCGCGGCACCAGCACCTACGACGGCATCAGCATTGCGCGCGCGGTGGCGGAGTATCTCCACAGCGGCAAGCGCGCGCACCCCAAGACGCTGTTTGCCACGCATTACTTTGAGCTGACCGATTTGGCTGAATTGTTCCCGCGCATCCGCAACCTGAAAGTTGAAGTGCGCATGACCGGCGGCGAGCTGGTGTTCCTTTATAAGGTCGTGCCGGGATTCGTTGACGAATCCTACGGCGTTGAAGTGGCGAAGCTAGCGGGCCTGCCGCCCGAAGTCGTCACACGCGCGCGCGAAGTGCTTGCAGAGTTGGAGGAAGTGAAGCGCGAGTCGCTGCTCAAGAGCCGCCGCATACTGCAGATGGGGCTGTTCGTGAAGGAATGATGCAGCCGAGCGCAGCGCAAATCCGCGAACTCCTCAAGGCGCAGCTCCCAGCCGAGCTTTTCGCGCACACATTGGCGACGACGGATTATGCGCTGGAGCTTGGGCGCATGTTCGGCTGCGCGGAAGCTGAGCTGGCGAGCATTGAGCTTGGCGCGCTGCTGCATGACAACTGCAAGCACTGGGGCGTTGAACAACTGCAAGCCGCCGCAAGCGAACTTGGATACGAGCCTGACGAAATGGAGCGCCAAGTGCCTGCGCTGCTTCATGCGCGCATCGGCGCCCACCGCCTTTGGCGCGACTTTTGCATCAGCGATGCTGATACACATTCTGCCGTCTATTTCCACACTACGGGCGGGCTCGGGATGTGCCGCGCGGCGCGCATTGTTTACTGCGCGGACAAGCTGGAGGAGCAGCGAGATTACGCGGGCGTGCGGGAATTGCGCGCTAAGGCTGGCGACGGGCTGCCGCAGCTTTGCCTTGCGGTGGTAACAGCCGGGATTGAGTATCTCAAGCGCAAGCGCCGCCGAGTTCACCCGGCGACGATAGAGTTCTATAATGAGCTCTCTGAGGAAGCCATAAGTCTTGGATAAACTGTCTGATAAATACCTGAAACGGCCGGGCATAAAGCCCCGCCGCCCGTTGTCATCGCCGCCGCGGTATCCGCAAAACGAGGCGTTACGCAAGCGCGTGTCCGCGCACCGCCGCCGCCAGAACACTTCGTTTTTCATTGTCCTCGGCATAGGCGTAATACTCGTCGCGCTGCTCTGGTGGCCTATTACGACGCAAAGCAACCGCCAGACGAACGCATTTAACATTGTTGCCGGCGCTCTTTCACCGACCCGCCCGCTCTCGTCATACTTCGGCGGAGACAGTGATGTGCGCATCCTCGTTGTCGGCATTGACCTGGAGCCTCCGCACCGCAGCGACACGGTTATGGTTATTCACTTGGGGCTGGACACGCTTCAAGCGAGGGTTGTTTCAGTCCCGAGAGACTTGCGCGTGGAGCTGCCGACCGGCGACTGCGATAAGCTTGCCCATGCCTATCCCTACGGCGAACAGCGCAACGAGCAAGGGCTGGAATGGGTGCAGCAAAGCGTTGAGAAGCTGCTCGGCATTGAGATTCCATACTACGTCCAGATAAACTTTGAAGGGTTTATCCAGTTTGTGGATGCGCTGGGCGGCGTGGACATTGACGTTGAGAAAGCGCTCAAGTACCGCGACCGCGCGCAAAAGCTGGAGATTAACATTGCCCCTGGCTACCAACACATGGACGGGGAAACGCTGCTTAAATATGTGCGCTTCCGCCATGACGCTCTGGGCGACATCGGGCGGATGCAACACCAGCAAACGGCGATACTGGCAGTGTTGGAATCGCTAAAGCGCGGCGACACCTACCGAAGGCTTCCTGCGGTTATCACCTCAATGCGCGACACTTTTGAGACAAACCTCGCCTGGGACCAGATTGCCGCGCTTTCGCGGCAGATCCCTAATGTGCATAACGAGAATGTCCGCTCAATGACCGTTCCTTCTGAACCGACAATGCGGAATGGCGTTTCCTACCAGGAAGCAACGAAGGAGATGGTCGCGCAGGCTATCAGCTTTATGGAAGATTTGTCGCCATATGTTGAAACATCTGAGCCTGTTGAGGAGTCAAACGATTCAGCCGGCGGAAACGGAGGCGGCTAACTTCCGTCGGATGGCGACGCGCGGGCAGGAAGCCTGGTGCGCGCGTTGAACCCTGATATGGTGGAAAGACGAAAGAGCCAGCTCTCAAGGCGAAAGGCCAGGCGAAAGGCCTTTGAACTGCTGTTTGAACTAGAACAGCACACGATACTCACAATAGAGGAGCTTCTCCGGCGCACTTTTGAAGAAAACATATTCAATGACGAGGACGAAGCCGAAGGCATGGTCGTAGGCGACCTGGGTGCAGCAAACCAGGAATTCGTAATGCAGCTTTGCCGGCTAACGGCGGGCAACCTTAAGGCTCTTGACGAAATACTCCAAAGATACCCGCTGGAATGGAAGTTTGAGCGCATCGGCGCGCCTGAGCGGGCGATACTTCGCATGTCCCTGGCGGAGCTTCTTTACATGGACACGCCTTATAAGATTGCAATCAACGAAGCGCTTGACCTGGCGAAGCTTTACGGCGAGAAGGACAGCAACCGCTTCATAAACGGAATCCTAGGCGGCATAGTCCGCGACCTTGATACACTTAAGGGGCAATATGCGCTTTAGCCTATTAATTGCGGCCTTCATTGCGGCGGCTGCGCTGGCAGCCGGATGCCCACGCGGCGGCTCAGGCCCGGCAGCTCCGCCCGAAACCACCACGGCGTATTCAGCCGAGGTCGGCCTGCGCGTTACCTACCGCCCCGCCGACTACTCGTCCATCTCCAACTATGCCAGTTCCGAGTTCCCATTCCAGCTTACCGGCAAGGACTACACGCTTGGCATCAAGCGCTTGGCGAATGTGGGCATCCTCCTGAAGAAGGATCCCCAGGCTGACTTTTTCAAGTTCTTCGCCCAGCAAGTCCGCTTTGACCTGATTGACGTCGGCAAGCTCACGCCGCTGAAGCCCGAAACCAACGAAGAGTTCACTGCGCAAGGCAAGCCTGGCTTGAGGCAAGTGCTTCATTTCAGTATTCCAAAGGAAATGGAGAACTTGCCATCGTTCGTTCCGCAGGAGCCGGGCAAGGAAGTTTGGATTTACTACCACCACTTCTACTTCCCGCCCGACTACTACTTCTTCGTCGCCATCTCCAAGCAAGCGCTCGCCCAGCCGCAGCTTGACAGCATCGTTAGCCTTATCAACACGGCGCAGTTCCAGGCGCAGCCGCTCCCCGGCGGCAAATAGCAATTAGGCCGCCCTGCCGCGTATAATCAGGGCATGTCTTACGAAACCAGCCCGTTTGTGAATGGGCACTTTGTGCAGCCCGCTGGAACGTTCCCCGTGCGCAACCCCTACACCGGCGAGGCCTTCGCGCAAGCGGGATGCGCTGACAGGGCCATGCTTGAGCAAGCGCTGGAAGCTGCGGAAGCGGCAGGCGTGATGCTCGCCAAGCTCGCTCCATACGAGCGCGCCGGGCTACTTCACAAGATTTCCGCGCTGATACTCCAGCGCGCGGAAGACTTCGCGCGCGTGATAATGCTGGAGGCGGGCAAGCCGATAACGCTTGCGAAAGCGGAGGCTCAGCGCGCAGCGGGGACGTTCGCTATTGCAGGCGACGAAGCGCGGCGGTATGCGGGCGAGTTGCACTTGCAGGAAGCATATGCGCCGTCGGGCGGCAAGTATGCGCTCATAGGGCGGTTTCCCATCACGCCCATGCTTGCTATCACGCCGTTCAACTTCCCGCTCAACCTCACTGCGCATAAAGCCGCGCCGGCGCTGGCGGTGGGCTGCGCCGTCATCCACAAGCCAGCGAGCTACACGCCGCTGACCGCATTGATGCTGGCGCAAGTTTACGCTGAAGCCGGAGTGCCGGAGGGAGCATACAATGTCGTTCCTTGCTCTTCTGCCGAGATGGGGACGCTCACCGGCTCCGAACGCATCCGCAAGATATCTTTCACCGGCAGCCCCGAAGTAGGATGGGCGCTCAAGGCTGCATCAGGGCGCAAGAAAGTCACGCTGGAGCTTGGCGGCAACGCGGCAGTCGTGGTTGATGAAGTAAACGACATCGCAGGCGTGGCTGCGCAGGTGGCGAGGGGAGCGTTCGCGTATGCGGGGCAGGTTTGCATCAGCATCCAGCGCATCTTCGTGCAGGAGCGGCTTTACGGCGAGTTCACGCTGGCGATGATTGATTACACTGCGAAAAGCGTGCGCTCGGGCAACCCCGCCGACCCGGAAGTTATCAACGGGCCGATGATTTCGCAAAATGACGTTGAGCGCGTGTCGTCATGGGTGAAGGAAGCGCAGGCTGCGGGCGCAAGCGTGCTTTGCGGCGGGATTGCCCAGGGAAGCGTGTTCATGCCGACTATCATCGGCGGCGCGCCTGTGGAAGCGAAGGTATGCGCTGAGGAAGCGTTTGCGCCTATCGCGGTTATCGCGCCATATAAGGAGTTCACCGATGCGGTTTCGATGGTGAATAACTCGCGCTTTGGCTTGCAGGCGGGATATTTCACGCACGACTTGGACAAGGCGAATTACGCGTATGAAAACACGCAGGCGGGCGCGGTGCTGATAAACGAAACGCCGATTGCGCGCCTTGACCACCTGCCCTACGGCGGCGTCAAAGACTCAGGCTTCGGGCGCGAAGGGCCGCGCGCGGCGATGGACGAGCTAACCGAGCTTAAGCTCCTCGTTACAAAACCAGGCCGTTAGGCTCAGGCTCTTTGAGGACTTCCACGAGGTGTTCCTAAACTTCAGCCGCGCTTGAGACGGGCTGCATCTCGTGGTAGAAGTAATGGTAGTGCCAGCCTTCGTCAACCGCTCGCTTGATGAGCCGCTGCTTGCTTTCCATCGTCATCATCGGGTGCGTGTCCAGCGCGGTCGCATATGTCGGGTGCATGTGGACGCGCATGGGCATCAGGTCGCCCCAGAATATGAGGTGCTGCCCCTCGCTTTGGATGAGGAATGAGTAATGGTCGGCGGTATGGCCGGGGGTGCGCAGCGCGGTGACGCCGGGGAGAATGTTGCCCTCAAAGCGGATGAGGTGCATATGCCCCGAAGCGGCGATAGGCTCTATGAAGTCGGCGCGGTAAGAGCCTTTCGTGCGCGGGTTGGTGTTGCGCGCGTCGGTGTATTCGTTGGGCGACGAGTAATACACGGCGTTGGGAAACGCAAGACGCGGGATGCCGTCCTTGTCCTCCAGCGACGCGCCGCCGCAATGGTCAAAGT
Organism: Planctomycetales bacterium; assembly: GCA_037445915.1. Lineage (GTDB taxonomy): Bacteria > 4484-113 > 4484-113 > 4484-113 > 4484-113 > JBBIJQ01. The sequence continues at coordinate 11,489 of JBBIJQ010000016.1, read as the reverse complement.
GCAGGTGCGAGAACACGACGTCGGTGATGTCCTCCGGCGCGTATCCCTCGTTTTTCAGGCTGCGCAGGAGCTGGCCTTCTTCGCGCTGCACGTTGTATATTTTCGCGAACTTCGCGCCGTAACGGTCGCCTATGCCCGCGTCAAACAGGATGCGCTTCTCGCCCGTGTCAACTAGCATGGGGCGCACGTAAAGCGCGACGCGGTTGTTCTCGTCCGGCGGGTTGTGCTTTGCCCACATCACGCGCGGAATAAGCCCGAAGGCAAGCCCCCCGTCCAGGCAAAAGTGGCCGTCTGCAAGTGGGAAAACCTTGAAGTTACCGAGCTGTATCATATTCATCTCCCGGCGATGATTCTAGTCCAATGCGCCATGGAATTGAAGCCTGCCATTAGCAGCGCTCCAAAAACTCAATGTTCTCCCAGCAGTCAATATCGTAAGCCAGCTCCGGCGCGTCCACGCGGACTGCGCGCGCATGGGCGTCGCAAAGGCGGCTCACGCGGCTTTCAAGCGCTTCCACGCGCAACTTTCCGCTGAGAAGCTGGAAGGCGACGCCCAAACCGATGATGGCCGCCAGCTTCAGGGGATTCTTCCGCGACTTGTAGGCGTCCTTGCCCAGCGCGAGGTTGATTTTAAGGGCGCGGCCGGTGAAAAAGAACGCGCTGCCCATCGTGATTTCGCCCTCGGCGGTGCGCAAGAACTTGTTGGGCGCGCCGGGGAAGCGGCGCAGGAACTGCTCGCGCGTGATGACGGGCGCGGCGATTTCCGCCTCCGGGGGGATAGCGCGCGCGAACAGGTCAATGGCCGCGCCCCTTACAGCCGGCAGGTCGGGCGAGAGGATGAGGAAATCCTTGCCGCCGCCGTGGAACTGCTCGCCTATGGACACGTTGTCCATCAGCGTGTCGCGGCACTTCAGCCATGCCACGGCGTCGCCAAACTGCGCCAGTTCATCTTTAATGCCGACCGGCCCGACGACGGCGATGGGGCTAGAAGCGCACTCGCTTTCAAGCAATGCGTTGATGGAATGCGAGAGCAGCGTCTTGCCGAGGCAGGGGATGAGCGATTTTGCAGGGAGATGGAAGCGCGCGCGCAGGCTTTCTGGCACTGCGCCGCCGGAAACCACAATCGGCGCGAGAGGTCGCATGAGCATTAGTCTAGCATAGGGCTTCAGCGCAAGCTGGCGAAGTCAAGCTCCCAATCCTGCGCAAGCGCATTGGCGCGGGGGTAGCTCTCAAACGTCCCCGCGTCCTGCCACGCGCCCTTGAGGATGCCGTAGGCGAGCTTGCCTTCTTTCGCATAATGCAGGTTCACATCGCTGATTTCGTATTCTCCGCGCGCGCTAGGCTTCAAGTTGCGTATCACGCCGAAGACTTCGTGCGTGTAGAAGTATGCGCCGGTAACCGCATAGTTGCTCTTGGGCGCTGCGGGCTTTTCCTCAACGCCGATGATGCGCTTGTCCTCGCCGAACACAGGCACGCCGAAGCGGCTGGGGTTATCCACTTGTTTTAGCAGCACGCGCGCCAGCTCACTGTTCTTCGCAAACGCGGTCGCGTCGTCGGCGAGGCTGTCCTCAAACAGGTTGTCGCCAAGAAGCGTGAGGAACGCATCTTTGCCGACGAAGTTCTCCGCCAGGCCGACAGCCTGCGCAATGCCGCCGCTTTCGTCCTGCACGCGGTAAGTCATTTGCAGCCCAAGCTCAGCGCCGGAGCCAAGCAGGTTCACCACCGCGCCCATATGCTCGCGGCCTGTGATGATGAGCACTTCGCGCGCGCCGGCTTGCTTGAGCCTGAAAAGCGGATGGTAAATCATCGGGTATTTGCCCACGGGGAGCAAGTGCTTGTTGGTCACGCGAGTAAGCGGGTAGAGCCTACTGCCGGAGCCGCCTGCAAGTAATACGCCTTTCATTGCGTTTCCTCCGTTTTATCAATGCGTTCAACCGTGCTGTGGATAACGCCGTCAGCAAGCTGCGCTGCGATGTTTTCGCCTTGCGTAGCCTGCGCGGCGCGCGAGATTAGCTTGCCATCTTCCGACCATATCAGCGCATATCCGCGCTTGAGCGCACCCTTTGGGTCAATAGCGCTAAGCTTCGCCGATGCGAGGTTTAGCTTTCCTTCGCCTGCCGCAAGCAGGCGCAAGGCTGCCGCCACCATCGCCCCGGCACGGTCATCCAGCCCGCGCATGCGCTCTTCAACTTCGCGGCGCACCTGTTTAGGCGAGGTGCGCGCTTGCGCCAGCGCGAGCATTGCCGAGCGCCTTTCCAGCCACAAGCGCGCGCCTGCGCGTAGCTGGGAGTATGCGCCCGTGACATTCGCCTCCGCATTGGACACTGCGCGCTGCGCGGATACCGCGAGCCTATCGCCGCGAAGCGATGACAGGTTTCGTTCCAGCGCTGTTATACGGCGCATTACCGAGGCTGACAGAGCATTGCCGGCGGCTGAAACCTGGGCGCGGAGGTAGGCTATCTCAGGCGCGATAAGTTCCGCCGCGGCAGACGGCGTCGGAGCGCGCATGTCGGCGGTGAAGTCGGCGATAGTGAAGTCAATTTCGTGGCCGATGCCGGTTATCACAGGTATCTTCATCGCCGCAATCTGCCGCGCCAGAGCCTCGTCGTTGAAACACCACAAGTCCTCCAGCGAGCCGCCGCCTCGTACCAGCATTATCACGTCGCACTTCGCGCGCGATGCGCGCTTAAGCGCAGCGATAATCTTCGGCGCGGCTTCAGCACCCTGGACCGGCGTAGGGAATAAGTGCACGTGCAGGTATGGCGCGCGCCGCCTGAGCACCTTAAGCACGTCTTGCAGCGCGGCAGCCTGTGGGCTCGTGACGATGGACACGCAGAGCGGCATAGACGGCAGCGATTTCTTGCGCGCCTCGTCAAACAGGCCTTCATTAGCGAGCTTGCGCTTTAGCTTCTCAAAGCGCGCCGCCAGCTCGCCTTCGCCGCGCAGTATTAGATCGCGCACGACAAGCTGATACTGCCCGCGCTGCTCGTAAACAGTGACGTCGCCGAAGAGCAGGACCTCAACGCCGTCTTCCAGCGGCTTGGCGCGCTGGCGCGAATATGAGAAGAAAACGCACGAGAGCTGCGCGCCTTCGTCCTTGACGGTAAAGAAAAGGTGGCCGGTGGGGGTGGGGCGGACATTGCTGGTTTCCCCACGCACCCAGACACCCTGGAGCGACGGCTCTCCCTCAATCGCGCCGCGCACAGCGGCGGTCAGCTCGCTTACAGTAAGCGCGCTTTCCTGCTGTTTGTCGGCGGGAACGAGGGTTACCATCCCAGTTATTCTAGCCCATTCGGCGGCCAATAGCCTCAAGGATTAGCTCAACAGACCGGCCCAGCGTGTTTGGCTTGCAGATAAGGGCTCTGACTTCGCGCAAATCGCATCGCATCTGCTCCATCGCTTCCTGCGAGCCAATGAGCTCCAGCGAGGCCTTCGCTATCTCTTTTGCGCTGCAGTTGCGGCGGATAAGCTCAGGGATTATTTTGCGGCCGGCGATGATATTAGGAAATGCGTATGCCGGCAGGCGAAAGCGCGTGAAGTTTGAATAGAAGAAGTCAAGCGCGGGGTGCAGTCGGTAAGCCATTATGTGCGGAGTGCCTGCGGCCGCGCATTCATGGGTCGCAGTGCCTGATGCGACGACCATCAAGTCTGCGTGCGAGATCAGGCTAAAGCGCTGTTCCGGCTCCAGCAGCGTGATGCTCGCCCCGCCATTTTTCAGCATCGCGAGCATCTGCGGGCGCAGAGATGGATGCGCCACGGGCAGCGCGAAGGCGACGCCGGGGATTTGCTGGGCGATGATGTTTGCGGCGCCGATAAGCTCGCGCCCGATAACAGACACTTCCTCTTTACGCGAGCCGGGCATCAGCCCGATTAGCGGGCTGTCCCCGCTCGCTCCGGCGAGGGCGCGCATCTCTTCACGGCTGATAGTTGTCTCAAACGCGCCGCAAAGCGGGTGCCCGACGAACTCGTAATTCACGCCGAAATGCTGGTACAACTCAAGGCCGACGGGGTAAATCACAAGCGCAAGGTCAAAATGCTTGCGCATCAGCTCAAACCTGCGGCCGGTGTTCCTGCGGAATGGCTCCGCCTGCTGCGCAATGTTGCGGTAGCGTTCGTCGGAGGCCGCCTGCCACATCACCGGCGCGACGTAATACACGATCGCGCCCTGGTAGCCTTTATCCCGCAGCACCCGCGCCAAGTTCAGGTTGAAAAAGCGCGAGTCAATGAGGATAACCGCATCGGGCTTGTCCTGCATTACGCAACGCACTGCGGCGTTGAATAAAGTAAGCTTCTGGGGAGCTTGTAAAAGGTTGCCGATGACGCCAAGCGTCGCGCCGCGTGCAGTGTCGTAGAGCACCTTGGCGCCTGCGGCTTTGAGGTTGTCCGAGCCGAGCGCAGTAATGTCCAGGCTTCCAACGCGCTTCGCCAGCGCATCTATGAGCCTAGCAGCGTGAACGTCGCCGGACAGCTCGCCGGCGCTGATGAACAGGCGTAGCGGGGCTTTAGCCGCCTCCATATCCCAGGAGAGTAGGATACGCCGGTTTAGCTGCAAACTCCGAGAAGTGCACCGCCTCTCCTTCGCGGTAGGATTGCACCGCAGCCAGGGCGATGCGGATGGTGTAAAGAGAGTCTTCGCCGGAAACTTGCGGGGGCAAGTCTTCCACCACAGCCTTCATCGTCTCGCGAAGCTCCATCTTCAGCGGCTCTTCGCGGTGCACCATTCCGGTGTTGGTCCAGCTCTTACCGTCAAAGATGATTAGCGTCTGGTCAATGAGGTCAATTAGGCCGAAATGTTCGGTTCCCACGACAAACATCTTGCGCACCTTGTATGGCGAAAGCCAGCTAAGCTCAATGTAGCCTGCAGCGCTTTCAGTGTATTTCAGCGAGATGGCGGCATGGTCTTCGTATTCGTGGATTCTCGCCGCGCCGATTGCGAAAACGGTCTCAGCTTTGCGCCCGTAGAGGTAGCTGATGAGGTCAATGTCGTGGCTGCCTAGGTCAAGGATAATGCCTGTGTCAAAAGTGCGCTTGTTATAAGCGCCGACGCGCAGGTTGCTGATGCTGTGCACCTCGCCGAGCTTTCCGGAGTCAATGACTTCCTTGAGCGCGATGACGGCAGGGTTGAAGCGTTCAACGTGCCCGACGAAGACTTTTCGCCCGCGTTCCTTCGCGTGGTCAATGATGGCCTGCGCGCCGTCAAGCGTGTCGCTGATTGGCTTTTCCACAAGGACATGCGCACCCGCTTCCAGCGCGGCTACTGCGACTTCGCGGTGCAGGCTTGTCGGAACGGCAATGCTCACAAGCTCCGGCTTTTCGCGCAGCAAGTCCTGGTAATCAATGAAATGCCGCGTGTGGTACTGCTTGGCGAGGTCGGCGGCTTCCACGTTGACATCTGCTATGCCAACGAGGTCCGATTCCGGAAGCTCGTCGTAAAGCCGGCAATGGTGGCGCCCCATTGAGCCTGCGCCGATAACAGCGGTTCTCAGTTTCATGTTATTGTCACCGTCCTATTTCACTGGAGCGCACTTCGCGCATAGCGTTTTCCACCGCCGCGAATACCTCGCCCATTGTGCCATTTATGCGAAAGCCAGCAGCTGCGTAATGGCCGCCGCCGCCAAAGCGCGCTGCGACCGCCGACGAGTCAAAGTTTCCCCGCGAGCGGATGCTCCCCTTAATTACGCCGGGCGCTATCTCTTTGAAAAAGAAGCACAGCGCGGGGTGGCCCAGCATCTTCAGCGTATCTATTATAAACTCTGTGTCGGAGATGTCGCCGTTGAACTCCTTGATCATCTGCTGGTCCACGTAAGAGTAGCAATACCCTAGCTCCTCGTTTATCTGCATGAGCTTGAGTACCTGGCCCATAAGCCTAAGCTGGCCGAGGGTAAGGGTGTTGTAAATGGACTCAACAATCGCGTGGGGCTGGACGCCTATCCGCACGAGATCGGTGGCGATGGAGAGGGTGCCCAGCGTCGTGTTGCTGTAGCTGAACTTGCCGGTATCAGTGACTATCGCTGCGTAGAGGCAGGTTGCGGCTTCTACCGGCAGCGGTAGCCGGAGCTGCTTGAAGATGGCATACACAATCTCGCCGGTCGCAGACGCTTCGGGTATCACGAGGTTCACGTCGCCGTAGTATTCGTTGCTTGCGTGGTGGTCAATGTTGATGAGCTTCGTGCGCAACACCTGGTGTCTCGGGTCTTTCACGGAAAAAACGCCCAGGCGGTGAAGCTCAGAGGTAAAAGCGCCACCGAGCCGGTCAAAGGTCGCGTTGTCGTTCACGAAGATAAGGTCGGGCAGCCGGTTGGGGAGCTTTTCAACATACTCCACTTCATCCGCGCCGGGCAGGAAAGCATACGTCCGGGGCATAGGCTCGCTAAAAAGCGTCCGAACGTCGCGGCGCACCGACTTCAGCGCGTGGTGAATCGCCAGGGCGCAGCCGATGGTGTCGCCGTCGGGGTTTTCGTGGTGCAGGTTCCAAACCGACTTGGCGTTGATGGTTAAGCGTGCGATTGCGCGGATTAGCTTGGTGTGTTCGTGGAACATCAATTAGCGGGAGCTTCAAGCTCCCCTCCTTCGCCGTCTTCGGTGGAAATCACCAGCGTCCCAGCTTCCTTCATCGTGTCCAATATATTCGCCATACGGACATTTTCCAAGATGCCGGTGTCTTCTACGAACTTAATTTCCGGGATGCGCTTGATATCCAGGCGGCCGCGCAGCTTTCCGCGTATAAACGGCGCAGCATGGCTCAACGCTGCGAGCGCGCGCTTGGTTGTGTCTTCCAAGCCGCTGCGGCTGCGTATGCTAACGGTCGCCAGCGTCAGGTCAACGTTCATCTTCACCGCCGTAATCACAGTGCCTTCGCACGCGGGGTCCTTGACGGCTTCTAGGATGATGCCGCTGAGTTCCTCTTGAATAACTGCGGCGAGCATCTCGCGGCGGCGGGTTTTCTTTTCACTTTGAAGCATAAAGCCCTTCAGAAGGAAGGCGAGATTATACCTAATCGGCAGGTAAGGCCTCAACTGCGCCGTTGAAGGGCGCAGCTACTCTTCGGCGTCGTCCTTCAGCCCGCTTATCGTGTGCAGGCCGCCGTCATCATCCAGGTGGCTTTCTATGACCAGTCGCGCCTCCTGCAGATACGACGAACATTCGCGTATAAGCCCAACGCCTTCCTCAAACAGGCTGATGAGCTGCTCTAAGGGAAGATCCTCGCGCTCAATGCCGTCCAGGATGCGCTCTAGGCGCTGGTATTTTTCCTCAAAGGACGGCTTCTTCGCGCGCTTGGGCTGTGGGGATTTGTCCTTCGCCGCGCGCGGCGGCTTCACATCCCCGCGCGGGGCGTCCTCACCGAAAAGACGGGTGTCTTCCACGCCTCTTATTCTATCACCCCCGCCCTTTGCGGACGACTGCAATGATATTGGAAACGCTTCGGGGCGCGCCGCCCTTCGGCTGGTTCACTACCCGGTTATCCACATACATTGTAGAACTGCCCCCGCCGTCAAAGCCCATAAAGTCGGTTAGGCAGAGCAAGTCTTTGCCCAATACCGCAAGCTGCTGCCAAGTTGCGCCGACAGAATAGTCCTTGGAGCCGGCGTCCACGACCACAAGCATTACGCTCCCGCTGCGCGTCTTGCCTACAGCGGTGCGCGCCGTGGGCGAGTTCATCCCGCCGGAAAAGCGTTCAGCGCGGTAATTTAGCGCGTAGTTTCCGTCCTTTACTAGCACAGGACCCCCGCCCAGCAAGTGGGGGAATTTTTCCCAGCCTGCAGGGACGTTAGTGCGCACTTCTATTTCCGCGCCGGGATACAGCGTCTTGAGCTGCGGCGCGTATTTCCGTATCGCGGATGAGTGGAAACTCAGCACCAACTCGTCTTTGCCAATCAGCGTATTGCTGGGGCTTTCGCCGGTTACGAGGTAGCGCTCGCCGATGAAGTTTTCCACGCCGGTGCGGGCTTCCTCCGCTGACAGGCGTATTAGCTTGATTTCAAGCCCCCATTCGTTAGTGCGCGTGCGTGCGCCGAAGTCCTGGCTGTAAGCGATTATCTCACCGGCTTTGCGCTGGCGGTTGTAGCCAAACAGGGGCAAGGTAGTCCCTGCTTCGGGAAGAAATATGCGCGAATGAAGGGTGAAGGTGGCGAAGTGCAGCGAGCCGTTAGCGTCTATCCCCAGCACCGGCCGGGGAAGAAACTGCTCAAAAATCGTGTGGTTGTTAATCTTGATGAGCCCGACGGGCAGATGGGACGAGCCGGTGTCAAAGAAGCCGCCGTTGATGGCTGCAACCGCGCCATGCTCCTGCGCCAGCTTGCTCACCGGCGCAAGCGAGCCAATCCTGCCGTTAGCGATGACGGGGCGGATGGTGTAGCCGCCGCCGGGGCTTATCTCAAGAATATGCAGGTGCGCAGGCCCCTGCTTCAGCCGCACGCGCAAGCGGTTGTAAGTTACGCCTTTCGCGATTTGCCTGGTCCACTGCTGTTCCAGCGCAGCCGCCTGCGCATGCCCTGCCTGCCCCCAGCTTAGGGCTAAACAGGTGATAAGCGCAAATAGCTTTATTAGCAGCTCCCGCACGAAGGGATATTCTACCAAAGCAGGCAAGGATATGCTAAGATGTAGCCGCCCGTAGAGTCCGCAAATTACTGGAGCAATTAGAACGCGGATGACTGAGAAAGTGGAAAAGCTGGATAAGGCGAAGGCTCTTGAGGCTGCTACGAAGCAGATAGAGCGCCAATTCGGCCAAGGCGCCATTATGAAGCTTGGCGACGCTCCCAAGCACGTTGAAGGCGGGGTTATCTCCACTGGCTCCCTGGGCCTTGACATGGCGCTGGGAGTTGGGGGCATCCCCCGTGGGAGGGTTGCGGAGATTTACGGCCCTGAGGCTTCAGGCAAGACAACGCTCGCGCTGCATATGATCGCGGAAGCGCAAAAGGCTGGAGGGCGCGCCGCCATAGTTGACGCTGAGCACGCGATAGACCCTGAATACGCCGCGAACCTCGGCGTTAATATCAACGACCTGCTCATCAGCCAGCCGGATACCGGCGAACAGGCGCTGTCAATTGCGGATATGCTCGTTCGCTCCAACGCGATTGACCTCGTCGTAATAGATTCGGTGGCCGCGCTAGTCCCCAAGGCGGAGATTGAAGGCGAGATGGGGGATTCCCATATGGGCCTGCAAGCCCGCCTAATGAGCCAGGCATTGCGAAAACTTACTGCAATCATTTCCAAGTCCAACACGGCCTTCGTCTTCATCAACCAGATTCGCGAGAAGATAGGCGTTCTCTTCGGCAACCCCGAGACGACGACCGGCGGCCGTGCGCTGAAATTCTACGCTACCGTGCGCATTGAAGTGCGCCGTAGCGATTCTTTGAAGGACGGGACGAACATCATCGGCAATCGCGTAACAGCGAAAGTCGTGAAGAACAAAGTCGCGCCCCCCTTCAAGAAAGCGGTCTTTGACATTATTTTCGGTAAAGGGATTAGCAAAACCGGCGAGATACTTGATATGGGCGTTGAGTCTGGACTTATCGCCAAATCAGGCTCGTGGTTCTCCTACAACAACTCTAAGCTTGGCCAGGGACGCGAGGGCGCAAGGCTCTTCCTGGACAGCAATTCCGATATCCGCGACGAGCTGGAGATGAAGCTCCGGGATACCTTGACCGTCAAGGCTATACAACTTGATCTGGAGCCTGACGGCGCGGAAGATGAGTAACTTGTAGGCCTCCACCTTTGTCGCCGCGCCTCATGCAGGCGGCCCGTTTTGCGCAACTGCGTTTCACCGCACCCCCTTCCGCCAAACACCAAGGAGCCCCCTAATGTTACTGCTCTGGATCCTAGTCACTGCGGCAATTTGCCTGCCGCTGGGGGTGGCGGGTGGTTACTATTTGTTGTTATCTGCGCGTACCCGGCGCCTTGAGGAAATCCGGGAAGAGTACCACCGCTACCGAACAACTAAGAGGGAAGAGGCCGAACGAGAGGCCGAGGCAACGGTAAGCGCGGCCAAGCAGGAAGCCCGCGCGCTGCGCGAAAGCGCGGACAAGGACCTGCACAACCGCAAACAGGAACTGGAACGGCGCGAGAAGAATTTCTACCGCATGGAGGAGAAGCTTACTCACCGCCTTGACACGCTTGACCGCAAAGTTGAAGAGGCCGAAGCCGCGCGCGCCAAAGTCGCGGAAATCCAGGCGGCAGCCGACGCGAAACTGGCGGCCGCCGAGCTAGAGATGCAGCGCGTCGCCGCATTGTCAGTTGAAGAGGCGCGCGACATCCTCCTCAAGAAGGTTGAGGAAGAGATGGCATACGAGCTGGACAAGCGCCGCCGCGAGCTAGACCAGCAATCCGAGCGCGAGGCGACCCAGCAGGCGCGCAACCTCGTCGTCAAGGCGCTGCACCGCTGCACGGTTGACCACTACTCCGACGCCATCATCACGACCGTTGAGCTGAAGAAAGACGACCTCAAGGGCCGCATCATCGGGCGCGAAGGCCGCAACATCCGCGCGATTGAACAGCTAACCGGCGTTGACATAATCATTGACGACACGCCCAACGTGGTCATGCTCTCGTCCTTTGACCCGGTGCGCCGCGAGACCGCGCGCCTGGCGCTGGAACGCCTCATCTCCGACGGCCGCATCCACCCCACGAAGGTGGAGGAAGTCGTCGCCAAGGCAGCCGAAGAGATGGACGAGGTTATCTGGGAAGCGGGCCAGGAAGCGGCTTTCCGCACCAGCATCACCGGCCTGAACCCTGAGCTAATCAAGCTTCTGGGCAAGCTCAAGTTCCGCACGAGCTTCGGCCAGAACATCCTCAAGCATTCCATTGAGGTCTCGCACCTCTGCGCGAGCATAGCCGCCGAGCTGGGGATAGACCCCAAGAACGCCAAGCGCGGCGGGCTGCTGCACGACATCGGCAAGGCGATGGACGCGGAGGTGGAGGGAACTCACGCTCAAATCGGGATGGACATCGCCAGGAAGATGGGCGAGAACCCCGTCATCCTGAACGTCATCGGCGCGCACCACGGCGACCTTGACCAGACCGTTGAGGCGGCGATAGCCCAGGTCGCGGACGCCGTTTCCGCATCTCGCCCCGGCGCGCGCGGCGAGGCTATGAACAGCTACCTGCAGCGCCTGGAGCGCCTTGAGGAAATCGGGCGCAGCTTCGGCGGCGTGGAGAAATGCTACGCGATACAGGCGGGCCGCGAGCTTCGCGTCATGGTCAAGCCCGAGGTCGTTGACGACGTCGTCGCCTACAGCATCTGCCGCAAAATCGCCAAGCGCATTGAAGAAGAGCTGGAGTATCCCGGCATGATCAAGGTCACCGTCATCCGCGAACTCCGCGAAACCGACTTCGCGAAATAGCTGACAAGCCCGCTGGGCTTTATAAAACTGCGTTTTCAACTCCGCAGGCGTTTCTCACACATTCCACGCGTCCCGGCGCACATAGGCGCGTTTCGCGCGCTATGCCACAAGAGCCGAATCGGGGGGGGGCATCCCCCCAAAGTCTGCTACAAT
>JBBIJQ010000015.1:23637-37597 GCA_037445915.1 Planctomycetales bacterium | reverse complement strand
GCAGAAGTTCATGGACATCGTCTGCCGCACGACTGGCAAGCACCCCGCCTGCGCGGTTATAGTCTGCTCGGCGCGCGACCTGAAAAACCAGGGCGGCATGGATCCCATCGGCGCGACAAAAGCCGAGCAGCGGATGTTCCGCTTCGCAGAAAGCGCGGAAGGATGCCTGTCGGGGATGTGGAACTTGCGCATCCACATTGAGAACTTGCGCAAGTATGGGGTGCCGGTCGTTGTCGCGCTTAACCGCTTCGCCTTTGACACTGATGGCGAGATTGACGCGATAACGGGCTACATCCGCGAGAAGCTGGGCGCGCCCTGCGTTGCGCACACGGGCTATGTTGACGGGCCGGCAGGCGCGGAGAACCTGGCGCAGGTTGTCGTGGACACCATCGCCAAGACGCATGAGAAGACCGCGAAAGACTTCAAGCTGCTCTACCCGCGCACAATGCACTTAACAGGGATCATTGAGACAATCGCGAGCGAAATCTACCGCGCGGGCGAAGTGAAGTATGCGCGCGGCGTGGAAGCGCAATTGCGGCGGATAGAGGCCAGCACAGGGCCGATGACCAACGTCTGCATGAGCAAGACGCAGTTCTCCATCACCGACGACGGCGAATACCGCGGCGACCCCTCGGGCAAGCCGCTTACGATAACGAAAGTGCGTTATGCGGGCGGGCCAGGCTGGGTCGTGGCTATGTGCGGCAGCATTTTTGAGATGCCGGGGATGAGCTACGCCACCGCAGGCGCGCGCAAGCTTGAGCTTGAACGCGACGACGAATCCTTCAGCGGCTTCGTGATAAAGAACCTGGGGTAGTAGCTGAATGAAGCGCTGCTATAATTCTCGCATGGGAAGAAGGCTAATCTTGGCGTTTATGGCGCTCATCATCGTTGCGGGGATGCTCGCGGCGCTTAACGCGTGCGGAGGCGGCGCAGGGCAAACGTTCAACGTGCCCACCGGCCCGGCGAACATGTCCGGCACCTACCACGGCACTGCGACGAACCCAGCAAGTGGCGCCAGCATCGTTATCCAAGTGCGGCTGCTTGAAACTGAGGAGCTGCTTGAAGCCGGCTTGTCGTATCCTGACGATGAGGCGGTTGCGGAAGTCTTTGGCGAGGGGAGCCGCAACGGCGGGAGCTTCTCCGTGATAATGAACATGGAAACCGGCCGCGAGTTTTACTTTGAAGGGACGGTCAGCGCAAGCGGCGAGATAAACGCCACCATCCACTATCCAGACCACAGTGAGACTCTAACCGTCTGGGCGCTTTTGCAACCTGCGGTTTAAACTTTAGCGCGCCGCTGGCTTATAATACGCGCATGGAACTCTATTGGCTCCTGCTTCCCGCGGCGTTCCTCTGTGGAGCAATCCCCTTCGGCTACGTAATCGCGCGCGTCATCTACAAGACCGACATCCGCACGCTCGGTTCCGGCAACATCGGCATGACCAACGCCTGGCGCAACTTCGGCGCGCGCGCAGGCATTGCCACGCTCATCCTTGACGTAGCGAAGGGCGCGCTGCCTGTGCTTGTCGGGAGATGGATGCTGAGCGCGCCGTTAGGGTTTGACACCAACAGGACTGCGCTGATGCTGGGCGGGCTGGCGCTTGCTGCGATACTTGGGCACACCTTCACGCCGTTCCTTAACTTCAAGGGCGGCAAGGGCGTCGCCACCGCTTTGGGCGCGGTGACTGCGCTCATCGGAGTATGGGTGCTAGTGCCGACGGCCGCCTTCGCGGTTGTGTTCGCCGCATTCCGCTATGTGTCTCTCGGCTCGCTGGTGGCGGCAGCCGCGCTGCTGGCTGCAACGCTCGCCATTCCATCCATCCGCGCCTATGCTTGGCTTGGGATTACGGCGGCGCTTCTAGTCGCATTCACGCACCGTGAGAACATCGGGCGCTTGATTAGGGGGAAAGAACGGAAGGTTGGAGCAAAGCACTAAAAGCCGAAGCCACCCTCTGAAATGCAGGGGTGGCTCAAGCGGTCGCCTGTTAGCTTCATTATAACTTAGTGCGGCGGGGATTCAAACCGAGCGGGCCATGGCATTTGCTAGCTTTCGTCCACGCCTTCGCCGCGGACCTCGGCAAGTTTAGCGAAAATGCGCTCGCGCAGGCTGGCGGGCACCGGCTCGTTTTCGTAAGCGGTGTTGAGGCGGGAGAGTATCATCTCCATAGCTTCGCGCTCTTTCTCGCACTCATTGCAGCCTGTGCAGTCGTCAACCTGCGCGCGGAGTTGCGCAAGCTCTACTATCGTCAACTCTCCGCACAGGTAGCGCAGGATATGGAGCCTAATTTCCGAGCAGTTCATCTGACGCAATTCCTTCCTCAGTAATCCATTTGCGTAGTTTGTGGAGCGCGTAACGCATTCGCGAAAGGACGGTTGAAAGCGGCCGGTCCATCGCCTTGGCGATTTCATCAAAGGTCATCTGCTCATAAACTTTAAGGAAGACGACAATTTTTTGTTCCGGAGGCAGCCGGTCTATCAGCTTGCGCAAAGCCTCTCCGGTGAGCATCTTAATAACTATTAGATCAGGCCCGGAGTCGCCGGGGAGGATATCAACGCGCTCTCGCCCGTCCTCACTATCTAATACCGGATCACTCAGGGAATAGCTTTGCGAGCCGGCCTGTTTTTGGTAATAGCGGCGGATTTCGTTTACTGCGATTTTGTAGATGTAGGAGGAAAACTTGCGTTCCGGATCGTAGCTCTTGAGGGACTTGAACAGGCGAAGAAATACTTCTTGTGCCAGGTCTTCCGCAGTTTCCTGGGTTCCAACCTGTTTTTTGATAAAGTTATAAATGCGGGACTGGTAGCGCTTATTTAACTCGTCAAAGGCCGAAAGCTGCCCATTCGCGGCAAGCTCCATCAACTCCTCGTCAGGGGCTATTATATGCTGCTTTATCGTGTCCATAGTTAGCCGTAATGTGGCACCGTGCCTGAAGACCCTTTCACCTCTTATCCGCCTGACCGGCGGAATGTTGGCTATCAGCTACCGCCGCAGGACGCGGTCAAAGCAAAGATAGCCGTAATCGTGAAAGTAAGCGTAAAAAACAGCCTAACGATTTTCATTTTCGCTCCCGCAATAATGTTATCTCAGGCGTGCGCTTTTTTGAAGCATGGCCGGAGGGTTGGCTGCAATACACCAGGAAGGATTTGAACCTTCGGCCTTTGGCTTCGGAGGCCAACGCTCTATCCACTGAGCTACTGGTGCGCACGGCTTCAAGGTAAGGCTAAAGCTGCTTCCTGTCAAGGCAACCGGAAAAATCGGAAAATGAAAAAAGGGGCCAGGGGTTTTTGCTCCTGGCCCCGGCAAGTTAGGGGGGATGGGAAAGGGTGTGAGCGGGGAAGGCTCATCCACCCTTCACTAGATTAGACGCGGTTCGGCGCGGTTTTGTTCCAAGGAATAGCAAGGAATTTTGGCTGGCAATAACGGTGCGCAGCTGCCTTGCCCCGCCGCGCTTTCATATCGCGGGCAAGAATCCATGGCACAACTTGAAGCGAAAAGTTTATGCTCGCTACGCGCCTATTTCATCACCGAGACATACAGGTTAGCGTCGGCTACCATCGAGACGATGGCCTTGTCATTCGCCCCTACGCGCAGGAGGCCCATTGAGATGTACTCTCCAGAGCGAACTGCGGTGTAAGGCGGGACATCATAAACCATGTAATCACCGCCCAATAAGTTCTCAATGCAGAGTTTGCCTTTCTGGCGGTTCATATCCCAGCAGGTTGCGAATATCATCTCATAGCCCGCTTGAAATGCCACTGCGACATTGGAGTAGAAGCCGGTGCCCGGGTCGTTGGAAAAGTCCGCCTGGGTGAACGACCATTTTAGCTGGCTGTCTTCAACATAGCTCTTGGCTATGTAAAGAGCCGTGCCAGTCTCAAAGCGGTAGGAAATGCGGGGTAAGTAGATGAAGTTGCCCCCGCCGACATCCGCCTTCCACATGTAAAGGCCTACGTGTGTCATCCAGCTAGCATCGTCAAGGCTTAAGGTATACCAATCGCCTGCGCCGCGCCGCAGCGTCCAGAAAAGATTGCCTGCCTTGGATGGGTCGGAGAAGGCGATGGTCGGAACTTCCATTGGAGGCCCGCCAAACCTGAAAACGCCGAATGAAAGCGGAGTCGTTGCCCCGTCCTGGCCGGGGCCGCCGCCCGCGCGCACGCCGTTTACTTCTTCCACCGACCAGACCGGATCTTTTCTGGCGTAATACAGCCGGCCTGTCTTATCGTTATCAGCGGTCAGCCAAACGTTGTAGGACACGGCAGGAACTCCTGCTGAGTTGAAAGCCAGGCTCGGGTTGAGATAAACGGTGTCATTATCGCCGCCGTCAATTAGCTCAGGCGCAGACCAAGTGCCGCCTGCCCGGTTCACATACTCCACGAGGGTGTATGGGACATCAGGGTTCGTGTCGTACTCGCGCGTGTTGTTTATGAAGGCGATATGCGCCACCGACGCAGCATCAAACTTCAGCGAAGGCATCTTCCCGCGCGAGTTGGCCATGTCGCCGGCTACAAGTTCAGTAGTGAAAGTGCGCCCGCCGTCTGCGCTTTGCGCATAGCGGAGTCTGTATCTGAACCTGCCCGGCTGAAACTCGTTGGCTACTGTGTAGGCGATGCCAATTGTCCCGTTAGGGGCGACTGATGTGCTCGTATAACGGATGGGGCTTGTCGGGTGGTCTTCAACCAATATAGTGTCGTAAGCGACGCCTCCGCGCGGCGTTTCCACGAGGAACACAAGGTTGTAGTCCTCGTTAGGCGTAGCCCAGGAGTCGAATGCGCGCACTGCGACGCTGTAAGCTGTGTTATTCGTTAGCCCCTCAATGCGGTAGTAAAGGTCGGTGGTTGTAGCAGTTCGCCCACTGGCAATTGCGGCTGCGTAGTCGGTTATGCCGCCTTCTCCCTCTTCCCAGTAAACGCGGTAACCCACAGGCGGGGACATTGCGTCTGTGGCGCTATTCCATGACACGTCTATCAAGCCGTTGCCGTAAGATGCGTATTGGGCGCCGATTGTCGTATCCCAGGTCGGCGGCTCGTTGTCCAAGCCGATGTCAGGCCTGGTCGTAAGCGCGACCGCATTCTTCTCCTCGTTGCCCACTGCGTCCGCCGTCCGGACGATGACCGTGTATGCCTGGCCGTCCGTCAGGCCGTAGATGAAGGTCGGCGGGTAATTACTCGTGGCGATGATGGCCTGCGTCGCCGAGGTAAAGTCCACCTGCGGCCCTTGCTGGTAGTAGATGTTGTATATGACAGGCGGGCTGGCCGCATCCGTCGCAGTGCCAAACTCCACGCGAATGCTCCCCTCGCCGGGGACTGCCTTAACAACGCCGGTAGTCGTATCCCAAACCGGCGGGGTTACATCCCCCGCAGCGGCATTTGGCGTACGGGTGAACGTTACCGTGTTGGCGTCTTCGTTAGGCGAGATAGGGGGGTCGTAGCGGTCAGCCGAGTCTATCGCGCGCACGGCTACCGTGTAGGCAGTGTTGTTTTGCAGGCCAGTGATGCTGAAAGGCGAGCTGTCGGCCTCCAAGCGGGGCGCTGTCTCAAAGAGAAGCTCGGTTGACGCGGCGTAATATACGCGGAAGCGAACCGGAGGGGATTGGGCGTCATGGGCGGTGCCGAAAGTGACGCGGATACCGCCGTTCCCCTGCGTAGCGGTCACGATGCCAACCGTAGTATCCCAGACCGGCGGCGTGAAGTCGTTGCGCGCGCCGTCGCTGGGCGTAATAGTCTTAACCGCGCCGGTGACCGGCTTCGTCCGGTTGCCAGCCTCATCTTCAGCAGCGATGTAAATTGCGTAAGTGCTGCCATTCGCAAGGCCGTCCCAGATGTACGGCGGAGCAGTATTCGTTACCTCAACGATGGCGGAGTTGTCTAAGTCAATGCCGTAGCTGGTTCCAACCGGGCCGAGGTAGAGGAAGTATTTAATCTTGTCGGCGGGCGAGACGTTGTCCACGGCATTGCGCCGGTAGGAAATTTTCGCTCGGGAGTTGCCGGCATCCACAGCCGTCAATCCGATATAAGGGTTGGATGGAGCGCCGGGGCCGCGAGGCGGCGTCGTGTCGGCTGTTTCCTGGACTAGTACTGATTTGGAGTGTGAATAAGAAGCTTCTCCACCGTCGCCAACAGGGACGATGCGGTATATGAAGGTTGTGCTGGGGCTGGTGAAGTCGTCCATCAGCGTTGCGTCTACGTAAGCGTAGTTTGCGGGCAGGAACTGCTCAGCCACGTAACGGTCAATGCTCAGTAGGGCGCCGGAAGTCACAAGGTTTACCAGCTTCTTTTCGGGAATATCGGGGCGCCCTTCAACG
This sequence comes from Planctomycetales bacterium, assembly GCA_037445915.1. Taxonomy (GTDB): domain Bacteria; phylum 4484-113; class 4484-113; order 4484-113; family 4484-113; genus JBBIJQ01. The sequence continues at coordinate 31,295 of JBBIJQ010000015.1, read as the reverse complement.
CTGCGGTAGATGTTATAGCCGTCAATAGTGCTGCCGTAATTCATCGCGATTGGAGTGATGTCGGCAATGCTGATGACGTCGTCGCCGTTGCCGGCCGTGTCCACAAAAAGCTCGGCGGTTTCGTTGCTTATGCCGTCTCCTATGATGCCCCCAAAGAACATTGCTAGCGGCGTGACATCGGCGACAGTAACCTTGCCGGTGTTGTCGTAGTCGCCGCGCATCTGGTCTGCCCAAGCCACCTCTGCCAGCCCTTCAAACGGCTGCACATCATACCGAGTAAGGATTAGCGAGCTTTCCTTGACTGTTGCGCTTGTCGTGCGGCTGCCTGTTGCGCGGCCAGGCATGAAGGAGATTTCCGCGATGAGGCCGTCGCCGGAGACCACTCCATTATCCTGTGGGCGAACGCGCGCAAGCCCGAATGGGAGGCTACCTGCGAACTTGTCCACGGAGATGAAGATGCTTTTGGACGCGCCGCCGTAGAAGCTGCCAGGAAGCGTTTCACGGACACGCCACTCATCCGGGTTGTACTTGAGGATGAAAAAACTGCCCGCAGAATCGGCAAGCCCCACGGCGTATACCGAGACAAACGTATCGCCGTTCATCAACGTCCGTATGGTCATGTCGTAGTTCTTCCGGTCGCCCGGAGCTATTTCGCCCCATCGGTCTAGCACAAACAGCGAAAACCCGGAGCGATTGATTGCTTTAGCCGGATCGTAGGCTGATTGCTCGTCTCGCAAAAGGGGCGGTTCAGGAGTCTCCTGTCCAAGCGTCCCCGAACGAAGGATTGCGGCGGAAGAAACGGAAGAGCGCTGGCCCCCACAGGCGGTGGCGAGGAACAGCACGATAATAAGAAAACAAGATTTCCATGCCCAGTTGCAGTTCATAGGTTACCCCCGAAATCGTATAGATTATACCACCGCATCTCATTGACGGGGTGGGTTCGCAGGGCTAGAATTAGTCGTATGAAAGGGATTTTCTCAAGTTTCCGCGTTTTATTCGCAGCCGTTTCACTCGTCCTGTTCGCGGCAACCCCAGGTTTCAGCCAGTCCATTGAAGCCAGCGACCCGCTTGACCTCGCGACAACCTACTCCGCCCGTTACTTTGAGTGCAACGGCTCTTACCAAGAGCGCTATTCAACCTGGTGGCTTTCAACCGCCAACCCGCTGAAGATGCGCCGGTCATACACGGCGATTTGGTTCTTTGAAGGGGTGGACGTTTCAGCCCTGCGGGCGGATTCGTTTGTGTTGCGCCTTGACCTGTTGGTCTATACGAACTCAAAGGAATCTGGCGGCAAGCCTACGGCTGCATCCGTGGACATCATTGTCCAGAATCCCAACACGCTTGAAACTTATGAGTCTCCCAACGTGCGCGTGGAAATGAACGCTAATGAAGTTTCTATCCCCACCTACGTTTATGTGCCAAAGCGGATGCTGACCGAAGACGGGCGCACCAAGGTTGAGCTGAAGGGCGCGGGGCAAATCGGCGTAGGGCAAACCAAGATGCGCCTGCTTATTCCGCAAGACCGCTACTGAAATGGCAAATTTGGCGGGCGGTTTTCGTGACTGCGCCTGTTTGGGAATCCTTTCGCCTGGCAGCCATCCATTCATTGAGCAGTTTCGCGCAGGCTTAAGCCCATACTTCGCCCGCTTATCAATAGTCCTTCCCGAGTCGGTTGGTTGCTTGCACGGCCTCATTGCGCAATCCGCAAAGGAGTATCCGCTAATCCTGTCAATCGGCGGAGATGGGACAACCAACCAAATTGCCCAGCGTTTAGACTTGCTCACGCAAACGCTCATAGTGCTTCCCTCAGGCAGGGGCAACGACCTAGCGCGGGCATTGGGAATGCCGCGCAAATTCAGCGGCTACCTGCGCGCCCTCCCGCGCTTTCACATTCAAGAGATTGATGTTTGGAAGGTTGAAGAGAGGCGGTTTTTGAATTCTCTAGGAATCGGCCTTGATACACAGGTCTTAGAAACAATGGCGAAGTCTCGCGGCCTGCTGCACAGCAACTACATGGCTTCTTTCCTGGCGACGCTGCCACGCTTGAAGCTTAGAAACATGCGCGCTGCTTGCGATGGGAAGGCAATCGCAGATGGGCCGGTATGGTGGCTAGTGGCAATGAACTCAGAGAACATCGGCGGCGGTTTGCCGGTCACGCCGAACGCAGACCTCTCAGATGGGAAGCTGGACGTGATGGTATTTAAAAGCTGCACGCGGGCTGAGATGCTTTTGAAGCTGCCCAAGCTATACTTGCGGACGCACCTTAGCGATAAGCGAATCTCACACTGCCGAGCGGAGCAGCTTGACTTGGCGGGCTTGGAAGTTCCCGTTACTGTCGGAGTTGACGGCGAGCTGACGTTGTTTTCCAGCAAAGAACTGCGCGTAAGGCATGCAGGGAAGCTTATGGTTGCTTGCGCAACGGCAGATACACTTTGAACTGCGCCCCGCCCAGCGGCCCTGCCCGATCAGCCAGTAAAACGCCCCCGTGGCGGCGGAATATCTGCTGGGACACGTTCAGCCCCAAGCCCGAGGAGCGTTGCGGGTCCTTGGAAGAGAAGTACGGCTCAAAGATTCTGGTCGCCAGCTCAGCGGGTATCCCCGGCCCGGAATCCGCAATAGTAACGCATAAGATTGTAGGCGTGCTGAAATGAAAGATCCCCGCAGGCAGCTCTGACGCGTTAACTTCCACGGCTTCAATGCGGATGCGCTTGTCCGGCATGTCCGCAAGCGCGTCAAGCGAGTTCTGGACTAGGTTGAAAAGGCCTTGGCGAAGCGAGTTCTGGTCGCATTCCAAGCGGCCTTTAGCCGAAAGCGCAAACTCAAACTTCACTTCCTTGGGCACGATAAAGTCCACTAGCGCCGCAAAGTTGCGTAAGAACTCGGCTGCTTCCACCTTCTCCAGTATCGTTTCACTGCTCCGGGCGTAGCTTGTGAGGTTGGTAATAAGCTTCACTCCTCGGTCAACTAGCCCATCCATCTTGCCCAAGTAACCGTCGGCGAACCCTCCAACTTCTACTTCTGAGTGCAGCAGCGAGGTAATCCCTTTGATGGCGGCAAAGATGTTGTTGAACTCGTGGGCGACGCCTCGGGCCAGCATCGCCACGCTTTCCGAGCGCTGCATAAATGCGACAGGTTGCGTAAGCGTCTCGCTGCCCTGGAAGGTGAACAACATTGCTGTTCGTGTGCGGCCCGCAGGCTCTTCCACAGGTGAAAGCGTCACTGACGCATTAAGCTTGATGCCGTTGCCATATCCAAGCGCGCCATGAATATCAGTTACGTACTCAAAAACCGGGAAATACACTTCGCGCCCGATCAATGCGTCTTTTACAAGTGAAGCAAATTCGGGAGAATTGAAGTTTGCGTCGTCCGAAATGAAATATGCCACGTGGTCTTCAGCCCCGATACCTAGTTTCTGGCGGGCGGCGGCGCTGATAAACTCAAGCCTCCCTTCTTCGTCCAGCAGTACTACGAACGGGGCGATACGGCCTCCAAAAAGCTTCTCCAATCGCTGTTCGCCGTCAATCTCGGCAAGCAGCTTTGAAAGCGGCAACTCTCGCAGCAAGGCCTGCTGAGCGCTTCTGCGCCTGGGGGAACCTTGAATAACTGCGATTACACCAAAGAACGTATCGTTGATCCAAATCGGCGTTAGCTCCATCTCAAGCTCGCTTGAGGTCGCAGGGCTTATGAATAACTGCTGCAGGGGCCTTGAAGCAATGGGATGGACCATCTCCCTGTTTTCCGGCGAAGATAGGTCGTCGCAGCTTGCGCTCGGAACCAGCGACTGAAGCTGAAGCCCCAGCATCTTCTCAACCGGCAACCCGGCGAACCCGGCGAACTTTTCGTCGGAGTACCTGCAGCCGAGTAAGTCATCAAAGAATGCTATCCCTATCCCGCGAACTTGTTCAAGCAGCGTCAAGAGCTTTCCCTGGTGTTCCGCGCCTGGCGTGTCAGGGAGCATAGCGAGAAAATCCAGAAACTTCTGCAAGCGAAACCCTCGCGCAGTTAGTATTGGCCCAGGCGACCGTCCATCTTCGCCTTGCGTTCGCAAATTGCGAAGACGAGCGCGCCTACGAGCAAGTATATCGCAGAGTTTACCACCAAGCCCACCAGCTCCATTTGCGATGTGGCAGACCAAATGCTCTCATGCTGCACTGCAACTGATTTCATCAGCCTTACGCCGAGTGAAAGCGGCAGGCAGTAGAGTATCCCGCGGAGCCACGGTTCTAAGCTGTCCAGCGGCAGGTAAGCAATGAGAAAGAATGCGAATTGGGTTATTGAGCTGAGCTGGCCTAAGCGCTTGAAGACCAGCGCAAGCCCGGCGAAAATCAGCCCGAAGCCGTAGATGCCAGCGACTGTAAGGACAAGCAACAGGAGCACCTGCCCCAGTTCCTGTTGTGTCAAGACCAGCCAGCGGCCGGTCGTGGACATAATCAAGATGAGCAGCACTGCGACGAAGACGAGGCTCGCAAAGAAGTCCACAACACAGCGGACGATGAGCAGGACTATCATCTTCGGGTAACTTAGGAAAAGCTGTTCCAGCACTCCAGCCTGCGCTTCGTCCTGGATGGAAAATGCCAACTTGCCCATCGCGGAAAGAACAAAGAACCACATTGCATAGCTGATAACAAACGCGTCCAGCGATGCGCCCAAAGCGCTCGGGTCCTGTACCATTGTGCGCGCGCCGAGAAACAAGCCCATGAACAGCGAGTACAAGACTCCCATCCCGACGATGAACTCTATGGGGTAGCGCAGGGCGAGCAGGATGCTGCGCAGGAATTCGGCGCGGAAAAGCTTTAGCGCCATCACCGCGCATCCTCCCCCTGCTTGTCCGACGGGTAGTGGTTCGTTATTTCAAGGAATATATCCTCTAGAGAAGGACTCCCTTGCTGGAAGGAGGTGAAGTCAGGCTTGAGAATTACGAGCTTCTCCGCCAGCGCGAAAAACGCTTCTTTTTCTTCCAGGTGGAAGGTCACCCGTATGCAAGCCTCAGGACTTCCTGTAGCTTCGCTGAACTTGAACCGAGCCATCTCAGGGCGTATCTTTTCCCATTCAGCCGCCCCCAGTTCAAGGCAATATTCCTGCCGGCGGAAGAACGCCGTCAGGTTCGCTAGGCTGTCTTCCGCAATTAGCTTGCCAGCGGAGATGATGCCCACGCGGTCAGAGATGCGCGCCGCCAGCTCCATTTGATGCGTTGTAAGCACAATGGTGCGCCCTTCCTTCTCCACCAGTTCGCGCAAGCGCTTCTGAATCAGCCGCGAGCTTTCAACATCAAGCCCCAGCGTTGGCTCGTCAAGGAGCATTATGTCCGGCTTGCCAAGCAAAGCGACCGCAACTGCGACTTTTTGTTGCATCCCGCGCGAAAGCGTCATCGTGCTTGCTTTCGCCTTGCTGGTGAGGTCAAACATTTCCAGCAAGTCTCGCGCTTCGGCATATATTTGGCGGCGGGTTAGCCCTTTCAGCTCGCCGAAGTAAAGCAGGTTTTCAATCGGCGAAAGCCGCCAGTAAAGGTTGCGCGTCCCCTCAAGCACTGCGCCCAGCCTCGGCCTGCCGCGCATTGGGCTGCCTGATTCCTCGTAAAAGATAACACGGCCCTTGGTGGGCAGTATCAGGCCAGCAATCATCTTTATCGTTGTAGTTTTGCCTGCGCCGTTAGGGCCAAGCAAGCTGAAAATGCAGCCTCTTGGGACCTCAAGGTCAAGACCGCGCACAGCTTCAACCGCCAGCCGCTTTTGCCAGCCCCAAAATGGGAAAAAGGACTTTGTAAGCTCCTCAAGGCGGAATGCAGGTTTTACGCTCGCACTAGTGACCATGGCTGAGATCTGATTGTAAGTGTTTTCCACTCCCACAGGCTACTGGAAAAGACGAAAAGCCAGCTGTTTCCGCTCCTCCCAGCGGGTGAGGAAGTCTGCAAGATGGCTGCCGCCGAGTTCCGCTAGCGCAGCATCGGCAAGCACGAGCGCGAGCATTGCTTCCGCGACTACCGCTGCCGCCGGCGCAGCAGTAGCGTCGCTGCGAGACCATGGCGCTAGCGCCGCTTTGCCAGTCTCCAGGTCAACCGAGCGCAGGCCCGGCATCTGAGTGGGAATAGGCTTGACGATTGCAGTCAGGGCTACCGGCATCCCATTGCTGATACCGCCAGTAATGCCGCCTGCGTTGTTCGCGGAATGGGTGAGCGCGCCGTCCATGCGCACTATCTCATCGTGAAATCCTCTGCCGTCCGCACCCGCCTGCCATTGCGCGCAGCCGATGCCGACTGCTTTCACCGCGGGGATGCTCATCAGGGCTTGAGCGAGCTTACCGTCAAGGCGCTCGTCCCATTGGGCATAGCTTCCGAGTCCCGGAATGACGCCGAACGCCATCACTGCAAAGCCGCCTCCGAGGGTTGTTCCGCGTGCAGCCGCGCTGATTAATGCAGACTTAGCAACTTGCTCTAGGCTGTATTCAGGAATGCGAAGCGGCGAAGCCTCTGCGCGCCTGAATGCGTTTTCGCCAGGCGCAGTTAAGTTCAAGAGCTTAAGCAGTTGTCGCTTCGGCAACGAGGACTTTCCAATGCGGTAGACAAAGCCGGTGATGCTCACGCCTGCCTGCGCAAGCAAGAGCTTACAGACAGCCCCTGCCAAAACGCGCGCCGCAGTCTCCCGGGCGCTGGCGCGCTCCATCACGTCGCGGATATCGGCAGGCTTAAGCTTGCCATCGCCTGAGGAAGCGAACTTGAGTGCGCCTGCAAGGTCGGCATGTCCAGGGCGCGGGACAGCTACTCGCTCACTTTCCGCCGCTCCCCATGGACAAAGCAGGGCTTCCCACTCGGAAGCCTCGGCGTTAGGTATGCGAAAGCAAAGGGGATTGCCGGTGGTTACACCCGCACGCAAGCCGCCTTCGCACGTGAACGCATCACTCTCCAGCTTCATTCTCGCTGAACGGCCATGCAGCTTTCGCCGCCTTCCCAGCTCATCCTTGAGAAACGTTTCGTCAAGGCAAACGCCAGCGGGCAGTCCGCTGAGAATAAGCGTCAGCGCAGGCCCATGAGACTCGCCGGATGTGAGCAGCCGCACCCTCTGCATGCAGTAACTCTACCATATACGGCGGCTAAGAAGGGTTGAAACTAGCGGCTGCTATAATTGCTTCTGCGCGAAAGCGCAGTCTCAGATGCGGCGCGTCATAAAATACGGAGGAACTTCACTGGCGACCCCAGCGCACTTCACGCGCGCGGCCAGGGCTATCGCCGGGCTCATTGAAAGCGGCGAACAAGTTGCGGTTGTCGTCTCCGCTATGAACGACGAAACTAACCGCCTGCTCGCAGACATCGCAGAATGTGCCAGCATCTCTTCTGATATGGAAACGACGCTTAACTACTCCTCTATCGGCGAGGAAAAGAGCGTCCTGCTAATGTCCGCGGCGCTCAAGGCCCAGAAGCTAAGCACCGCAGTCTTCTACCCTCGCAACCGCGAAAGTTGGCCCATCATAGTCGACTCGGACGACGAGTCTCCAATCTCGCCAATCAAGTCTAATGAGGAACGCGACTTCTCTGTCCGCACCCATAAGACGTCCAACCGCTTCATCAAAAACGTCCTGCCGCATATCCGCCTGGGGAAGGTGCCGGTGATTGCCGGTTTTTTGGCGCTTTCCAGCCGGGATGAACTTGTCTCGCTTGGGAGGGG
>JBBIJQ010000015.1:21907-23563 GCA_037445915.1 Planctomycetales bacterium | reverse complement strand
ACTTGTCTCGCATGGGAGGGGCGGCAGCGATATAACCGCATTCCTCGTCGGGCGGTACATTGACGCTGACGAGGTTGTTATCGTCACTGACGTGGAGGGCATTCTCTCCGCCGACCCGAACCTCTCCAGCAATCCGCGCATCCTGGAAAGCCTCACCGCGGAAGAGGCCGAGACCATCGCCAAGAGCGGCGCAAGGGTGATCCACCCGCGCGCGTTCAGATACATGTTCGCAGACATGCGCGTCCGCGTCATTGACTACCGTAAGCAGGAAGACCTTGTTAAGTGCGGAACGACCATCACCGGCGAATGTAAGCCGTCGCTGTATTGCTGCGAACGCCCACTTGCATCCATAGTGATGGTCGGCAGCGGTTGGGCGAACAAGCCGGGCGTCCTAAGCCGTTTAACGGGCATCCTTGGCGCGAATGGCATTCCCATAAGCGGCGCAACAAGCAGCAGCCGCTTCATCGTCTTTTATGTTGATGAAGAGCTTGCTGAAAAGGCGCATAGCCTCTTGCATGATGAAGGGGTGAGCGAGCCTAACGACCTCACAAACATTAGTATGCGCGGCGGCATCGGCGAGCTAAGGCTGCGCAGCCCCGAATTGGTTGAGACGCCGGGCGCGCTCGCGGACATCACGCGCAAGCTTGCGCACCGGGGGGTTAACATCCGGGGCATCTTTACTGCGGCTACTGATGCGCACATTTACGTTAACTGGGAAGACCTGCAGGGGGCGTATGACACGCTCCTTAAGTTCACCAGGGCTAAGTGAGGGCGCGGCTAGAGCGCTTTTCGCTTGTGACACGGTGCGAAAAGGTCTAAAATGACGGAACTTTTATAGGTGTAATGCATATTGGGTTGGTGGGACGACTTTTTAGGTAACTTCAGGGACGAGATCGGCATTGATCTCGGGACCGCCAACACGCTCGTTTACGTTCGCGGGCGCGGCATAGTCCTGCGCGAGCCTTCTGTCGTCGCCATTGACCTTCCCACCGGCGAAGCGCTGGCTGTCGGCGAAGAAGCCAAGTCCATGATTGGGAAAACGCCCGGCCGCATCGTCGCCATGCGCCCTCTCAAAGACGGCGTCATCGCGGACTGGGAATACACCGAAGTCATGCTGCGCTACCTTATTAATAAGGCGACGCAGCCCCACAGGCTTATCCGCCTTAACCACAAACTCGTCATTGGCATTCCCAGCGGCATTACGGCTGTGGAGAAGCGCGCGGTCATTGACGCGGCGCACCGCACAGGCGCGCAGTGGGTTTACCTCGTTGACGAGCCGATGGCCGCCGCAATTGGCTGCGACATGCCGATTGAAGAAGCGCTTGGCAACATGATTGTAGACATCGGCGGCGGCACGACCGAAGTCGCCGTGATAAGCCTAAACGACATCGTAGTCAGCAAGTCCATCCGCATCGCAGGCGACGAACTGGACAAAGCCATTATTGACTACGCCCGCAGGCGCTACAACCTGCTTATTGGCGAGCGCACCGCCGAGCGCATCAAAATAGAAATCGGCAGCGCGCATGAAAGCAGCGAAAACCTCACGACTGAAATGCGCGGAGTTGACCAGGTTACAGGCCTGCCGAAGATGGTTGAGATTTGTACCCACGAAGTCCGCGAGTCTATGTGGGAAAAGATTGATATGATTCTCAAGAC
>JBBIJQ010000015.1:13716-21836 GCA_037445915.1 Planctomycetales bacterium | reverse complement strand
CGCGGCGGCGCGCTTCTTCGCGACCTGGACATGCTTATCTACAAGGACACCGGCATCGTCACTCGCGTCGCCAAGGACCCGCTCTCGGCGGTCGTCCTCGGCACGGAAAAGATACTTGAGAACTTCCATCGCTTCCGCGCGCTGGTTTCCGTGCGCAAGAGGTAATCAGCCTAGTTTCCGAGCCGTATCCACTAGCGCTTCCATCAACTTTTCCAGCGTCTTCACATACCTCTCCTCAATCAGCATGCCATTCCCGTCAAACTCCTTGAAGGCGTTTGAAACCATCAGCCACGGGCTTGGCACTATGAAAGCCTCCAGCTTAGCCAGAACCCAGCGAAGCTCACGCTGGGCGTTAATCGTACCGAAGCCTCCTATGGTCGCACCCGTAATCGCAACGACTTTCCCCTCAAGCAGGTTGTGCGGCGGGCGGCTCAGCCAGTCAACAGCGTTTTTCGTGACGGCCGGGATTGAGTAGTTATTCTCAGGCGTTGCGATGAGCACCGCATCTGCCTGCTCCACCCTCTCCCGGAATGCAGCGACTTCGGGCGGCGGGCCGTTTGCCTCCAAATCCTCATTAATCAGCGGTAGGGGCGCTAAGTCGTAGATCTCAACTTCATGCCCCATATTCGTCAGCACTTCAGCCGACATGCGCACAAGCTTCTTGTTCCACGACCCTTCGCGCAAGCTTCCAGCGAATGCAAGTATCTTCATCTCTCAACCTCCAGTTTGCCTTATGAACCAGTTGCAGTTTGGCAGCAAACATTATACCGCCGGGGGCGCAAGCTTACTCTAGGGATTAACCTGGCGCATTACGCCGGTGATATAATCGGCGCTGTAATCATCGGAGGTAGTTGGCATGCGGATACTATTCTATTTGGCGCTTGTGTTGCTCTTGGTATTCACCGTTGGCTGTTGGAAAGCCGCCCAAACCGCGAGTGAGAATCTTGCGGAAAAGCTGATTGAGCAAGGCTCAGGCGGTAGGGTTGGCGTTGACTTCAAGAACGGCGGCGCGACCATCACCGACAAAGAGACTGGCAACAAAACTACAGTGGACGCGATAGGCGGCAAGATGCCGGAGGGCTGGCCTGAGAACATCCCCCAATACCCCGGCAGCAAGGTAACCCAGTCGTCTGCTACCGACACGGAGAAGGGAAAGGCTTTCAGCCTAATTCTTGAAACCCAGGATGCGGTGGAGAAAGTAAACGAATACTACGCTAAAGAACTCAAGGGCTCCGGGTTCAAGAAGACGACCGAGTTGATCAAAGAAGACGGAGTAACCGTTTTCTACCAGTCAAACAAGGAAGTCTTGACCATGACGATATTCAAGGAAAACGACAAGACGCTCCTTTCCATGTCTTTGGCGCCAAGTTCGTAATCTCTCCAAGTGAATGGCGCCGCCGCCTTGCGCATTCGCGGGCGATTAAAGGCCTCCTGCAACAGCATTCGGGGGGGCGGTTAAGCTTATAATGGTGTAACTGTGCGTATTCAACTAATGAACGGTTTGCTGGCTGCGCTGTTCATCTCAGCGGCGCTTTGCTCGTGCGGCGGTCTCTCTTCGGGGCTAACCTCAAGCGGCGCGCTTAACCATGCTTACGGTTCGCTCATCGCGCCTGCCGACCCCGTTACTATTATCTTCCACCGCCAGTTGGATACGGCTTCCATCCCCGGTAGCATTACCGTTACCGCGGATGGAGTTACCGCGCCGTTCATGGCAAGCCTGGGCGAGAGCGGATATGCCCTCACAATCGTTCCCGACACTAGCTGGAAACCGGGCTCGGTATTGAAAATATCGCTTGCCGGCGGAGCGGATGGCCTGCGCTACACCGATGGCCACACGTTTAGCACAATCAACCTTGTCTATTACGTGGAGCAGCAATGAAAGCCCTAATCACAGGCGTTACCGGATTTGCAGGAAGCCACCTCGCCGAACTGTTGCTCACAGAGGGACACATCGTTTACGGCACCCGCCGCCTGCGCTCGCCGATGGAGAACATTTCCCACTTGCACGGCAAGATAACTCTGCTGGATACGGAGCTAACCGACCAGACTTCTGTAACCAACTTGCTTAGTGAAGTTCGGCCAGGCCTCATCTTCCACCTCGCGGCGCAGAGTTTCGTCAAGGCAAGCTGGGCTTATCCCGGCTACACGCTGTTCAACAACCTGGGCTCGCAGCTTTGCATCTTTGAGGCAGTGCGCAGGCTAGAGCTTGACGTTCGCATACAGGTTGCCGGCAGCAGCGAGGAATACGGCGCAGCGGCGGAGGAAGATCTGCCGCTCCGCGAGGATTCGCCCCTGCGCCCGCTTTCCCCCTACGGGGTCAGCAAGGTCGCACAGGACATGCTCGCCTACCAGTACTTCCAGAGCTACGGGATGAAGGTTGTGCGCACGCGCGCCTTTAACCATACCGGCCCCAGGCGGGGCGAGGTATTCGCCTCCTCTAACTTCGCAAAGCAGATTGCGTCCATTGAGCGCGGCCTGCAAGAGCCGGTTATCCGGGTGGGCAACCTGGAAGCGCAGCGCGACTTCAGCGATGTGCGCGATGTGGTGCGGGCGTATTACCTTGCCTGCAACAAGGGTGAGCCGGGCGAAGTTTACAACATCTGTTCCGGCGCTTCCATCACGATACGGCAGATGCTGGACATCCTGCTCGGGCTGGCGCGCTGCGAAGTGCGCGTAGAAACAGATCCAGGGCGGTTACGCCCTTCGGACGTGCAGCTTTTGCGGGGGGATGCGTCCAAGTTCATCGCAGCTACCGGATGGAAGCCCCAGTACGATATCAAGCAGACGCTTGCAGACTTATTGGACTATTGGCGGGGGAGACTTGCTGGATGAGTAGTTTTTCCCAAAATCGCCTCGGAATCGGGCCAAAGAGTCTTGCAGGCCGTTACGCGAATAGTGTAAGATGCATTCCCCGGAGCGCGTGATGTTCGGGGGCAGGTTGGGCGGGGGAACGGCCCTTTTAGTGCTTTGTTACCCGCTTTTCCTGCAAAGGCTATGAGGTTATCAGGCTGTTGCATGCCGATAGACACGGGGAATCCGCCGCAGTGGCAATCGGCTTTCTTTGATATATAGGCGCGGTGGTTGCTTTAAACATGGTTGACACATACGCCGGTGAGGTACTCAAGCAGTTTCGGGAGGAGCTGAAGCACAACATTCAGAGCCCCAAATACGAACTGCTTATCCTCCCTCTCAAAATTGGAGAGGTTTCCGGCAATGCGGTAACCCTCCTGGCCACCGGCGAAAAGCACATTGAATGGCTGCGCGAAGAGTTCTGGGACCGAATTGTCCGCGCAGTTTCAAGCGTGCTCGGCCAGCCCGCTGAAGTTAACATCATCGTTGACGCCAACGCTTCCGAAACGCGGAGCAGGGGTGATAGCCAGGGCTCCTTGGCGTCGCTGCTGCCCAAGCCTGCAGGCCCTGCGCAGCGCCCGCTCCTCAACCCTCGCTTTACGTTTGAGAACTTCGTTATCGGCGCATCCAACCAGTTCTGCGCTTCGGCATCCAAAGCGGTCGCTGAACGGCCTGGATATGCCTACAACCCGCTCTTCATCTATGGCGATGACGGCTTAGGCAAGACCCACCTTCTCCACGCTATAGGCCACCGCGCGGCTGAGTTATTCCCCAGCTACCGCGTGATTTACGTCACCAGCGAAAAGTTCACCAGCGATTTCATTGAGAAGGTGCGCTCGGGGAAAATGAACGAGTTCCACCTGCGCTACCGCCAGTGCGACCTGCTGCTCATTGACGACATCCAGTTCATCGCCGGCAAAGTGGAAACACAAATGGAGTTCTTCCACACTTTCCTGAGTTTGGTGGATGCTGGCAAGCAGATTGCCATTACCAGTGACGCGCCGCCGCAGGAGCTGAAGAACATTGAAAGCCGCCTCGTCTCGCGCTTTGGCAGCGGGCTGACGGTTGATGTTGAAGCCCCGCCGCTGGACACGCGCATCGCTATCCTGGAGAAGAAGGCCGGGCTGGAAGGCACGAGCATTTGCGGCGAGGTTTGCCAGTTCATCGCAGAGAACGTGCCTACGAATGTTCGTGAGTTGGAAGGCGCGCTGATAAGGCTGCTCGCGTTCTGCGACTTCTCAAGCACTAAGCCGACCGTTGACATTGCGCGGCGAGTGCTAAACGACCACATCAAAGGCCAGCGCGGCCGCCGGTTGCTCACGATGGAGCAAATCACCCAAGCCACATCGGAAGTCTTCCGCGTCAGCCCCAGCTTAATCATGGGCCGTGACCGCCGCAAGAAAGTCGCCGAGGCGCGGATGGTCATCATGTACCTCGCGCGCGAATACACGAACCTGACCCTCTCGCAAATCGGCGAGGAAGTCGGCTCGCGCGACCACAGCACAGTCAGCCATGGCGTTAACAAGATTGCGCAGACGATGGACGAAGACCCTTACTTGAAACAGATGGTTCAGCAAACCATCCGCAAGCTCTCCTAGGCGATGGTTCACCAACGAATACCTGCTCTGGCTCTTATAGCCGCTATTCTCGCGCTCAGCATCGCGCCTTCTCCTGCCGGCTCAAGCTCGGAGGCAGCAGCTTCGGCATACGCGCAATCATCAATGGCGGCGATTGAGCGCTGGGAGAGGCTGCTTTACGAGACTGAGCAAGAGCCGGTGCAGGTTGCCGTCTATGCCGGGAGCATGCTGGAACGCCTTACTTGGCTCTACGAAGTGGACAAACTTTCAGCAGCCATGCCGCATATCATGAAGCTGCTTGGCTCAGTAGAAGTTGCCAGCAGGTTTGGCTTCTCGCGAGACGGGAAAATAGGCGGAATGATCTCGGTTATGGAGCTAAAGGATCCTGCATTCGGCAGCTATTCAATGTTCCTGATTAATCTAGAGAACCGAAGCGCGTTTGCGATCGACTCTTCCCAATGCGGACTGTCGTTCACATTGAAAGGCGGGGAGACCCTCGCACCGGACAGGATCGAGCGCGGGCATCTGCTTTTTCCCCGCCTGGAACGGCTAGCTTACAGCTTCCTCCCCCCACGCGCCATCGCCCCAGGGGCGACCGCGAGCTTCAAGGCTGTTCTGCCTGCGCCGGGCATTGACCACCGGCAACTTGCCTTTGTGCTGGTTGAAATGGGAGAGCATTCGGTTATGATTAAGTTCTACGACAACCTTGACTACGCCAAGGGAGCGGACTGATGGAAGATGAAAAAAACGGCGGCGGCGGCGTTGGGATAAAGGACACAGAGCAAGCGCTTAGCGACCTGCTCAAGTATGAGCAGAAGCCAAAGGCTGAAAGCATGATGCCGGGCTCGCTCAAGGTTGACCGCCTATTTCTCTACGACGAGCTTTTGGATTTTGAGATAATCAAGCGTTACCTTAACAACCCCAAGCAAGAGATGCTCTGCTACATCCCGACGCACCGCGTTTGGTTCCCCAAGTTCTTTTTCCCGAAGAACACCGGCCTTGCGAGCATTGAGCGCACGCCTAACAGCGAGGACAAGGTATGGGGTGTGACCATCAATATAACCGGCCAGGACCTGACCCGGCTTGAGCGTTATAAGGGCGCGCCAAACCGCTGCCACGCGTGCAACGTCATCGTCTTTGACCGCGGCGAGCGTAGGTATCCCGCACGCACGTTTGTGGTGTCGGTGCCCGACCCCGAGCCCAGCAAGCCCAGCAAGGAATACCTGTCACTGATGGTTGAAGGCGCTCGTGGGCGTGGCCTTCCCGAAGATTACGTGATGATGCTGGAAGGCTTTGAGACGCTGGATTAGTGGAGAGTTGGTAGCTCGTAGTTGGGTTTAATGTTTGTAGGGCGGTACCAGCCGAAGGCTGGCTAGCTTCAGTGCCGCTCAGGAATCACTTTCAACAACAATCCCCCGTAGGCCGCACTTTAGTGTGGCTCTGGGATTTCATTCCCAAATAACAGACCTATAGGCTTGGCTTTAGCCCAGCTCTGGAATCTGGGATCTGCTGAAGGTTTGCCCGCCTTTGGCGGGGCGGGGCTTTCCGCCCCGCCGTGGTCAGTCTTGCGAGGAATCCCAGAGGGCGGGTGATAAGCCCGCATGTAGCTGGTAAACCGCCGCCCTTCAACCGAGGTCTAGAACGCCTGGCCGATAAACAGCCCACAGAGCACTAATGTCACCGTGGAAAGGAGCTTTATGAGCACGTGGATGCTTGGGCCAGCCGTGTCCTTGAACGGGTCGCCGACAGTGTCAATGACCACCCCCGCGTTGTGCGCCTCGCTGCCTTTCCCTCCATAATGCCCCAGCTCAATGTACTTCTTCGCGTTGTCCATTGCCCCGCCAGAGTTATTCAGGTAAAGGGCAACGATAACGCCTGTGATGGTAGCGACCATCAAGAAGCCTGCTGCCGCTTCCGCTTTCAGGAGAACGCCAACCAGCAGCGTGGCTACAACCGGCAGTATTCCCGGCAGTATCATCTCCTTGAGCGCGGCGACGGTCACGATGTCCACGCAGCGCGCGTAGTCGGGCTTGTTCCTGCCTTCAAGGATGCCGAGTTCCTTAATCTGGCGGCGTACTTCAAGGATGACCGCCTGCGCGGCCTTGCCAACGGCTTTGATTGCCCATGCGCTGAACAGCAGCACAAGCATGCAGCCTATGAATGCGCCTGCGAACACGGCGGGCTTTCCGATGTCCACCGGGAACACATCTTCCAGCGGGATGCCGCTGGAGAATTTAACCTTATCAAGGTAAGCGGCGAAAAGCAGGAATGCCGCCAGCCCGGCGCTGCCGACCGCATATCCCTTGGTGATGGCTTTCGTGGAGTTGCCGGCCGAATCTAGCCTGTCGGCGCGTTCGCGAATCTGCTCTTCTTCGCCGGCCATCTGCACAATGCCGCCGGCGTTGTCGGTAATCGGGCCGAAGGTGTCCATTGCGAGGATGAAGGCGCAGGTGGAAAGCATACCCATAGTCGCTATTGCGGTGCCGTATAGGCCTGCCGAAAGGAGCGAAACGCCTTCAACTCCGACAAACCCAAGCTGGCCGAGTTTGTACGAAGCCATGATGGCAACGACAATAGCGATAGTCGGTATGGCGGTGCTTTCAAAACCGGCCGCAGTGCCTTGTATCATCGCAGTCGCAGGGCCGGTTTTGCATGCCTCGGAGATTCCTTTCACAGGCTTATAGTAGTAGTCTGTATAATACTGCGTGACCACCACAAAGACGTAAGCAAGCAGTACGCCTACTACGCCGGCGATAAAGAAGTACCACCAGGTCGTGCCGCCGGTATTTAGCATAGTGTAAGTTGAGAAGCCAACGCCTGCAATGGCGAGGATGGTGGAAATCAAATAGCCGCGCTTCAGCCCGTTAAGCGGGTTTTCGGTTTCCTTCACGTTGCTGAAGAAAATGCCGATTATGGAGCCGACAAGCCCGAAAGCGCGGACAACAAGCGGGAAAAGGATACCGCCCAGCCCGAAGAACGGATACAGCGCCACGCCGAGTATCATCGCGCCAATGTTCTCGGCAGCGGTGGATTCAAACAGGTCGGCGCCACGGCCTGCGCAGTCGCCGACATTATCGCCAACTAAGTCGGCAATGACTGCCGGATTGCGCGGGTCGTCTTCAGGAATGCCAGCCTCTAGTTTGCCAACAAGGTCTGCGCCTACGTCAGCAGCTTTAGTGTAAATCCCGCCGCCTAGCTGGGCAAATAGCGCGACAAAGCTCGCGCCAAAACCAAAGCCTACAATGAAAAGCGGGGCTTTATTGGCATAGCCAAAGACAATCGCGACCAGCCAGTAAAGCAAGCCTACTCCGACAAGGGACAGCGCAACTACGGAGATGCCCGTCACCGCTCCGCCGCGCAAGGCGACTTGCAGGGCCGAGTTAAGCGACTTCATCGCGCCGCGCGCAGCGCGGAGGTTGCTGTGGACGGCCGCGTACATTCCAATGTAGCCCGCCAGCCCGGAGCATAACGCGCCGAGCAGAAACGAGCTTGCGAGAATGAAACCGGGAATGCGGGTGCCCACTTCGTCAGTCATCGGGACGAAGAAAAGGGTAATCGCCACAGCGGCGGAGATGATGTAGATGGTTGTATATTGGCGCTTGAGGAATGCGAAAGCACCTTCGCGGATTGCCGCGGAAACTTCCTTCATCTTCTCGCTGCCCTGCTCCTGTTTGAATATCCAGAGGATGAGGT
>JBBIJQ010000015.1:3728-13703 GCA_037445915.1 Planctomycetales bacterium | reverse complement strand
GCCGCGATGGGGACTGCCCACCACACAGCAATTCCAGGGTTAATAACGGTTTCAGCCATGTGTTTCCTGCCTTAGGGAGATGCTATTGCGCGCGCCATAAGCGCGCGCCAGAGCCAGTATTGTAGCTCATTAACGCTAATCATAGGTAGAGGAGCCGCCTTGGCGAAGGGTAAAGCTCCCCCTTTGCGCCGCTGGTTACTTGCTAAAGGGTTTTTGCTTTTTCCTCGGCTCAGTCGTCTTGGGTTGTGGCTTGCGGCTGCGAACAGGCTTGTGCTGGGATTCCTTTACCGCAAGGCCGCCCTTGCCTGAGTGAGATCCTGCCGTTACTGCGCCAGGAGGGGGATCCCACACACCCGGCTTGGCATGTCGGTTTACGTGGATGATGCCCCAGACCCCGATTAGTATGAAGGCGACCGAGGCCCACTGCGTCATCGTAATGCCGCCGAAGCCATAGGTTTCGTTGTAAAACTTGATGAAGTAATGAGGCACTACTCGGAACGGCTCTTCAATGACCGAGCGGATGAGGGAATAGCCCGCGATGAAGGCGAACATATTCGTCCCCGGCGCCCACTTCTTTGACCAGATCCACAGCGTGAGCGCGAGCAGGATGATACCAACAATGCCGCCGTATATCTCGGTTGGGTGGCGCGGGATGATGAGCTGCATCGCGCCTGAGGGGTCGGTGATGGGTGCGGTAAGGTGGTAGTCGTCATTAGGGAAGTTAAGCGCCCAGGGGATTACCTTCTGCGAAACTTTGTAGCCGAGGATGTCGCCGTTGGAGAGGTTGCCGAGAAAGCGTACTAAGATAATCCCAATGGACACTCCCGGCGCCATCGCGTCCATTACTTCCAATAGCTTGAGCGGCGTCCTGCGGTAATACAGCCAGCACCCGAAAAGGCCCAGCGCGAGCGCGCCGTGAATGGACAGCCCGCCTTCGTAGGTCTTGAATATCGCCAGCCAGTCGCCCTGGTAATCTTGGAGATTCGTGAGCACGTAAACAGCGCGGGCGCCGATAATGCCGAAGATGGCAGCCCAGATGACGCCATCCCACACGTATTCGCCCTTGCGGCCGCGTGATTCAAGCAACTTCTGGCCGAGGTAAGTGGCGATGAGAAGCGACAGTGCCATCGTAATCCCATACCAGCGAATCGGCCAGCCGAAGACGGTGAAAACCACTTCGTTAAACATAAGTCGTGGATTCTAGCATAAGGATAAACGCTAGTATCGCTGGTATCCAGGCGATTCTGCGCCGCCCCGCGCCTTCACAACGGGCAAGGCTGCGGTATAATCAGGGTTGGGAAACTATGTCTAGGAAACGGTATCCAACGAAGTATTACGCTGCACGCCGATGCAGCCTCAGCGGCGAGCCGGACGACCTCTGCTGCTGTACCACGGGCAGCCTGCGCATTCAGCGCAGCGGCTGCCCGAAGACGAATAAGACTTTCACCATACATTTCTGCATATCGCTTCTGCAAGTCCACACACATAAGGAGAGGCCACCATGGCCTTAGAAGTCCCTTCCAAACAGGTTTACTTGGATAACGCTTCAACCACATACCCCAAGCCGCCGCAGGTCGTTAAGGCGGTCGCAGACGCTGTGGAGATGGTCTCGCTGACGACCGGCAGGAGCACTTCCGCCTGCGAGATTAACCCTGACAGCATTGTGTCGCAGACACGAATCAGCTTGGCAAAATTCTTCAACATTGATACACCCAACCGCGTCATATACACCTACTCCGCGACCGACAGCCTCAACACTGCCCTGTTCGGGATGCTGCACGAAGGCGACCATGTGCTTATCTCGCCGTTGGAGCACCACGCTGTCTCCCGCGCGGTTCACTACTTGCGGGAGACGCAGGGCGTCAGCTTCAGCGTGCTGCCAGCCGATGGCAACGGGTGCATCATCCCCGACCGCATAGGCGAAGCCGTGAAGCCGCACACCAACCTTGCATGCATATCGCATGTAAGCAATGTCGGCGGGACTATTCAGCCCCTTGCGCAAATAGGCGAGGAGCTTGAACGCCTGGGAATACCGCTGCTCGTTGATGCCTCGCAGTCTGCGGGCTGCCACAAGCTCGACGTGAAGGAGATGCGCGTTGACGCATTAGCCGCGCCCGGCCATAAGTCGCTGTTAGGCCTGCCTGGCTCAGGCATCCTTTATTTAAGCGAGCGCATGAACCCTGACCCGTTCCGAGTGGGAGGGACAGGAGTTAAGAGCGAGCTTTACTGCTTACCGCCGGAGCTACCGGTATTTTACGAGTCTGGCACGCCAAACGTTCTTGGCATCATCGCGCTAGGCGCCGCCCTTAGCTTCATTAACGAAACGGGGCTAGAGCACATTGAGGAATGTTGTTGCAGGCTAACCGAGAGAATGCTAAGCGAGCTTGCGCAAAGGCCGAACGTAAGCATCGTCGGCCCAACTGACCCCAAGCTGCGTGTGCCGGTCATCAGCTTTAATGTGGAAGGCTATGCGCCGGCTGAAATTTCCACGCTGCTTGCTGACAAGTATAACATCGCAAACCGTGGCGGGCTGCACTGCTCGCCGATGGCGCACGAGTTTTACGGCACGCTGGCAAGAGGAGGATGTGTCCGAATTTCGCCTGCCTACCTGACGCCCAAAGAAGCGGTGGATTACTTCTTTGAGGCTTTAGACGAGATACTGTCCCGCTGAGAAGAAGTATTTGCTTGTGCGCTTGCAATCAAACCATTAGTGACATCCTTCACAAGATGGGATACAATCTCTAGGCTTTTAACTTGTTTGGAGGACATCCTGAGATGAAAATCACACCTAGTGCGCAATATGCCATTACAGTAAGAATGGACTATCCGCACGAGTCAGGGCAAATAGCCCGCATTTCCAGCAAGATCAGCGAGAAAGGAGGTGTCATCGGGCACATTGACTTGATTGAAGTTGTGAACGGCCGCACTATCCGCGATTTCACGATTGAGTGCTTCAGCGAGGAACACGCCAAGAAGATATTAGACGCTTTGCATGAACTGCCAGACCTGCACCTGCACAGCGCTACTGATGACACTTTCAAAATGCACGAAGGTGGGAAGCTGGAAACGGTCTCGCGTGTGCCGCTTAAGACACGCAGTGATTTGAGCATGGCATACACGCCGGGAGTGGGCCGCGTCTGCATGGCCATCCACCACGATTACCGGAAAAGCTTCAACCTCACCATACGCAAGAACTGCATTGCGGTCGTATCCGACGGCAGCGCGGTCCTCGGGCTGGGCAATATCGGCGCAGCGGCGGCTATGCCGGTTATGGAGGGCAAGGCTATCCTCTTTAAAGAATTTGGGAATGTTGACTCTTTCCCGCTTTGCATCCAAACGCAGGACGCGGACGAGATTGTGAACTTCTGCAAATGGGTCGCGCCGACTTTCGGCGGGATTAACTTGGAAGACATCAGCAGCCCGCGCTGTTTTTATATTGAGGAACGCCTCAAGGAGGAGCTAGACATACCCGTCTTCCATGACGACCAGCACGGCACCGCCATCGTCGTTGCCGCTGGCCTTATCAACGCGCTGAAGATAACCGGCATGAATGCAAGCAACATGAAAGTTGTCGTTGCCGGCGCCGGGGCTTCCGGTTTAGCGGTCACGAAGTTTATCATGCACTTCGGGGTGAAGAACATAATTGTGTGCGACCGCAGCGGCGCAATTCACAAAGGCCGCGATTTCGCAGATAACCAGGCAAAGCAATGGGCAGCAGACCATACCAACTTGAGCGGCGAGAAGGGCAGCATTCACGACGTAATCAAGGGCGCAAATATGTTCATTGGGCTGTCAGGGCCAGACGTTCTCAATGAAGACGACCTAAAAAACATGGCCCCGAAGCCTATCATCTTCGCGATGAGCAACCCGGTGCCGGAAATTATGCCGGAAATTGCTACGCCATACGCTTCCGTTATGGCGACGGGCCGCAGCGATTACCCAAACCAAGTGAACAATGTCCTTGCGTTCCCCGGCATTTTCCGTGGAGCGCTTGACGCGCATGCCAGCGATATTAACGAGGAGATGAAAGTCGCGGCCGCTAATGCAATTGCCTCGGCGATTGACGAGAACGATTTGAACCCGGACAACATCATCCCGTCGGTGTTCAACAAGAAGGTTCTAAAGGGCGTTGAAAAATCGGTTGCCAAGGCTGCACATGACACTGGCGTCGCCCGCCGTTTCCCGAAGGGCACGAACTTTTACCACGTGTGACGCGCGGTGCGCTGAAGCATCCCATACAACGAAGCCCCCGGCCATAATTCCAGCCGGGGGCTTTGTTTTGCATGCGCAGTGAGGCGAGGCTAGATTAGTGAGCCGCTTATCGTGTAATCAACGCCCCTATCCCATCCTTCTACCACCAAATAGAACGGTGAGGCATCGCCTGCTTGAAAAGTGTAGTTGATATACTCGTTATCTTTCCAGTTGTAGGAACCCCACAGGAAATCGCCGTCGGAGTCTATAAGCGTGAAGTCCAGATCGGCATCGTTGTAGTTGAATATCAACGATAAATCAACCATGTCGCCTTCATCGGCAACGAAGGTGGAATAATCATATTCGTCGCCATCGTATCCCGGGTGGGAATCGCTTGAGCCTACGCTCCCCGTGAAGCCGCCAAATGGGAATGGCGGCAGCGGGTTAGCTTGGACTTCAAAGTCGTTATGCTCGCGCTCGCTATAAGGGACTGCGCCAACGAATACCCATCTAGCGTCTGTATCGGTGAATCCGTTGTTGTCGGTTACGCGCAACGTAGGAGTGTAACGGCCATCAACCGTGTATTCATATGCCTCTAGGGAGGTTCCGCCGACAAGGTCATAAGTGCCATCGCCGTCCCAATCGTAATCATAGCCTATTATAAAGCCGTCCATATCCCAGCTGTTGGTTGCGTCAAAGTTCACCAGAAGCGGCGCGCTGCCTGAAGTCGGAGCAGCATATAGAACGGCGTTAGGCGGCGCGCCGAGATATACGGAAATTGAGTAGTCTCCAAACCCATCCACAGCCTCCATATAGACGAACCACGGCGCACTGTCGCCTTGTTTGAATTTGTATGAAATAACCGCAGGCGAAGCGCCGAAGTAATAGCCTAGGGAGGTCCCGTAGTTATCAACGAGCGCAACGTTTGCGGTTAAAGTGGGGCCGTATGTAATGGTGACAGTAACCGTGTCCCCTATTGCGGGGCCGACGAAGAAGAACCAATCAACAGTGTCGCCATCGTATCCACTATAAAGTGGCGGGCTGTCGCCAATGCTCGCTTGGTAACCGATAACCGGCAGTATTGGGAGCTGGTTCGCAGTGCCCAGCCAGTCGTTATCTTCAACTTCATCATAGCCCGTAGGGCCTACCGTAATTGTGTATTTGGCGATATCGGTGAAACCATCGTTGTCAGTAACGCGGACTGCGGCTACATAAACGCCAACTGTATTGTATTCAAAAAGCGCTGTCGGGTTTGCCCCGTTGTCTAACTCAAACGCCCCGTCGCCGAGAAAATCAAACTCGTACTTTACGATGGCGCCATCATCCCAGCTTTCTGAAGCGTCAAAGACGGGGGTAAGCGGAGGATCACCGTTACGCGGACTCGCGGTTAACTCGGCATCCGGCGGAGTGCCTTCCACCCCCATAAGGACGTAATCGCCATAGCCGTTGACTCCCCCCACCTCAACCGCCGCAACCCCGGCTTCCCAAGGCAAGAATGTGTGCGATACCTGGGCTCCGGAATAAATGCCGCTCACTTGTATCAGGGACCCGCTGCCGTCATATAGATTCATCCCGGCCTGCAAAGTGCCGCTATTGTAATCCAGCCTGAACGACAAAGACTGCCCTTCAAGAGCGGTGAAGCTGAAGAAATCGCTGCTGTCGCCGTCATAGCCGGGGTAGCTAGGCGGGTTCGCGCCCAAGCTGCCAGTCAAGCCGGCGAATGGGAAACTCGGCATTGCCGTCGCGTCCAAAATAGTATCGTTGTCTTCCACTTCGCCATAGGTGGAAGACCACACATCAACTGTAGCTTGGGCTGTATCGGAAAGCCCGTTTTCGTCGGTAATCCGGACAACCGGGTAGTAAGCGCCTTGAACATTGTATGTGTACTGGGTAATCGGCGTGTTGCCGGTGTTAGAGTCGTAAATGCCATCGCCTTCCCAGTCCCACTCATAAGAGACGATTGGGAAGTCGGCAGTGCTTCCTCCGGCATCCAGCGTCACGTTAAGAGGCGCCATCCCGCTCACGGGAAAAGCCACCAGGTCGGCTTCTGGCGCTCCGCCTGGGACGACGCGCAGGTAATAGTCGCTATACCCAAGGCCTATCAAGCCGGCAAAGAACGGGGGGGCGTCAGTGGGCTGGATTGTGTATGTAAGCACCTGCGGATTGTCAGTATCAAGGTCTGAAGCCAGGAGCGTTCCAGTGCTATCCCTCAGCTCATAACCCACAGTGAGCGAGCTGTTGAAAGTGCAGAATACCGTGACTGTATCGCCGTCGTTGGCAGTGAAGCTAACCCAATCCTGCAGCCCGCCGTCATAGCCCAGGTAGCCGGGCAGGTTTTTGCCAAGGCTGCCGAAGAAATTAGCGACAGGCAGAGCTGGCAGCGTGTTCGCGCTTTGCGGGTCGTTGTTGGGCTCTACTTCATCGTAGTCTGGCATTAAGACTACATTTACCGTAGCAGTAGCGGTTCTAGTAAGCCCTTCGTCATCAGTAACGCGCAGCGCAGGACGGTATATCCCCTGCTCGGTGTATTCGTATTGGAACAGCGGGTTGGTGCCGCCGTCAACCTCAAAATCCCCGTCGCCAACCGCATCCCATTCAAACTTAGTTATGATCCCGCCGTCGGGGTCATAGCTGTTGTTTCCGGAGAAGTTTACCGTAAGCGGGGCAAAGCCTATGTTCGGGTTAGGGATGATAGAGGCTACCGGGAACTGCTCGCCAGGAGGCGGAGCTTGCACCTCAATACTCGGGATGCCCTGAGTATCATTGTTGTCGTAAGGGATGACGCGGTACCAGTATTCGGGGGTTGGGGTGAAGTTGTAGAGGAATGACATCCTGCCGATGTCTTCATCTTGGCCGAAGCTCATCGCGATATCAGCTTCAGTCGCATATACTCCGCCCTGAGTTTCCGAAACCTCTATCAAATAGCCGGCAAACTGGACGCCAAAGTTAATCGCTATAGGTGTAATATCAGCGATGTTCACTGCGAGGTCGCCGCTTCCGTCAATCACCGCAGCCAGCGTGTTGTTCTCGCCTTCTGCGCGTGTCTCTCCGAAATGCATCGCCAGGGGAGTAATATCAGCGATGCCCACTATGCCGTCCTGGTTGTAATCGCCGACATTGTAGTAATGCCAGGTGAGGTTCATCGTGCCGTCAAAGTTGTCAGTAAAAGCCAGGTCGCGGACTATGTTCGCGTCGCCGATAGGCGGGGCGCAGGCGACCTTGTCGCCTCCGCGCGCAATGAGCGCGGAGTGCAGCGCAGCCTTAAGCTGGCCGAAGACGGCGGCATCCACTCCCGCTGGGGGCCTCATTCGTTCAAGCTCTGCTAGAGCCTCATTGATGGAGACAAATGCAGGGGCAGCTTTAGAGGACAATGAAGCAGGCGTGGCTCTTCTTCCCCCTCCGCAAGCGCTGAAAGCGACCGCTAATGCGATGAGAAAAGCGCCTAACAACAAATTCCGTATCGTCTTAGAAGATTGCATCACTGTCTCCGCGTACAAGGTTCGGGTTGAGCGCGGCTCGGTGCATCCAAAACTTATGCCGCACAATTGAATTATACCAGAGGATACCGCGCGGATTCGCGCGGAGAAGCAGCATTGCGGCGTTTCATCGCCTTGTTGGATTACTGGGATATGCCAGTCAGCGGCTCTTCAACTACTGGGGCCGGGCTAAGGAGCTTTCCTTCTAGCTCAGGGTTGAGGGCCAAGATTTGTTTCATATCAAGATCGGTAAAAGCCGGGCCGGTAGCGTCCAGGCCTTCTACGCTGTCGGCGTAAAACATCACGCTGGCTTGGTCGGTGGAGTGCATCAATCGAAGCGTGTGCCCAAGCACATGCAGCGCGACTTTGCCCAAGCGCACGCGCGCTTCAGCTGTGCTAGTATCGCCCAGCCGCGCGCTGCTAGCTATGCACGTCCTCCCGCCACGGTGGGCGAGGCCAAAGACGAAGTTGTATTTGGGGATGGCTATGTCGGCGGCGGTTACGCCGATTACGCGGTAATACTGCCCCCTGCGTGTGCGCTGCGCAAGCTCCGCCAGCGCAAGGTCAGCCCGCATCTGACCCGTCTTCTTTCTTACTAGCATCGTGGGAAGCTCCACTTTCGGGCCGATAGTTATGCGCAGGTCAAAGCTCTCCAGCAGCGAAAGCGCCAGCGCATTGAGCTGGCTTTCATCTGGCGCACTCGCAGCAACTCCTTTCACTCCGACCGGAATAAGGAGGATCGCATCGGGACTCCCTTGCGGCTTCAACGATGAGCGATTGACAATCGCCATCACGCCATAGATTGACATGGCGGTGAAAACAACTGCCAGTGTCAACACCAAGAGCTTCTGCATGCGCTCACTCACGGCCGCCCCATCCCGCGCAAAGCGTCTCCGATGAAGTCTGAAGTGTAGCCGGAGATTAGGGTGTCATCCTCTAGTTGTAGGCTAATCACATCGCGCAACCTGAGAGCCGCGCCCAATTCTTGCAGCGAATACTGCGGCGAGAAGCACTTCGCATCACAACCCAACAGGAACGGCGCGACGGCCGCATCCAGACGTGTGACCGCGCCTTGCGAAAGCGCAACCCGCGCAGTTTCCGCGCCCCCTTCAATCATCAGCGAGTTAATGCCGAGTTCGCCAAGCTTTTCCCAGACACGAGCGAGTTCCATCATCCTATCCACGCCAAGCGGAACTTCCACGCACTGCACTCCCGCAGGAAGCCCGCTTGCGGCAGGCGCTTTGCCTGCTCCGCCCGCGAAGATGAGCCAGGGCATATCCTCGCGCATCTCGCTTGATTTTGCGTATATGTTCAGCGCAGGCGATTCATGCGCGCCGCCGTGCGGGGCAAACTCGCGCAGCAGCTCAAACTCAGGGTCAAGCACGACTCGCGCAGGGCTGCGAAGGCGCATCTCTTCAATGCATTCACCGGCAAACTCCTTGAGCAATTCATTCCGAACGGTCAGGCGCGGGTTGTCGGCGCGGACGGTTCCCAGCCCCACCATCACCGCATCATGCGTCTGGCGCAGGAAATGCGTGTAGCCTCGCGCGGGTTTGCCTGTTATCCACTGCGATGCTCCGTTAGCCAGCGCAACCCTGCCGTCCAGCGAGAGTGCCAGCCGAAGCGTTACCAGAAGTTTCCCGCAGGCGCGTGCATGATGCGCGTCATTCAGGCGCACAGAGGCGCGAGGGAGCAGCGGCCCGTGAACGCCTATGCCCGCCGCCTCAAGCGCTGGGCGGCCGCACTTGCATGTGCGCGCGTCCGGATCGTCGCCGGCGTAAACCACGCGGGAGATGTCGGCGGCGATTATGGAATCTGCGCATGGCGGCTGCTTGCCCTGGTGCGTGCAAGGCTCAAGGCTGACGTAAATATCCGCATTGCGCGCCCGTTCTTTCGCAATGCGCAGAGCTACCGTTTCGGCGTGTTCCTTGCCATAGAAGCGGTGCGCAGCGCGCGCGACGACTTCGCGCCCTTGCACGATAAGCGCGCCAACATTGGGGTTGGGAGAGTTCCAGCCCGCGCCAAGCAGCCCTTGGTAGAGGGCTTCCTTCAGGTGGCCGTATTCCTGCCCCGCTCCTACTTCGGGCGCACAGGCTGCGTCAACATACGCGCGCAGATTTTCCACGCGGATATTGTAGCTTATAGCTGTAAGCTCGGGCTGGAGTTAGCCGATTCCCAAAAGCTCAACCTCAAAGATGAGGGTCGCTTTCGGGGGGATTTTCGGGGGACGGCCCTGGTCGCCGTAGGCGAGGTCGGACGGGATGATAAGCTTACGCTTGCCGCCGACTTTCATTCCGGCGACGCCTTC
>JBBIJQ010000015.1:0-3688 GCA_037445915.1 Planctomycetales bacterium | reverse complement strand
AAAGGGAACGCCACGGTCAACGGAGGCATCAAACTTCGTGCCGTTTTCCAGCGTGCCGGTGTAATGCACTTTGACCGTGTCGCCGGAAACAGCCTGTTCGCCGGTTCCAACAGCGATGTCCTCGTATTTCAGGCCTGACGGGGTTGTTACCATTTTGCCCTCCATGGGGGTTTCCGCGCCGGGCGCAACAGGCCCTTCAGCGCCGGGCGCAACAGGGCCTTCAGTTCCGAGCTCAATGGTTTCCACAGGAGGCGTGTTCGGCTCCGCAGGCGGGGCCGTTGTGCCGTCAGTTGCGATAGCGCCTTCGCCGGGAGCCGCCACGGGCGACTTTGAAGCGCCGCTAAATTCTTCGTCGCCGGGCATGTCTTTGGGGCATGCGGCAAGGAACAGCAGCATCAAGATGCCAATTACAAAGTATAACTTCCTCATAGGTTTCACCTTTCTCGGGCGCAACGCCCGTTATTTCCGTAAGCGCATGATTCTAGCACGGCGCAAAGATAAGTGAAGTCCTGCAAGCTTTGCCCTGATAAGTTCTGCGCTGCATTCCAGCCAAATGTGATAGATTAACTAGACTTTCAATTTTCTGGGGAGGATATGAATACTCGGATTTTGTTTATCGCGATGTTCATTATTGCGGTTTCAGCTCTAGTGCAAATCTCGGCTTCAGCCGCTGAATTTGAAGATTACTCCAAAGTGTTGCTTATCAACCTGCCCGAATCAGGCGTGACTCTGAATAGCTACAAAGCGTGGTTCAGGGACCGGCCTAAGCAGACCTTTGCCGATGTTCTGGCCTATGGCAGGGAAAAAGCGCCTATACGGGAAGCTGGCTACAACTGGGGCTTCAACTACACCAATACCGGCAACCGGGAGATTGTCGCCCTTCAAGTAAACGTGTTGGCGATTAACGCATTCTGGGAATATGCGGATACTTTCGCAGTCTTCCAAGGCGCTTACTTTGTGCCAGGCAAGACGGTGGAGCGAAGCGGGCTTATAAGTTTCCAAGGAGATGTCTCAGCACTCTATTACGCGGTCTGGGTTGACAAAGTGCTGTTCGCCGATGGTTCTGTATGGAAAATTGATAAGGACTACTTGTTAAAGACCATTGAAGAGGGCTATAGCATCGACATCAACGAAGAGTGGCTTTCGCCTGAAGATGTCGTGGAGATTAACCGTGACACAAAATTCCGCGAGCAGGTGCAAACGACTGGCAGACAGCCTGTTAATTAGAGGCGATTCCCCAGTCGCCACAATCTGAACGCCGGATACTCTTAAACCTGAAAGCGGGAACTGGGCGGTAGTGGAATCGAACCACTGACCTTCACGGTGTCAACGTGATGTTCTAACCACTGAACTAACCGCCCGTGCGCAAAACGAGGAGGCACCCGGAATCGAACCGGGGATAAAGGTTTTGCAGACCTTTGCCTTACCACTTGGCGATGCCTCCAGCGTGCGTGCATTATACCCAATGGCGACTGGCATAGGCAACAAGCGCGGAATGCGGTAGCATAAATGCGCCGTGTATTTCGCGGGACGCAAAGCTTCTGGGGACGGGAACATAAGCCGATGGGCGGTATGAGTCCAGACGACTGGCTGGGGTTTTTCCTCTTGCTCTCAATGTTTGTCGGCTTCGTCGGCAGCATCTGGATTTTCTTTGACGCATCAAACCGCTTCGGCCCGCTGTTTGGCTTCTCGCTCGCCGTCGCAAGCGCTTTATGTACGCTATACACCAAAGTCCCATGGGTCGTCCTGGCGTATGTGGGCTATTACCTGCTTGCGTTTCATTACTTCCACCGCGGGATTCCCGAGGATAAGCTGCCGCGCTTCGGCTTGAGGCAGGCGACAGGCGACCCGGAAGGCGAAGCGAGAAAGCTGGGGCTGCCGTCGGTTCTTGGGCGCAAGGCTGCGGACGATGCGATTGGAGCAGGCGAAGAGATACCGGAGCTTGAGGAAATGCTGCGTGAAGGACGAATAGCCGAGGCGACCGTGCACGCCGAAGCCGCGCTGAAGGCTGCGGTGAATGAAGGGCGCACCGACTTGGCGGATAAGCTTCGCAAATATGTGCTGCGCCTGCAGCGGGGAAAATACTAGAGGGGTCATTACACAATGCTTGAATTACTAACAACACGATTGAGCTTCGCAATCCTGGCGTTTCAGGGAGAGCACACGCCCCCGCCGGGGATGACCGACGCTGAATTTGAGAAGTTCATGTCGTCGGTGATGCCTGTCTATCTGGTGTTTGGCTTAATTGCGCTTATTATCGGCGTGTGGATGGTAATTGACGCGTGGAATAACTACGGCGCCGGATGGGGCATCCTCTCGTGCGTAGGCTGCCTGTTCTTTAGCTGGATAGCCATTATCATCTACCTCATAGTGCGCTTTGCCGCATCGCCGCCCGACAAATACCGCTACAAGGGCAGTTCCGCCTCGCAGGGATACAACGCGCCGCCTGTTTACGGCGGGGCCGCGAGCGCGCCCCAAGACCTGGAGCTGGCGCCGCAGGAGCGCGATGAGCGCATTGACGATTTGCTGGCGCAGGGCAAGGGGCGCGAGGCAATGGACTACGCGCAGCAGATGTTGAAAATGGCGCAGGACTTCAAAGATGTTGGGGGGCAGTTGCGTTATCGAAAATATGTTGAACGCATCAGGATGGGGATAAGGTAGGGGGTGGGATGGATATTCTCTTAGGCGCGTTGATTTTTATCGCAATCATCGCGACTCTGTCGGCTTTCGCTTGGATGATATTTGACGTTTGGGAGAACATCGGTATAGGCGGGTGCCTGGTCATGGGGATTATATGCATCTTGCTTTCGCCAATACTGCCGTTAATCCTCCTAGGCTACATTTTTCTGCGGCACAAGTTCTACGGCAACAGCGCGCTCACTGAATCAACAGAGCGCGTGAACCAATGGACATGGCGCGGGGCGCAGACGGACGGCGGGCAGACCGGCCAGCGCATCCCGCAAATAAGCGCGGCGGAAAGCGACGAAAACATTGACATCCTCCTCGCCGAAGGTAAACGTGACGAAGCAATGCGGCGGGCAAAGGAGTCCTACGACATCGCGCAAAGCTTCGGCGACATAAACGGCATGGAACGCTATCGTAAGTATCTTGAGTACATCCAGCGCGGAGGAGGCTTGGCGGGAAGATGAACGGGCTTGCGCTGCTTGCTTTTCAGGGATGAGGCACAAGCGGAGACGGGGCGTCTCCGTTAGCGATCGCAATTGCATTAGTAATCACAGTCGGCTTATTCATCGCGTTCGTGTGGATGATAGTTGACTGCGCGAAGATATATGGCGCCGCCTGGGCCGCAGCTATAGCGCTAATCGGCATCGCCTTCCTGCCGATCGTGTGGCTGGAGATCGTTATCTATTACATCATCCGCAACAACCGGCTCGCCAACCCGCCCGGCGACCGCAACTGGCAGCGTGACTTGAACACCGCGCTCAAAGGGAGGCAATACGGCTCGCGCCCAGACGCTGATTCCCCACTTGAAGGAACGGTCAACTACGCTGATAGGGATGAGGAAGTGGAAGCGCTGGCGCACAAGGGCGATCTGGCAGGCGCAATCAGGCTGGCACGCGAGCGCGCCGCCGAAGCGCTGGACAGGCGCAACTTTGAGCTGGCAAAGGTTTACGAAAGGTATCTGGAGAAATTCCGCCGGGGCACGAAATAGGCGGAAGCATTCTTG
>JBBIJQ010000014.1:37153-40807 GCA_037445915.1 Planctomycetales bacterium | reverse complement strand
TCTCCCACCTGAACTTATCGGGGGAGAAGCCCAACCAGCGATATAACCGCCTTGGGGGGACAAATCAGGTTTCCGAGAATGTCTCTTACCGCGAGAGCAGCTTGCGGCTCTACCTTACTCCTCAGCTAGTTGAAGACATCCACCAGCGCTGGATGAGCAGCCCCCCTCACCGGAAAAACCTGCTTACACCAACGCACAACGCTGTAGGGATCGCTATTTCGCTCCGATGGGACGGAATTCGCTCGGTGCTTACAGCGGCGCAAGAGCTAGTTGGGGATTACGGAGTAGCCGCAAAACTCCCGCATAGCGCTGCATTTAGTGACAAACTAGATATCAGCGGCGAAATGGCCGGCCGTGACCTTGTCTTCCAGTACATGACGGTTGGTTGGGAACCGCTGCCTGAACGCCAGACTCCTAAAGGCCTAAATGCAAGCCTTAACGGTTATTCGCTGCCAAAGCCGTTTATAGTACTTATGGCAAGCAGCGATGAACACTCAAAGGCGGTGAAGGGTTTTCCCAACATCTACCCTATCTCGTATCAGCCAAGACGGGGCAGATATTCCGCTAGGTTATCCATAAATAGTATCTACGAGATGCTAAAGGATAAAACGGGGAGCGGTAAGCCTAAGCCAGGTCTTTACTACTTCATGGTATGGGTTTCCCATCTGGAAGCTCAGCCTTTCATAGCCTCCACCCAAGTCGTCCGCGTTATGGATTAGCTTATCCCCTATCTAACAGCCTTCTCCTTGGGCTTCGCCCTTGTAGCCTGCCCGCGCCTTCATCGCCATCACGAAGCCTAGAAAAAGCGGGTGCGGGCGCAATGGCCTACCTTTGAATTCAGGATGAAACTGTGTGGCGACAAAATACGGATGGTCTGCATACTCAATAGATTCCACGAGCATCCCGTCTGGAGACAACCCGCTAAAAACCATCCCATGCTTTTCCAGTATCTTGTGATACTTCGGGTTGACCTCGTAGCGGTGGCGATGGCGCTCTGAAATCCTGCTGCGCCCATACCATTTCCGCGCCAACGTTTTTGGCTGGAGGTCGCAGGGGTATCTCCCCAGCCGCATTGTGCCGCCCTTGTCAGTAACTTCGCGCTGAGTTGGCAGGAAGTCTATGACGGGGTAGGCGCAGGACTCCTCAAACTCACTTGAGTTGGCACTAGGAAGCCCGCACGCATTCCGCGCAAACTCTATTACCGCAATCTGCAGCCCAAGGCAAAGGCCAAGATAAGGAACGCCGTTCTCCCGGGCAAACCGCGCCGCTAGCACTTTACCCTCAATACCTCGGTATCCAAAGCCATATGGCACGAGAACACCGTCAATTCCAGAAAGGTGTCGCTGGTAGTTTTCCTCCGTCAGCTTCTCGGCATCTACCCACACAAGCTCCGTGCGCACGCAGCCTTCAACAGCGGCATGAGTCAGCGACTCTAGTATGGAGATGTATGCGTCCTTGAGCGCAATGTACTTTCCTACAACAGCGACTTTGATGGGGTTGACGCGCTCGCGCTCGCGCTGGATGAAACTCCTCCACTCGCTCATCTCCGGCGTGGAAACAGCGAGCCCAAGGCGTTCTGTAACTAGGCGGGTGACATTCTGCTGGTTAAGCATTATCGGGACCTGGTAGATGTTCTCCACATCAAGCCCTTCAAGGACGCACTCTCCAGGCACGTCGCAAAAAAGGCTTATCTTGCTGCGCATATCCTCGTTAATCGGGACATGCGTTCGCATCAGAATCAAGTCGGGCTGAATGCCTATTGAGCGCAGTTCCTTCACTGAGTGTTGTGTCAGCTTGGTCTTAAGCTCGCCACCTGGATGTAGGAAGGGAACGAGCGTCACATGTATATTAACTGCGTTTCCGCGCCCTACATCGTTGCGGAACTGCCTGATGGCCTCCAGATAGGGCAAGCCCTCTATGTCACCAACAGTGCCGCCTACTTCAACCATTACGATGTCCGCCCGCGATTCCCTTGCTGCAATCGAGATGCGCCGTTTTATCTCGTTAGTAACATGGGGGATTACCTGGACGCACTTGCCGAGGTAGTCCCCGCGCCGTTCTTTATCAATGACAGCCTGGTATATCTGCCCGGTCGTAACATTATTGTAGCGTTGGAGGCTTTCATCTAGGAAACGCTCGTAATGGCCTAGGTCAAGGTCTGTTTCCGCGCCGTCGTCGGTGACAAAAACTTCGCCGTGCTGAATGGGATTCATCGTGCCGGCATCCACATTCACGTAGGGGTCAAACTTAAGCGCAGTGACACGAAAGCCCAGGCTCTTAAGAAGCAGCCCCAGCGATGCAGAGAGAATACCCTTACCTATGGAACTAACGTTGCCGCCGGTAACGAAAACGAACTTGGTCATAATTCCCCGCAAGTATTAGCTAGAAGGCGATTATACACACTAGAAGCCGATGAGTCTTTATTCTGAAGGGCTAAATTGGGGTTTTGACCATCCCAAATTGTTCAGCGCAAGAATACATTGGTTCCCGACATAAGGTCGTGAACAGACCTGCCCTTTGGGTCAATTAAAACGTATAGGCCTGCGACGAGAAGGTAGAAGCCAGCTGTAAAGTAAATGAACGCCCAGAGAAGAACCGCCCGTAAAACAGCCGTCTTCAATGTGATATCTGCCCCGTCGATGCGGCACATCTGGATGCCTACCATCCACATCCCCGGAGTGCTGCCGCCGAATACCGCGAATATGATATACATTCCAACTGCAAGCCCAAGTTCTATAGCGACTATCAGGCTCAGCATAGATTTCAGTTCAGGCGAAAGCGCGCTGTTTGTGAGGGCTCCAAATCCTTGCGAAGAATACATCAGCTGGCTTAGCTCATGAAGCTGCGCGCCCATTCCTCCAACGTGCAGAACCAGCATAGCCAGCAGGCTAACCAATATCCAATCCGCGGCTAGGGCAGCCGCCCTCCTCAAAACTCCTGCCGGCTGGAGAATCAGCCCGGAATACGCCGACGGAAAGGAGTAGCGCAAGTCATATTCATCCATGCGTTGGGCATCTTTGCCTGTTGTCTCGGAAGCCAAGCCATCCTTTGCCTCAGGCCGCGCGCCTGCATTGACTTCCTCATCGGCCATGCTATCCGGCTGGGCAAGCGGCGTTTCGCTATTGCCAAATCGGAAAGGATGATCTAGTTGCGCTCCGCCAAGGTTTCCTACTTCTGAGACCAATCTGGGTTGAAGCCTTTGTCCGCAGGCCGCACATTGCTCAGAACCAAGTGGATTATCCTGCCCACAGGATGGGCAGCGTTCACTGCTGCTAGCAGCAGCGCTTGAAGTGTTTAGGCTGTTTTCATGCTCTTCCATATTAATTAGCCCACAGTTATAGCCAACCTAAAGCATTACCTCTTTGTGCCTGGCGGCATTACATTGAATCGCTATGGCGACGGGGAAGGTCGCAATATGGCACGGGAGTACTTCAACTTTGACGGCTGCTGCCGTCTGTGTGCCACCTAACCCTCCCGGGCCGACCCCTGTCTTGTTAACGAGTTCTAGAAGTTCGTCCTCAATTGAAGCTATTTCAGTGTCAGGATGCCTATCTTGCACGGGACGCATTAGCACCTGCTTCGCTTTTAGCGCCGAGAGCTCAAAGTTTCCGCCTATGCAGACACCCACGACGATAGGCGGACAAGGATTTCCGC
>JBBIJQ010000014.1:26904-37130 GCA_037445915.1 Planctomycetales bacterium | reverse complement strand
TCCCGTCTGCAGGGCGCAGCATCCGCACCGTGCTCATATTCTCGCTGCCACCACCTTTAGCCGCGAAAACAATCCTCAGTTTATCCCCGGGAACGATGTCGTAATGGATGATTGCAGGAGTGTTATCGCCGGTATTCTCGTCCCGCCTGTAGGGATTTGCATATATGCTCTTGCGTAAATAGTTGTCCCCATAGGACCGGCGGACTCCTTCATTGATTGCTTCAGCCAGGCTGCCGCCAATGACATGAACATCCTGCCCAACCTCAACGAATAGGATAGCCATTCCAGTATCCTGGCACATTGGAAGTTGCTCGTCTTTCGCCAGCTTAGCGTTCTTTATGAGCTGGCCGATAACATGCCTACCCATTTCAGACTTCTCAGACATCAGCATCCGCTCTAAGGCTGCAAAAAAGTCGTCCGGCAGGTTGAATGCCGCTTCAGTTGCGAGCCGGCAAACTGCTTCAGTAATATCGCTTGTATAGATTTCGCGCATATGTTCTACTCCTCTCAACGAGGATGCCTATTTTAGCAGCAGGCGCTTCACCCGGTCACCTCGTGGCTGCAACCTCGCTTAATAGTATAATTTCACAAGGGCATGAAACCTAGTAATACGAAACTGGAATTGACGCCTGTCCAGCGTTTCGGGCGCGCAATCATTTTGATGGAGAACATCTTTGATGCTATTGGAGTGTTACTCTTGCTATTGGCTCTTGGGTTGTATTACTTAGGCGTTAGCGAGATGGCTATACCTGAAAAGTCTTACACCCCGTACCTCGCACACATATTCCCTGCACTTGCGGAGACCGACCAGATAACAGTATGCGCAAGCCAACTGGTGGGTGGCGCGCTTTTAGTCCTCCTTGGCATACTAGTCCTCTTTCGCACAAGGCTGCACCGCCTGAACTAGCATCACTCAACAACAACCGTCAGATGAGCTTGGTCAGCCTTTTGCAGTGGTAGCTTAAACACCGCACTAATTGTGGCGGTGCCCCTGCTTATGGCTTCTATCTGCCCGCTCCCACTTACTCGCGCGACTAAGGGAGCGCTCGTATAGTAACTACATTCCTCAGTAACATATTCCTCGTAGTAAGTGCGGCCGTAATTGTTATCTATCAACTGCCGGTGCATGATTTGAAGCTGGAACGATTCTCCTTGCCGTAGATACAATACGCCTGACACGTTTTCAACGTTGATGCGTGAAGTTTCCACGCTCATCAGCTGGTCATAAGCCAGCCCAATGAAAATGCCCCCAATAGCGCTACTGCATCCAGATAGCAGCAATAACGATATGGATGCGATAAGAGCAACTGCAATTAGACGAATAGGCTTCATATTGTAATTTTACCCCACTTCGGGCACGCTTGCACCAGTTTAGGATACTTCGGGCAGCATTTCACGCTAAAATACACGAATCCTAAACAATGGCACGGGATGAATATGGGTCTCTTTCTACGTTCTCTGTTGGTTGTCGCGATTTTGCTGTCTTTTCCCCAGCCCCATCTAGGCGCCGCCGAGACACAATCCCTTTCGCTATTAAGAGCGTATATGCAGCCAAGCATTAGAGGCAGAGAACCGCAAGGATTTGCTTGGAGCCGAGACGATAAGCAGATTGCTTACCTTTGGAATGAAAAAGGATGGGGCTTCAACGAAGTCTGGGTACTAGATGTTAGCACTGGAGATAGATGGCAGGTAAGCGCATTTGAGGCTATTGAACTCGCAAATGCACGCGATGCTAACGAAGACAAGGATGCTGAAAGTCGCAAGACCGATGATGAGATAGTGGAAGAAGTCCATCGCCGAGGTGGCGCAGGCTTTCCAACCTGGGGAGTTGATGGCAAGCTATACATTCCTTGGGCCGGAGATATATGGAGGCTGCCTGCTTGCAAGCCGAATAACACCGAGAAGGGCAAGCCCATATATGCCAAGCCTGAGCTGTTCCTTGACCTGCAAGGATGGGTTGGCGGGCTTTCTTTCACAGACGATGGCGAACAGCTCGGTTTTGAATATAACAATTGCTACTGGGTGTATGACTTGGCCACAGGATCGCTGCGCGAAGTGGCCCAAGGGGCTGGTGGGCAAGGGCAAGGGTCATTTACCTGGAGCCCAGGCGGACGCTATATCGCTTTCAGCCGCGTGGACAGCTCAGGCTTGAAACAAATAAACCTTGTTGACTTCATCCCTGACAACATCGCCGCGTGGCCGGTGAACCGGGCACGCCCAGGCGACATGATAGAACGAGTTCAAATCGGCATTGTAGACCTTGAGCGGACAGGCAGAAAGCGTAATGAGCCGCGAATGCTAAAGCTAGGGGATAGCAGCGAAGTTTATGTTTACGATATGAGCTGGTCGCCCTCCGGGCATTATCTCCAAATCGGTATGCTAAGCAAAGATACTAAGTCCTACGACATGTACATCGCCGAACCGTCCAGCGGCCGAACTGCGAAAGTGTGGAGCGAAACGGACGAGGCTTGGTATAACCGCACTACTGAACCCCAATGGTTGGGAAATGATTGCATCGTATTTTGCAGCGAAAAGAATGGATGGGGGAGTCTGTATAAGCTGAACATCTCTTCCTGGGAGTTTCCGCCAGAAAAGACGGCAGACACTAGCGCGCCAGGCAAACACAGCAAGGGCAAAAACAAGAAGGAGGAGGAAGCAACGGATGCGCTTCCAGATGGCATAGCAAAGGCATTCACTCCAGCGCTTCCGGAGCCTGTGCAGCTTACCGATGGTGACTACGAGGTGACGCAGCTTTACGTACCGCGCGACGGCAGCCGAATCTACTTTACCAGCAGCAAATTAGGCCCGGACCGCCGGGACTTATACGAACTTTGCGCCCAAGGCGGGATTCCTCTACGGATAACCTCAGGCGTAGGAGTTAACATTATCGCCTCATGGAGTCCTGTTAGAGGCCGTGCTGTAAGCTGGAATGAGGCGAATGTTGTAATTTCCGCTTCTACCCCCGAACGCGGCCCGTTTCACAGTGTTATTAGCCTACCAAATGGTAACCATCTCTGCGCGATTCGACGCGACCACCCATCAGAGTTCTACTCTTACCGCTGGGTTACGCCTGAACTCGTTCGTATTCCTAATGAGAAGGATGGCGAGTTCTTTTCCGCGCGCATCTTCCGCCCACCATACACGCAACCAGGCGAAAAGCGGCCCGTCATCGTCTATGTTCATGGCGCAGGCTACGCTCAAACAGCATTGAGGAGTTACGATTGGCTGGATGCTGTTTCTATCTACATGGCTGATACGCTTGGCTACATCGTCGTGGATATTGATTACCGTGGCAGCTCAGGTTATGGCCGTAAATGGCGGACTGATGTCTTCCAGCGTTTAGGTGAACTTGAAGTCTCCGATGCAGCCAGCGCTGCGAATTTATTAATTAGCATCGGTGAGGGTGACTCAGATCGCGTAGGTATCTGGGGATGGAGTTACGGCGGCTTCCTTACGAATATGGCGATGTTCAAAGCTCCTGAGACTTTTAAGGTTGGGGTCGCGGTAGCCGCTGTTAACAAATGGGCGAACTACAACTCTTGGTATGTTTCCGCTCGCCTCGGCGAACCACAAACAAACAAGGAAGCCTATAAAAAAAGCGACCCGATTGAGTATGCTGACAAGCTACAGGGGCAGTTGCTTATGATACATGGAATACGCGATGACAACGTCCTGTTCCAGGACTTTGCGCAGCTAACAGCAAAGCTGCTGGAGGCGGGAAAGCACGTTGATATGATGGTCTATCCCCAGATGGGACATGGGCCCGCTTCAGACGAGAACACGGTTCATATTACTGAAACTATTTGCTGGTATTTTATGAAGCACTTTGGACTAGGCATCGGAGCCCAAGGCCCTAATCCTGCGGATAGCTTAGAAAGTTATCTTGCGAAGAAGAAGCTGGAAAAGGAAGGGTCTAAGACAAGACGCTCATTCCTGCCTTAAATGCGCCGCGACCGCACGTGGCACAGATGCCACGTACGGTCAGAAAGCGCATTATATGCGTTTTTCAGTTATACGGCTTCGCTACGACCGATCTTAGCGGAAACGACGACCGCCGCCGCCGCCAGGCGCCGGGCCACGCTCTTCTCGAGCGCGGGCATCGTCAACCCGGATAGTGCGACCGTCAACTTCGGTCTGATTCATCGCCATCTTGGCTGCCTGCGCGGAAGCTTCAGAATCAAACTCCACGAAACCGAATCCCTTGCCCTGGATGATGGTCACAGAAGTAACATTCCCATGCACG
The DNA here is from genome assembly GCA_037445915.1 of Planctomycetales bacterium. Taxonomy (GTDB): domain Bacteria; phylum 4484-113; class 4484-113; order 4484-113; family 4484-113; genus JBBIJQ01. The sequence continues at coordinate 32,887 of JBBIJQ010000014.1, read as the reverse complement.
CCGAACTTTGCACGAAGCGTTTCCTCTGTGGTAGCGTAAGTGAGGTTACCAACGTAAAGCCTCTTAGACATAAGGTACCTGCCCTGAAAAGATAGATTAACTTACTCCTTGCCGTCGTTGCCTTAGGGAAACCCGGAAATCTACCGTTTCAGGCTGTGCCTTTCAAGCAGATCGTACCGTAGCCGCACCTTCGAACAGCGCCCAGTTTTGGACTAAGCACGGTTAGTATACCACAAATGCATTCTGTTTCACAACTGCTGTATATAGCCTTCACTAATCTCAAACTCTCCAACCCACTTTAGGACTTGTTCCCATTCGGCGGGCTTTACGCGCCTGTTCAGGGTTTCGTCGCTAAAAGCCTTGTGCGCAGGAAAGTACTGACACATCAAACTTACCGCAACGCGTTTATCAATGCCCGCCAAAAACTCCAGCACGCCTCGCGTGTTTTCCACCTGTCCCGGAATAACAAGATGCCTGACTAAAAGCCCACGCACGCCTACTCCATTGCGGATATCCAGCTTTCCTACCTGCCGCCACATTTCATAGATAGCTGCTTTGTTCACTTCAACATATCCCTCTGCTCCGCTGAGTCTAAACGCAAGCTCGTTACTGGAATACTTAGCGTCAGGCAGGTAAACGTCAACAATGCCTTCAAGCTCCCTAATCGTCTCAACGCTTTCATATCCCCCGCTATTCCATACGACGGGAAGGCGCAGCCCCTTTCCGCGTGCTATAGCTATTGCCCTAACCACCTGGGCGGTGTAGTGGGTTGGCGAAACAAAGTTGATGTTAACGGCGCCGTCGCTTTGCAGGCGGAGCATTGCATCTGCTAGCCATAAGTCACTAACTTCTCGTCCGTTCAGTAACTGGCTAATCGGGTAGTTCTGGCAGAAACAGCATCTGAGGTTGCAGCCTGTCAGAAAGATTGTGCCACTGCCACCATAACCAACCAGGCATGGCTCCTCGCCAAAGTGCAGGTTGTCTGATGAAACTCTAACGGCCATTCCGCTACGGCATTTTCCAAGCTCGCCCTTATCACGGGCTGATTTACACTTGTGAGGGCACAGGTTGCAGGGGCTAAGCAACCCCTTTAGATTCTCAACGCGACATGCGAATTCCGCTTCATCTATGCAGAGATATCCTGGGATAAAGCTGTTGTTCACTTCCGCCGAAGGAATTCCCGCTTAATTTTCTTTAGAGCGGTCACTTCTATCTGGCGGATGCGCTCACGGCTAACCCCAAGCTCCTGCGCAAGTTCCTCAAGCGTGGATGGTTCATCTGTATGGCCGTCCTCACGAATGCCATACCTGCGAGAGATTACATGGCATTCTTTCTGGTCTAACAGCTTCAGCATTTGCTCAACAAGTTTCTGCTCCAGGACGTGCTGAATAATCCGTTCACCGTCACCCACTCTTTCCTGAAGGCTAAGTGACTTCTCATCATCGTTCGAACTGCTGTTATCCTCAATTGACAAGATGGTTGGAACCGATGAAGTGTACTTTTCTACGTCTTCCTTCGTAAAGCCGGTAGCTTCCGCAAGCTCGCTCAAATCTGGTTCGCGCTTGTGAGCGGCCCGGAAGTTAGCCGTAGCATGGTTAAGCTTGTTTATCTTGTCTATGATGTGTTCCGGAACGCGGATAAGCGACTGGTTATTGATGATGTAACGGAGAATGCGCTGGCGAATCCACCATGTAGCGTATGTTGAGAGACGAAAACCCTTGGCCGGCTCAAACTTATTTAGCGCAACCATTAACCCTATCGTTCCTTCGCTAATCAGGTCCATTAGGTGGACACCCGCGCTGTAGTACTGCTTCGCGATGCTCACGACCAGGCGTGTGTTGGCAAGTATGAGTCTCTCTCGCGCGTTTTGGCGCGTTTCCTCAGGAAGGAGTGGGTCACGGAAGACATGAATCAACCGGTCAACCTCGGCGGAATCTAACAAAGCGATATTGCTAATAAGGCTCAAATATGCCATCAAAGAGCTTTCAAGGCGCGTGTCTTCAATATCTCGCAGAAGTGCGCGGTCTTTTTCGTCTATATCCATATTTATCGCAAGCCTTTAAGCCGACCCTCTGGCTTAAGTTCATAATACCCAATTGGAACGTTAAACACATCATCGTCCAGTTCTGACTGCTTCACGCCGCTGATAAATAGGCGCAAATCCAATTCAGGCGTGCAGACGCGCATCATGCGAAGCCGGCGGTGATTGGGCATGAAATACAGCCTGAGCTTCCATTCCTGCCCAGAGGTTCCTTTTACTGCTGGCTCCTTTCCATCGGGCAACTTAAGACGGTAAGCAAGGAGACTTTCGCCTTCTACATCCTGCCTACCCAACGGCTCTAAGCTAAAGCCGCTGTTCGCAAACATCTCCGGCGTGGCGGCGAAAGAAGTCCCGATGGCGGGTGAAACCGTCTTAAGTAGGGCTTTGCTTTCGTCAGAAAGCTGAATGCGGCGGTAATTCATCGTTTCGGGATACAAAAGCAACAGCTTGTTGCCATCCTCAATCAACAGAATACACACCTTCTCTGTTCCGCCGCCAGGAAGAGGATATGCCGTTTCAGCCGCGCAGCTTTTTCCGCATGACCAGAACTTACCTTCCATCTTTGCCACAAATGTATGCTGGTCAGAACCCTTAAACACCTTCGCGACAGTGAGGCGGAAAGACCCCGTGATACCGCTACTTGCTGAAGCAGAAGCTCCTGCTGCCAAAACAACTGCAGCGACCGGCACTGCTAAAACGCAAAATATGCGTGCCAAGATATAGCAGCTAGGCCGCAATCTTAAACGCCCTTTTCAGCCATAAGCCTGAAGAAGTCCACACAGCGGCAAGCGTAACCCCATTCGTTATCGTACCAGGCAAACGCCTTGATGAGCTTGCCGCCCGCCACTTTCGTAAGCGGGGCATCAAATATAGCGCTGTGCGGGTTTGCCCGGTAATCTACGCTAACCAGAGGCAGGCTGTTGTACTCAATAACACCAGCCATCGGCCCATCGGCAGCAGACTTCATCGCAGAGTTGACTGTTTCTACAGACACTTCCTTGGCGACAGTGCAGGCAATGTCCACTAGGCTTACCGTGATAGTTGGAACGCGAATCGCCAGGCCGTCTAGCTTGCCTTCCACTTCAGGTATCACTAACCCGATAGCTGACGCAGCCCCGGTCTTAGTCGGTATCATAGACTCATAGGATGCGCGGGAGCGGGCGAGGTCTTCATGCGGCGAGTCCAGCACTCGCTGGTCATTCGTGACTGCGTGAATGGTCGTCATCAAGCCGTGCTCAACCGTGAAGTTATCATTAAGAACTTTTAGAACAGGAGCTAGGCAGTTTGTCGTGCACGACGCGTTGCTAACGATGAAATCTTTTGACGGATCATACTTTGAGCAGTTCACTTTCAAGACGAATGTAGGCACCCCGCCTTTAGCGGGAGCAGAGATTATTACGCGCTTTGCCCCAGCCTGAAGGTGCTTACCTGCGTCTTCCCTTGTGGTGAAGAACCCCGTTGATTCAAGGACGATATCAGCGCCAAGCTTACCCCAAGGCAGGTTTGCCGGGTCGCGCTCGGCAGTTACTTTTACCTGCTTCTCGTCAATCACCAGCGAATCGCCGTCAACTTCAACCTTGCCCTTGTAAGTATGATATGTGGAGTCGTACTTGAAAAGGTGCGCAAGGACTCTTATAGGAGCGATGTCATTTACGCCAACGAGCTCAACATCATCAGAGCCCATAACTATGCGGCTTACCAGGCGACCGATGCGCCCAAATCCGTTTATGCCGATTCTAACGCCCATCCGTTCCTCCGTATAGGTGGATTTACCTCAAGCGAGGCTCATTACCTTTTAGATATTACCATATCTGCGGCTAGGGCTGCCTAATTCACAATCCAAGCTGTTCTTTTAGTTCGGCCAACGCCTCATTTGGTTTGGCCTTACCTTGAGTAGCTTTTATGACTTGACCAACTAGAACTTGCAGAGCGGCAGATTTCCCATTCCTAATGTCTAAAACAGCCTTCTCGTTAGAAGCGATTACCTCTGAACAAACAATCTTAAGGGCATCTCCGCCGACTTGCCGGTCAAAGCCAAGTTTACAATAGGTTTCCTCAACCGTGCAGCCTGTAGCCAGCACACCACTGAGAACAGCCTTCACCTGGCCATAATTCACTTTTTGGGCTTGCAGCATGCTGCACAGCTCCTTTACATGCTTTGAATAACTACGCTCTCTCAACTCAGGATGCGCTAAAAGCGCCGGCCTCAGCTCATTTAGTACGATGCCGGCAGCAGTGCCGTAGTCGCCAGTCTCATGCCCTGAATCTAAAACAAGCCTCAATAACTCATAGTCTTCCGCGAGAAGAATGGCATCACGCTCTTGCAAGCTAAGTTCATCATGCAAAAACCCTACGAGGCAGGCCGTTCCCGCAGGGAATCTGCGTTCCCCTCCACGAAAACTGAGGGTTACAAAACTCTTGTCGTATCTAGCTTGAGCCTCGCCAAAGAGCCGTTTATCAAGCACGAGCGGAGGCAAATCGGGCTCGTCAAAGTAACGGTAATCAGCCTGCGTTTCCTTCAATCGCATCGGGACAGTTCGGGCCGTTGCTTCATCCCAACGCATCGTGCATGGAAGAACCAATTCCTGTGCCTCGTAGAGCTCGACTTGGCGATTAAATTCGGATTCCAGCGCCTTCCGTATGATTGCGAACGAGTTAAGATTCTTTACTTCGGTCTTTGTCCGCAGTTCTGTCGTCCCTTTTGGGCGCACAGAGATGTTCGGTTCGCAGCGGAAGCTGCCATCTTCCATGCTCGCTTCCGATACACCCATGGCGCGCAAGACTCTTCGAAGTTCGTCCGCAAAGACTACGGCCTCAACCGCGCTTGTGAAGCATGGCCTTGTGACAATCTCTAAAAGCGGGATCCCCGCACGGTTAAAGTCTAGCAACAAGCCGCCGTCAGGCTGGTAAAATATCTTTGCCGTGTCTTCTTCTAGGTGCGCTCGCAGGAGAGAAGCGGCTTTAGCTTCTCCTCCTTCCCGATACGTTAACTCCCCGCCAGACACTAGAGGTGTTTGGTACTGGGTAATTTGGTATCCCTTAGGAAGGTCGGGATAAAAATACTGTTTTCGAGCGAATATACTCCGCTCAGCGATTTCGCCATTGGCCCGCAGCCCAAACATCATCGCTAGCAAAACGCTTTCCCCATTCAGGACGGGGAGCACCCCCGGATGCCCAAGGCATACTGGGCAAATGTTCTTGTTGGCTTCCGCGAGTTCGTGTATGTTTTCGGCCTTGCAGCCGCAAAACTGCTTGCTGCGCGTCTTCAACTGCGCATGAAACTCCAGCCCTATTACCGGCTCGTATTCCATCAGCCCTCAAACCTCGCTAAAGCATCAGCTACTAATGGCGGCACTTGGAAAACAAAGCCGTGCTTTCTCTCAAAAAGACGCGCAAGCGCTAACAGCAGCGCATCGTTCATGCGCGGCGCCATAAGCTGCACCCCCACTGGCAATCCATCACGGCTAATACCGGCGGGAAGCGAAATTGCCGGCATTGAACAAAGGCTCGCGAGCACAGTGCAAGCATCGGCTGCATACATCGCTACTGGATCGTCCAGCTTCTCGCCAAGCTTGAAGGCTACTCCGGGAGTAGTTGGGGCGATTAGGAAATCTACTTGTTTATAAAGTTCAGCGACGGTTCCCGCCACCTGGCGGCGCACCATCCGCGCGCGGTTGTAATACTCCTCGGCGTAACCTGCTGAAAGCACATATGTTCCGCTTATGATGCGCCTTTTTACTTCTTCGCCGAAGCCAGCTTGCCGAACCTTGATGTAATGCTCGTGCAAGTTACTATCTCTATCCGCTGGAAAGCCAAGCCCGTAACGTATGCCATCGTAGCGCGCCAGATTGGATGACGCTTCGGCTGGGCTGAGAATGTGGTAACAAGGGAGCAGAAGGTCCATTAGTGGGATGCTAACCGGAACAATGCTGCATCCGGCGG
>JBBIJQ010000014.1:6917-26880 GCA_037445915.1 Planctomycetales bacterium | reverse complement strand
ACGATAGGACATCTAAGGAAACCAAATCTGGGTTCATCAGTTGTGTAACGAGCCCTATCCTGCAACCATTCACATGACTTGTGCCGGCGCATTCAGAATGGTAGTCAATCCCTTCTTGCGCCAGACAGGTCGCATCCGTAGGATCTGGCTGCGAAATCGTGTTCATCGTTAGCGCGATATCCTCAACATTGCGCGCGAGTATGCCCACCTGGTCAAGGCTGCTTGCGTATGCCACAAGTCCGTTCCTGCTTACCATTCCGTAAGACGGCAGGAAGCCCACTACTCCGCAAAACGCTGCTGGTTGGCGCACGCTGCCTCCGGTGTCAGTGCCAAGGCTGATGACGCTTTGTAGCGCTGCAACAGACGAAGCAGAGCCGCCGGATGAGCCTCCAGGCACGCATTTAGTATTCCAAGGATTGCGTGTTGGATGGTATCCGGAATACTCAGTAGAGCTCCCCATCGCAAACTCATCTAGGTTTGTCTTGCCTATGATGCTGTTGCCAGACTCAAGTAGCAAGCGAACAACCGTTGCATCGTAGGGAGGCTTATACCCCTCAAGAATACGGCTGCCAGCAGTCGTGGCAAAGCCGCGCGTGGCAATGATGTCTTTGATGGAAACCGGTATTCCACGCAACCTGTTCGTTTCTTTTGGAAGGGCGTTTACATTCACATCGGAAGCGTTTGCAAGTGATAAAAAGCTGCCTAGTAAAGGCTCAATAAACCTTGCGAATCTCAGCTGTAAAGTGAAGTACTCGCAAGGCGTAACTTCTCCGGCTGCGAACTTGGCCATAAGCTCATGAGCCGTTAAATTCAATAGCTCTTTCACGGTTCTTTCGCTTCCATTTCAGCTATGTAACCAGCCGAATAAGGGCCAGCTATCTCACTTATTCCACTAAAGCCAGATTGAATGTCTTTCCTGGCATCCATCTTCTCCCTGGCCACATGCAAAGAAGTGTCGCCGGCTAATAAAGGAAGTTCTTTGATGCGATCAATGAAGGATAAAAGGCTTGCGAACTTGCGAGCGAATTCCTCGCGCTCATCATCCGGCAAGTTCAAGCGCGCTAACTGGCATAGGTGGTTGAGCAAGTCGCTCATCGCGATATTCACCTGATTCTAGGCGGATTAACTGCGCCGCAAATAACAGCCGCAATTGCTGCCGTTACTTTACTATAATGTCTTGGACGATGCTGCCATCTGCCTCAATTCTGATGACTTCGGAAGTGCCTACTTCTTCTTCACCCCGGAAGCACTTAACTGTGTAGCTGCCCGGAGGTATAACTCTGCCGGTGTAGAAAACGCCATCTACAGTTGAAGCGGTTTCGGTGACTACTCTGTTGGACGCATCAAACACTTTAATGATTACCGAAGTGGGCCGCCCATCAGCAAACCTAGTGGAACCGGTAATTTCACCCGGCGGCTGTTCGCAGGCAATCAGTAGGCCAGATACAAACAGGATAAGGAGTAGGTTTAATCCTTTCATCTTCAACATCGCACCTCTTCTACTTTATGTTAGCCAACACTTTGGCCACGCGGCTAAGCCCCTCTTTGATGTTATCCTTAGAGGTGGCGTATGAGAATCGCATGTAACCTTCGCCACCAGGGCCAAAGGCTGTACCGGCAAGCACCGCAGCTCCGCCATCCAAGAATAGCTGCTGCAGTTCACTGGATTTCTTCCCGTAGCTCTTAAAGTTGGGAAATACGTAAAACGCTCCTTCAGGCTTGTGGCAGGTTACGCCAGGCAGCTTGTTCATTTCCTCAACGATGATGTCTCTGCGCTCCTTAAACTCAGCAATCATCGCCTCAACCACTGACTGATCGCCAAGCAGCGCTTCTACTCCTGCAATCTGCGTGAAAGCGGCAGTACAGGAGTTGGCATTTGTCATCAGAGTTGTTAAGTGCTTTGCCATCTCCTTGTTTACGCAGGCATAGCCAAGCCTCCAGCCTGTCATCGCATAGGTCTTGGAATGGCCGTCAAGGAGGATGATACGATCAAACGCCTCTGGGAAATTCATCACGCCGACATGCTCGCGACCATAGAGAATACGCGAGTAGATTTCGTCGGAGAGAATCCAGAAGTCGTGTTTCATCGCCAGGTCTATCACTAGCTTGAGGTCTTCTTTGGTAAGCACACCGCCAGTAGGGTTGTGGGGCGAATTGAGGATGAGCAGCTTTGTCTTGTCGGATACAAGACTTTTCACCTCTTCGGCATCGAAACGAAACCCACTTTCCTCCCGCAAGTAATAGGGCTTGTGAACGCCTTCTAAGAAGTTCACAACTGAGCGGTAGATGGGATAACCGGGGTCGGGGTAAATGACTTCATCACCGGGGTCTATTACCGCCAGAGCAGTAAGGAAAATAATTGGCTTCGCTCCAGGAGTGATGATGATGTTCTCACCATCCAGGTTGCAGCTGTAGCGCTTGCTAAGGTATTCGGCGTAAAGTGTACGGTTCTTAAAATCGCCAGCAGAGCCTGTATAATGAGTGTGCCCGTCGTAGAGCGCTTTAACGCCTGCGTCAATGATGTTCTTTGGGGTAGTGAAATCGGGCTCGCCGATTTCCATGTGAATAACGCTATGCCCCTGGGCTTCCAGGCGTTTGGCCTTAGCCAGAAGCTCAAAAGCGGTTTCCGAACCAAGAAGAGATATCCTGTCAGCGTACTTCAAGATGTACTCCTTAGAACATAGGATTATAAGGCACAAGCTAAAAGTGAATGTTAGCATAAAACCCTGTATCATAGAAGCGCGCTCGAAGCGAATGTAGCCGGTAATACAATGGATGTTCGCAGAATAAACCCTATTCTTACTGCCAGCGAGATGCACAGGCTGGATGAGTACACAATCAGCACCACAGGCATCCCAGGCTTAAGCCTCATGGCTAACGCGGCGAACGCCGCGCTTGATGAACTACTGCGTCGCTTCTCCTCACCAACAACTCGGATTGGCATTTTCTGCGGCACGGGAAACAATGGAGGAGACGGGCTGGCCCTTGGGCATTTTCTTTGGCGAACAGGCCGCAGGAACTTCAAAGTGTTTTTGCTTCGCCCAGACAACAAGAGAGCGCTTAGCAAAGATGCCCAGTATTATTTGGACATGCTCAATGCTGAAGGGCCGGGCGCTACAGAGATTGCTGACCCTTTGCTTCTGGCTGGAGAGAGCTTTGGAGTGAAAGTGGATGCGATGTTTGGGACTGGCTTGGATAGGCCCTTGGATGAGTACTGGATCAGGTGCATTGAGGCATTTAACAGCTTTTCCGGATTCTGCATATCTATTGACTGCCCAAGCGGCCTGAGCTGCACGAATGGCGAAGTTATGGGCGCGGCGGTCAGAGCTGGCTGCACAGTCACCTTCGGCCACGCGAAAAGTGGCTTTTTTCGCGGTTCTGCGCGCGAGCTAATCGGCGAGTTGGTCGTTGCTGACATTGGATATGGAGAAGTTGAAGCAGCCGGCATAACGCCCCGAGAGTATTTCTTTTCACCGCAGTTCTATGAAGCTAACCCGATTCCACCCCGCAAGCATGAAGTTCACAAGGGCGATTTCGGGCGTGTGCTAGTTCTCGCAGGCAGCCATGGTTTTACAGGCGCTGCGAAAATGTGCGCTCTCTCAGCATTGAGGGCTGGCGCAGGATTAATAAAGCTATATGTCCCTGCGGAAGTCTATGTCCCAGTCGCTTCAGGGCTAACTGAAGTGATGGTAGCGTCATTTGACAGCAGGAATTTTGCAAGCAGCTCTGGCGGATTAGCTAGACTCCAGTCGGAGTTTTCGTGGGCAGACTTCATTGCGGTTGGTTCCGGGCTTTCGCTGCGTGAAGATATGCAGGAGGCGGCTTTCGCCACAATCGCAAGCTCTGATGTGCCTCTATTGGCAGATGCTGAAGGCTGTTTCGCAGCAAAGCGGTGGTTGCAGCAGCCCTCCCAGCCAAACAACCGTTTTGTCCTTCTAACGCCGCACCTAGCTGAGTTCGCCCGCGTTGCGGAAATTTCGCTTGAGGATGCTCGCGTAGCGCCTGAAAAGTTCGCCCTCCAGCTATCCGAAGCGTTAAACTGCTGGATATTGCTGAAAAACAGCGATACATTCCTAACCACTCCATCCGGCTACATCTTGCGCCCTCCGCCCGGCTCTCCAGCCTTGGCGAAAGGGGGAAGCGGAGATATTTTAGCAGGCACAATTGCTGCGCGCGCAGCTATAGCCCTTCGCGCCTGGAGCGTAGGCAAGTCTCCTTATAAAGGCGATTACCTGTCTGACGAGTACTACATGCAGTATCCTGCTCCGTTGCAAGGGGAACAGCTTCCCTTTATAGAGGGAACAATGCGAGGTTACTCGCTGTTTGCTTCGGCGTCGCATAACGCAGCAAGGCTGGCGGGAAGCGAGGAATCCGTGCTGGCATTGGAAGTAGCTGAGCTTCTGAACGCCGAAACGTGTCTGGCGGAGTGATTCTGTTCATATTCACACCTCACCTGTATGTTTGACGGACAACACCTTCGCCTTTAGAATCATCTTCAAGTGGAACTAGGATTATCACTGCTCGGCGACAACCCGCTAAGTTCAACCATCGCCTTCGCCATCCTCATCCTGGTCACTGGGCTGATGGCGCTCATTGAGATTGCTTATATTGCGGTGCGCCAAAGCGTGCTGCTGCAGCTCGTACGCAAAGGCGACTGGCGCGCGAAGATGGCGCTGCCGATGGTCAAGGAGCCCAGCGAGATGCTGGCGGCGGTGGAGATCGGCATCACGCTTACCGCCGTGGTGGGCGGGGCGACGGTAGTAACCGCTCTCTCGCCGGTGATGGCACGGTGGTTGGAGGCGCTGGGGTTGAGCGCGCCGGCGGCTTTGAGCGCCGGCATTGTTTTTTGCACCTTACTCTTCGGCTATTTCTTGATGGTGTTGGGGCAACTTGTACCAAAGAGAATAGCCTACCAACACGCGCTGCCGGTGACCCTGCACCTGGCGCCGTTGCTGAAGTTCCTCATCATCATTACGTGGCCGTTCATCCGGCTGCTTACCGGCACCACGGCGCTGGTGTGCCGCCTGCTCGGCATTAAGCTCGCGGAGCAGGCGAAGTATTCCAGCGCGGAGCTGGCCGTAATCCTGGAGATGACGGAAGACTTTTCGCGCGACGAACGGCTGCTGGCGCAGCGCGTGCTGAGCTTTGCGCAGACGGAAGTGCGCGAGGCGATGGTGCCGCGGACGGACTTTGTGATGATCTCGGGCGAAAAGACGGTGGACGAGTTTATCCAGCTTTCGCTGGAAACCGGCCGCAGCCGCATGCCAGTGTACGGCGACGGCATTGACGATATCATCGGAGTACTGCACCTCAAGGACGCCGGCATCCACGCCCGCAAAGGCGAACGGCAGCGGCAGCTCCAGGAGATTGTGCGTCTGCCGCTGACGGTGCCCGAAAGCGTTTCCGCGATGGCGGCTTTCAAGCAGATGCGCGCGGAGCAGCTTCACATGGCCATCGTCATTGACGAGTTCGGGCAGGTGGTGGGGTTGGTGACGATTGAGGACCTGCTGGAGGAAGTCGTCGGTGAAGTTTATGACGAAAGCGACATCATGCGATCCAAGGTTCAACAACTCTCCGACGGTTCGTACCTGCTGAATGCAGGAATTAGCCTTCGTGATTTGTCCTTTGCCCTTGGCGCTGAGTTCCCTCTTGCAGAAGATTATGAAACACTTGGCGGGCTTATATTAGACTTGCACGGCGACATCCCTGTCGTTGGGAGCGTAGTCACAGTAAGCGGATGGCAAATTGAAGTAATTCGCGTGCTTGGCAACCGCATCCGCAATGCAAAGATGCGACGCATTGAAAGTGTAGAAGCCTAGCGTTTTGTCGCCAGAACGTTATTCCTAGATACGCATATAATAGTGTCGTGCGCGGAAATACTCCCAGCATCCCAAAAGAACTAGAAACGCTTGGCTTCATAGGCAGCGCATCCCTGCAAGCGGGGGCTGAAAAAGCAGCGATAGCAGGCTCTCTTCAAGAAGTGATAAATACCTTGCAGCTGCCTGCGAGGTATATCGGGGGGGAAAGATACTCTGTGCAGAAAAACTGGAATGAGGCGCGTTTCCGGTTAGCCCTTGGTTTCCCTGATTTGTATGAGCTAGGGATGTCTTATCTGGGATTGCAGATACTCTATGCCGTAGTGAATTCGCCAGAACGATGGTCTCCAACTAAGTCTCCGGCAGCCGGCGGCCCTTATCTCTGCGAACGCTTTTTCCTTCCTGGCGCTGACGCGCGTGAAGTAATGATCCGGTCAGGAATTGAGCTGTGCACTTTGGAATCAAAGCACTCTTTGCGCTCTTTTGACGCGGTTGGGATCTCCTTTACTCATGAGCGTAGCTTTCTGAACCTTCCAATCATCCTGCGCTTAGCCCGCATACCAGTTATGCAACGGGACCGTCCCGACGACGGCCCCTTGGTGATTGGTGGCGGGGCGTGCATGCTTAACCCGGAGCCCATAGCAGATATGCTTGACGCAGTTGCGGTTGGTGAAGGCGAAGAATTGGTGCTTGATATTGCGCACTGCTTAGCTGAAATGCGCGGAGCCTCCCGTCTTAGGCGACTAGAAGAGCTAGCGCGCATACCGGGCGTTTTTATCCCTAGTTTTTACACGCCGAGTTACGAGGATGGTCACTTTAGCGGACTGAATACAAGCTCTGAGTTGCGCCATGTAATGTATGCGCCGAAACGTATCCAGCGCAGGATACTCCATGACTTCGCGCAATGGCCAGCGCCGACTGAACTAGTTATTCCTTGGGTGGAAACGCCGGGCAACTGGGCGAATATTGAGATTATGCGTGGCTGCCCTCAACGATGCCGGTTTTGCCATGCAGGGCACGTTTACCTGCCAGCGCGAGTTAGGGGCGCTGGAGAAGTCGCAAATTCCTGTATGGCCCTCACGAAAGCAACAGGGGCCGACCAGCTAAGCCTGCAAGGCTTATCTGTCCTTGATCACCCGCAGATACTGGATATTCTTCAGCAACTTCGCATGCAGCTATCCAAGCAGATGGTGAACCTATCCGTCCCTTCACTTCGAATGGACTCTATCTCCCAGCAGGTTGCTACGCTGATGCGGAGGCCAAAAGAAAGCTCGCTGACTTTTGCGCCGGAAGCTGGCAGCGCATCCCTCCGCAGCGCTATCAACAAACATATTGTTGAAGACGACATCCGAGAGACGATAACCCGCGCATGCGAGGCTGGTTGGCATAAGTTTAAGCTGTACTTTATGTGCGGATTCCCCCGTGAAAGTGAAGACGATGTTACGGCTATTGTCTCGCTGACGAGAGAGCTAAAGCGATTAGCGCGGGCACACGCCCCCCACCCTCCACATATCAACGTTAGCATTAACGCACTTATCCCAAAGCCCCATACGCCTATGCAGTGGGCGCCGCTTGTGCACGAGTCCAGCCTGCGTTCCAAACACAAGCTGTTACGAGACGAATTCGCACAGTTGGGCAAGAGTGTGCATCTATCATACACCGGTTACGACGAGGCTTTCCTAGAGACGCTTTTGTCGCGCGGCGACAGGCGCTTAGCTTGCGTAATCGCACAAGCTCACGAGCGCGGGCTTTGGGATTCTGAGCTTAAGCCGACCACCGCGCAAACATGGATTGACGCATGCGCTTCGGCAGGAATAGATGCACTGGACGAAGTACATCGTGAGCGGCACGAGGATGAAGCGTTCCCATGGGGGCATATTGATACCGGCGTTAGCAGGAAGTACTTATGGGATGAGTGGCAGAAGTACTTTCGCAAGGAGGCCAGCCCGTCTTGCGCTGATGCGTGCGCCGTATGCGGCCTGGGCTGCCTCTAAGCTCTTTTAGTTTTGCGTGATAAGTAAGGGGATTGAGCTATGGTGAATCGCCACATCAAGTTATCCTCCGCCGGCAATCCGATTCGTTTCGTCGCCGCAACCTCCTCCCCGCGCATCAAACCTCGTTTGTGAAGCCTTAGGCTTGAGGCTGGGGCCAGCATATCGCATCCATCTAGCTCGCGATTGATACAAAGTGCTTGACAGAGCAATCCTGGCCCACTCAATCTCAAGCTGCTTGGCATAACTGGCTCGGCCGCTCGTATTAAAACAGCCGCGCCTTCACCTTCCTTTCCGCAGGACACGTTAAGGCAGTAGTACATTCCGTATATCAAATAGATGTAAGCATGCCCTGCGCGCATGAACATAGAAGCATTGCGTCTCGTAACGCCACGGTAGGCATGGCAGCAGGGTTCGCTTTCATGGTAAGCCTCGGCCTCAACGATTCGGCAAACCACTACGTCGCCTTCAGGCATAATCCGTATAAGATCGCCGCCCAAGAGAGCTTTCGCAGCAACATCAGGCGGCTGTGCAAGCGCATTACGCAATGTCCCTAGCATCGCTACCCTCCCCCGAATGTCCGCATGTACTCGTCAATGCCTGCAGCCAGGCCGCTAACTATCCTCTGTTGGTAATGCGGGTCCCTTAGCTTGTACTCCTCAATTGAGTTAGTTAGAAAGCCTATTTCCACCAAGACTGCCGGTACGACCGTTTCGCGAAGCACAAAAAAATTGGCTGTCCGCACGCCACGGTCAACCGCGCCAGTAGAGCTTAGCAAAGCGCGTTGTATGGCTGAAGCAAGCTTGACCCCTTCGTTGGATCCCTTATAGTGAAAAGTCATAACACCAGTAAACTGCGGGTTTTCAATTGCGTTTGCGTGGATGGAGACGAATATCATTGGCAGGGCGCTGTTCGCATAATCTGCACGCTCGCCAAGCGAAACAAAGCTGTCGTTGTTTCGCGTTAGGACAATTTCATACCCCATATTTTCCAGTTTCCGCTGGAGCTGCTGAGTCGTTAAAAGAACGATATCCTTTTCAAAAAGTCCGGTAACGCCAATCGCGCCAGTATCGCTCCCGCCGTGCCCCGCATCCAGCATGATTGCCGCCTTCCCTAAGCGCGCGCTAAGCATCTGAACGTAGTACTTCTCGCCACTGCCCTGCTTGAGAATGCGGTAGTCTAGCAGGCGCGACATTTCCACGACAACGCGGACTACCGGCGGGTCTTGCGAGAACTGCCCTACCCTAATCTGGCGCACTCCGCCGACTTTCACATCAATGTACTTTGTAGCTTCACGATAGATGGCGCCTGCGAAATCCAGCACTAGCCGGGGCGGCGACTGAAGCACTTGCGTTTTAACTTCAACAGGGCGCGTGAACCCTACAGTTAGCGCAATCTCGCCTGAAGAAGTGCGCTCTGTTGAGACTACATTAAAGTGGTTAGCTAAATGGACGCTTAATTCTGTCTGCGACTTTTCATCAGTGTAGAGCTTGTAGCCTGTTATAGTTTCCTGCCGGCAGCTTATCTCTAAGCGGTGATATGGCAAGTTTCGCACGCTCACGGAGCTGCCAAGGATCTGGCGCTCGTAGCTTTCCTTCACAAATACAGCTTCTAGGACAACCTTAAAACCGCCTTCTATTCCGCTAATAGCGGCACGTGATGGCAGCAGCGTAGTGATGTTCAGCGTTTGCTCGCTCTTGTTTCCCGATATAGATGTCAGGATCCCAAGAAGGCGCATATTGCCCGTCTCCGGAGCATAAGATAGCGCTATGCCCATCGCAAACAAGGAGTCCTCGGCTATGTACATCCGCTTACCTTGTATTATTGCGCCAGACCCGATTGATCCCATGTTGCTGTCGCTCACGCGCAGGGAGCCATCTACAGCTTCGGCCAGAATATAGCTTGCATCTCCAATCTTGAACTCGCGCACGGTAGCTTCACTTAAGGCCGGGCGCTGAACTTTGATAGCTTCCCCTCCAGCTTCGGAATCCCCTAGCTGCGGGCCAAGCTTTATGGCTGGCTCAGTCCTCGTCTCGCGGTAGCTCTCAACGTTCGCCAACAAGTCAAAAGCGATATAGTTCTGGCCGTTGTCGGCTATTATGGGCCTATAGCTAACCTGCAACGTCTTGATCCCTACGTCTATGGCATAAGATGCCGTCTCATCCGCCGGCGCGCCGCTGAGCACCAACAAGACGAGCCAGGCGGCGATATGCGCTGCCGCCCAGTGTCTCATCTATTCCCCTCCGAGAAGAACTGCACGGCCATATCCGTAGCAATGGAAAGAGCGCCATCCGATGGAATACCGGAGTAACCCGCCCTCATTTCTTCTCCCCTGGCCCCAAACACGCACTCCTCAATCATCGCGCCTAGCTTTCCGGCAACATCCGCATCGCTCTCGTCAAAAAGAACCGCAGCGCCTGCGCTTACCAAAGTGTTAGCATTGGAGTATTGTTGCTTATCCGCATGCATTGTATAAGGCATCAACGCAGCTGGCAGCTTAGCTGCGGCCAGTTCGCCGACAGTCGCAGCCCCAGACCTGCCGAAATACAGTGACGCGGCGTAATAAACGGAAGTGAGATGCCTGTCAAAGCTAATCGTGCGGTAGTACGGCCAATGAGGTAAATGGCTGGGTGTCCCATCCCCTGAGGCATTTCCCCGCTGGTGCAAGATAGCAAGATAGCCACCGCGTTTATTGGCTAATGCCACATCTTGCAGCATTTCGTCAATGACTTTGTTAACTGGCGACGCGCCGCTGCTGCCACCTTGGATTACGAGTATTGGTAAATTAGCGGGTAATCCGAAGTGCGCGCGGGCTTCCGATGGAGTAAGCATGGGCTTCAGCACCGGATAACCGGTTACAAGCACCTTATTGGCTGGGTAAGAACCAAACTGAGATGCGATACTTTCAGTTGCGCAGTAGATTCTCCAAGCGGTGCGCGCGTTCCCTCTTGTGGCGCGCCCTGGAACACTGTTTATCTCCAACAATGCAATGGGAATGCCGCTTAGCTTAGCCGCCAATAGCATCGGCACGCTCACATAGCCTCCTGAGGAAAGCACAACATCCGGCTGAATTCGCGACAGCGTTTTAAGCGCAGCCCAAACTGGACTCCCTAGCAGCCATGGAGGAATAGTGCGCAGGTAATAACCGAGCGCGTTCAGGCTTAGCTTGCGGTAGCTGAAAGTAAAGCTGACAAAGGTGCCCTGTATGCCAGCTTGAGGCACAATTTCAGCTTCCATGCGGCGGCTTCCGAACCAGTGAAACTCGCAGCTGGCGCTTATGGCGCGCAGCTCTTCAACGACAGCCAGCAGCGGAAAAATGTGCCCGCCGGTGCCGCCGCCTGTTAGCATCACACGCATAGGCGCTTAGTCTAGCACTCAAAACAGCGAGTTTCACTATTTGAGACGCCTCTAGTCGTGAGATGTCTCGGCACATAGGAAAAACACTTCTGCCGCGCCTGCCATTCCTTTGCCGGCGCAATACGATGAAATCGCATGCAGCGTTGCCTGGATAACCTTTAGCGAAAGCGCTGATTGGGCCCTTTTTCCAATTCTAATTGCTGCAGCAAAAGGGACGCAAAGCGATTCAGCAAGCGCAGGTGAATCCTCGGGGCATGCTAGCAGCAGGAGCTTTGCGGCACGTTTCTCTAAGGCATTCAAAATCTCTTTAAGGACTAGAAGCCTGCCTTCCGTTATTGAGCGCTGCATCATGTCATGTAATACCAGCCGCCAAATTTCCTCTTGTCGACCGCTTAGCTCAGACTTCAAGTCAGCCTCTGTGATGGTTTCCCAGCCAACAAGAGATTTCAAGTAATACTTTGGGGTTACTGAACGCATAAGCGCTTGAATAAGCGGGATGATAAGTAGTAGGTTTGCGATGGCAATGCCTATTGCCCATTCAGTCCACCACCAAGGCCAAATAGCCTGCCCAGAATGGGCCATCACCGCAAGCGGCCATACGCTGCCTGAAAGGAACATTGCCGCCGGAATCCAAGTCCAGGCGTCTCGCAGGCGTTTGCGGTAGGCCCAAGAAGTGAACAGGCCCGTGGAAATATGGGTGAGCATTAAGATGCTCACGGCGTGCATCACTAGAAGCAATATAGAGATATGCGCGCACAGCAGAAGTATCATCAGCGAGCCTTCGCGACTCAAAGGAGCCCCCACGATCCAACCGCCCGATGCTGTGCTTATAAGAAATATAGTGAGCAACGACAGGATTGCGGACAGCCAGTATGTCTCTGGCTTCCACCTGATATGAAAACGGTTGGCCGCAGCTGCGTCTGCGCAAGTGTGCGCGCTTTTCGCCATAGTGACTCCCTTCAAATGAGCTTAGCGAGTTATCTTACCATGTGCGCGCTCAAAGAAAAGAGAGCGTATAATATCTAAGGATGGGTCGACTATGGGTGTTACTCCCTTGCTATAACGAGGAGCAGGCGCTTCCTACGGTGCTGCGGCAACTCAGCGGGTTGGCGGAGACGCTCCTGCGTAACCAGGGAATGCGTGTGGCCTTGATTATTGTTGATGACGGCAGCATAGACGGCACACAGAAAGCCGCCTTGGCAACGTTGGCTTCGCCATCAGCATCATTGATGCCCATAAACATAATTACGCACGAGCAAAACATGGGCTTGGGCGC
This sequence comes from Planctomycetales bacterium, assembly GCA_037445915.1. GTDB lineage: Bacteria > 4484-113 > 4484-113 > 4484-113 > 4484-113 > JBBIJQ01. The sequence continues at coordinate 14,440 of JBBIJQ010000014.1, read as the reverse complement.
TGCGATAAAGAGCGGCATTGGCTTGTTCCTTGCGCAGGCTAATGATGATGATGTGCTCGTAACAATGGATGCTGACGGGACACATCCCGTTGAGACTATCTTCCTTTTGCTGGAGGCTGCGAGAAGCGGGAACGAAATCGTTATCGCGTCGCGCTTTGTAGCCGGCGGGAAGGAAATCGGCTTGTCCAAGCAGCGGAAATTCCTCTCCCGCTTGTGTTCTAGCCTTATGGGTGAATTATTGCCGGTCAGAGGCGTTCACGATTATTCATCGGGCTTTCGGCTTTACGCAGCGCGAACAATTTTCAGTGCCGCCCAGAAGTATGGCGATAACTTCATTACCGAGATGGGATTTGCATGCCAAGCTGAAATCCTGCTCAAACTGAACAGAATGGGCGTGCAATGCGCGGAAGTGCCTCTAATCCTGCGATACGACTTAAAAACTGGGCCAAGTAAAATGCCCCTTCGCCAAACAATATGGCGTTACATTTCGCTTGGCTGTCGGGAGATGTTACGTAGGAGGCCTAAGAAATATGGAGAAGGATAATGGGACTGACAGCTAGGACAATAGCGATACTGCTAACGAGCATTGCGCTTGGCGCTGTCGGCCAGTTGCTGTTCAAGTACGCTTCGCGCATCTTGCCTGCGCCTTCTCATCTTGGTGTTTGGCGCTGGCTGATAGAGTTGTTTACTACAGGCTCTGTGCTTGCAGCGTTTGCCTGTTTTGCCGTCAGCGCAGTTTTGTGGATAGCCGCGCTCAGAGAGACGCCATTGACCGTCGCTTACCCAATGGTAGCCCTCTCCTATATAATTATCTTTGCAGGCAGCCACTTTCTCTTTTCAGAGCCGATTACCTGGGTGAAGGTGGTTGGTGCGTCTTTAATCATTGCAGGCATCGTCATAATCAATCTAGGTGCGTAAGCTGTGGCATGCAACTGGATTAGCCAGCGAACTGGTATCGTTCTAGCTTGTATTTACTCCGCAGCTTTTGCCGCGTATATCTACATCCTTTATAGCCCTGGACTCATCCTTTGGCAGCCGGACTTTCTAGCGTTCATGGGGGAAACCCCATCTCGATATTTTCCATGCGGTTATCCGGTGTTGCTTCAGTCGCTTGGCGGTGGAGTGATTGCAGGAAGGGTACTCTCGGCTTTCGGCCTCGCAGTTGTCATGTGTATACTGCTGGCTGCATCCATCAAGAACTACAAGCCTATTCCGGCTGCAATGCTTGCGCTTTTAGCTGCAATCACCTCCCCGAGCCTGTTTAGCTCAGTCTTGTCACCGTCGGTTGACATGTTATACACGGCTCTGACTTTGCTACTTCTGGCAGTTTGCTTCCAGTTCACATACAGAAATGGCAGCCTGAACCGACTATTTACGCTGCAATTGCTCCTAATCGTATTCCTCACTATTGTGCTTTCCCAGCTAAGGTATCACGCCCCTGCGCTAACCCTAGCCGCCGCAATAGCGCTATTGCCTACACTCAACAACAGGCCTGCCCGCTACGCAATAGGATTGTTGGCTGCAATGAGTATCGCTTTATTCTTCACCTCCAAGTTTTCCGGATATACCAGTACTTTGCGTGAGCAAATTTGGTGCGGCCTTGAGTTTCGCTATCACAGGCTTGCCGAGCGCGGCGTGCTGGATGGATTACCGCGCGCGGGCGACATTAACGGCTATGTTTGGGACCAGTACGGCAGCCTCAAAAAGACGGCTCATACGTCCGGCCTGTTGGACTACTATTCTGTTCAGGAACTTGCTAAACACTCTGCAATCAACTACTACCACTTCGTCCGCAGGCCGCTCTTACTACTTGGGCTGGCCGCAGCTCTATTTGCGGTTATCCTTGGCATTCAAAGGCGGCAGGCACTTGCGGCTGTGATGTTCCTTCTCATCGCGCCCATTCCGCTGAGCGCAGCATATTACACCCTCCGTTCAAGCCTGCTCACTGAGTTGGCGGGCCTTGCTATTGGGTGCTTTTTTCTTAGTGTCATCACACCCAAATTAAGTCCTAAGCTGCGCTCAATCATTGTAGTTGCAGCCCTGATTGCGTTTTATGCTGTCTTCACGGTATCCACGCATCGCCTCAAACACGAACTAGTTTTGTGGCGCACGCACATTGTTGAAGCCAACTTTGTTGAGGATTCAATCAGCACGCTCATTAATGAACACGCTGTTACCGAACATTCACCCCCGAGTATTTGGACTGAAGACGCGACTGTCACCATCCGTCGCAAAGGAATACCAATCGGAAATGCTGCACAGGCGTATAACAGCTGGCTGAACGAAGGGCGCGCAGTGGTTCCGCCTAAAGAGCTAATTGCAAGTGACGGCGCAGGCTACTTTGTTCTAATACTCCGCACAAGTGACATAGCTGATAAGCTAGCAGTTAGCGGAAACTGGGTTGTTAAAAGAGGTGGCGCGATTGATAGGCCGCTTTACGTGCTGTTTCGCAAACGGTAACAATCCTAAGCGAAGCGCGAAGCGGCTACTCTGATATCAAGTAGGCGGTTACTGTCTCCTCGCCTGTGATGGTGCTCGCGGTAAAAATAGCATGGATTACGCCGTTACCGTCCGTAGCGGCCTCAATGACCTCCAGCCGGCCAAGATTGTTCTTAAGCGTGAACTGCACTTTGGCCCCTGCTATCGGAGTATCCACGAGGGAAAGCACCTGGGCAACGCAGGTTATCGCCGAAGAGCCGTCAGCAGGCAGTGAGGCTTTCTCTTCCAGGCGTGTCCCGGAAATATCTACCAGCCAAAGCTTGAGCTTAGCGGGCCCTGCCTCGACAATGACTATTTCAACTGATGCGCGCTTGCCAGTAGTTAGCTCAACCGCCGAGATCGTAGTAATGCCAACTGTTTCGCCGACGCGGTAAAAGGCGGTCACGTACCCTTGGGCGTCTGTTGCATTCTGCTCCTGAGTGATTCCGCCTGAGCCGTTGACTATGCTGAATGTGATGGGAAAGCCTGCTGCAGGCCTGCCATCCTTATAAGTGAGATAGGCGGTAATGCGCGAACTTGAAACTCCGTCCGCTGGCAGCGCTTCAGGAAAAGCCTTAAGCGAAAGGTTAAACATGTCAGGCCGCAGCATCGCCGATGATTGCCGCTGAGCGTACATAACCGGGTCAACAAGCTCAATCTTAACCTGTGCGCATAGGCTCGTCGGGAGAACGACTTCCATCGTTGCTCCAGTTGAAACATCAAGGAGCTCAAAGCGGTTCGTGATTGCAAGTTTCCCTGCGCGGTAAGTAAAAGTCGCTTCGCCATTCCCGTTAGTAACGGGACTATCGGGTATTAGCCGACCATCACCGTCTACGAAGAGTAGCGCTAGCATTCGGCCAGAAACAGGTGAACTGCCAGCAAACAACCGGACAGTTAAAACGGCCTCGGTTGCGCTATCAGCTGGCACGCAGGCGAAAGTAGAGTCTACGGTCGCGTCAAAACTGCCTAACTTCCCTGAGGTAAGCTGAAATATAGGCTGTGGTGCGAAGAGGGTTAGAGGGTCTTTTGGGTTCGCTACTTGGGCGAGCGAATTGCTTGCCCACAGGGCCAGGGCGACTGTAATCCAAATTGCGTACTTCACTGCCCGCTCCAATATTAGGAGTTACCCGTCCTCAGTATAAGATTATACCTTATTAGACGAGACAGTTAAGCAATTTGTTCCAAAGAAACCACGTAAACCGGAAAGCAGAACTGGCTTAGCCCGCTAAACAGTCGTAACTTGGTCAACGCTCAGAAAGTTGGAAATCTCCTGCATATCGCTTTTGCGCCCGACTGCCAGCTTATCTAGCAGTCCAAAGTGGCCCAAGCAAGTGCCACAAGAGAGTATATCTACGCCCTGCCGCGCCATCGTATCAAGCGCGTCAAGAACTTGAGAGCCCTGTGCAGCCAACAGCACGCCACTGTTGTAGAGAATGATTCGGTCGGGCTTGCTCTCCACCAAGCAGAGCTTCCTGAGAAATGAAGCAATAAGGACATCGCCTAGCGCGTCGTCGCCTATGCCAAGGCGGCTGCTGTTAATCAGTATCGTCCTGTCCATAAATTCGCTCCAGAATAAGAAGTATCCCGGGCGGAGTATAGACCTATCTCAAGCTATTATAAAGATTATAGATAAATACTATGCACTGGCGTGCGGCTATCGTACCCGTTTATAGCTTAGTGGTAGCATCCCTCGACCCACTTCCCGCGCTTGCCGTAATGCTTGCGGAAGTCGCGTTCGTGCTCTTCCAGCATTTCGCGCAAAACGCGCTTGAATCCAGGATGAAACCCTTTATTCCATGCAGAACTGCTATAAAGCACCCACATGTGCTCAGGAAACACGGTATCTTGGAGTGGGCTGAGCATCTTGCGCGTGCAACGGTCGTATCTTCGATTGAGAAGAGTTAGGCGGTGGTTAAAGCCTTCTATGCCGATGCTGCGGTCTGCGAAATACAGCCGTTGAAGCTCAATAGTTTCAGCCATCCAGGCATTACGCTTTTCAGCAAGGCTGATTTTTTGGCAGGCGCAGAGCTTCAGCTCATTATCAACTAGCCTTTGGAAATCCCGTTCCTCAGCGAACTGATAACTCTTGCGGTCTCCATGGCGCATGCCCGCGCTGCGCTTGGAAGCTTGGCTGCGCCAGCGCTCGCCAGCGCAGTTTTCGTCCTTAGGGCAATTTCCATATCCTGCATCATCGCCGCAGGAGCCGCACTCGGCGCAGCTTTCGGCACACTCACGATCGTAGGAACGGCTACTGTAGTGGCTGTCGCAAGAGGTCTCGGGCTTGCCGCAAGACTTTTCGCCCTGCCGCGCGCACTCGGCGGAAGCTGCTGGAATTGTATAGGCGATGAGCAGCGCCAACGCCATCAAGACAACGCTATTGCGCAATTTCATAATCCGTACCCCGGCGTGGAAGTTCATTGATTCTATGCCAATCCGGCTCCCTTGGCAACGCTGCACCGCTTCCACCGCAGCTGCATTCGCTTCAGCGCCGCCTAGAGAGGCTCAGCTGCTAGGCGCTTTATTTCCTCAAAGTCCAATTGAAGTCCCGCGCTTACGCGGAAACCATAGTCCGGGTCTGCCCGATAGAACAGCACAGTTTGGCGAAGCTGAAACGCTTTTTCAGCATTCTGTAAGTGCGAAACAATGTTGTTTATCAAGTGTTCTCGGTCTACGTTGTTCATTACCTTGCTGTAAAGGTCGCCTGCCTGGACGAAGTCAATTTCAGTTAGCTTGTAGGAATGCTTAGCAGCCAGCCCGCTAACACCAATCGGCGGTACATTGTAAGACGGGTCAGGCTCAGGCCCCCCGTAGCTGTTTGGCCAGTAATTAGGCCCGCCACCACTATTATTGTCGGTGCGCATGGCTCCATCCCTTTGATAACTGGTCATGACAGAAGCCTTCGGGGCGTTGATCGCCAGCAGGTGGAAGTTCGGGCCAAGGCGATGCCGCTGGGTGTCGTGGTAACTGAAAAGGCGGCCTTGCAGCATCTTGTCTGGCGATGGGCCAATGCCTGGAACAAAGTTACCGGGTGAAAATGCAGCCTGCTCCACTTCTGCGAAATAATTTTCAGGGTTGCGGTTAAGTACCAGCCTTCCGATGTCCATGGTCGGAAAGTCTGCGTGCGGCCACACTTTCGTGACATCGAAAGGGTCAAACCGATAACTTTCAGCTTGTTCTGGCATCATAACCTGAACTTCAAGCCGCCATGAAGGGAACTCGCCCCTTGCTATCGCATCATAAAGGTCGCGAGTTGCGTGGTCAGGATCAACCCCGCGCATCAGGTCGGCTTCCTCTCCTGTGAAATTTTGGACGCCCTGCTCCGTCTTAAAATGGAATTTCACCCAGAAATACTCGCCTTTTAGGTTGTACCACATGAAAGTATGGCTGCCGTAGCCGTTCATATGGCGGTAACTCTTCGGCGTGCCATGGTTGGAGAAAAGGATGGTGACTTGGTGGATAGACTCGGGCGTGAGGGAAAGAAAGTCCCAGAACATGTTCGGGTCTTTGAGATTGGTCGCCGGGTGGCGCTTCTGGGTGTGGATAAAATCAGGAAACTTCAGCGGGTCGCGGATAAAAAAGACTGGAGTGTTGTTGCCGACCAAATCGTAGTTGCCTTCTTCGGTGTAAAACTTAACGGCGAAACCGCGAGGATCGCGCTCTGTATCTGCCGAACCCTTCTCGCCGCCGACAGTTGAAAAGCGAACAAATACATCAGTGCGCTTTCCTACTTCTGAAAGAAACTTTGCGCGCGTGTACTGCGTTACATCGCGCGTAACTTCAAAGTAGCCGTGCGCGCCAGCGCCTTTGGCATGCACTACTCGCTCGGGAATTCGCTCCCGGTCAAAGTGGGCGAGCTTCTCAATCAAGTGAATGTCTTGCATCAGCACCGGCCCTTTCTCACCTGCCGTCTGCGAATTCAGGTCATTGTCCACTGGCATTCCAAAGCCAGTAGTCAGCGGGTTCTTTTTGCCGTCTTTCATATATCAAACCTCCTAGATGTATGGTGCCTAAATGGGCTGCTTGACCTTGCCCTTGCTGCACCGCAAGGCATAAGCCCTTGACCTCTACCCGCGTATTTTGCGCGATTCCAAGGCTTGCAACAGCATCCGACAAAGGGAAATTATCCAGCTCTTCGCATACAAAGTCACGCGCAATGCCGCATCTCACGCAGATGAAATGGTGGTGAGCGCTGATGTTAGCGTCAAAACGCGTCTTAGCATGCAAATTGTTTAGGATGCCTATCAGCCCTATGTCAAGCAGCATCCACATTGTCCGGTAGACAGTGTCTTGGGAAATTGTCGGCATACGCTTGCGGACAGCTTTGAAAATTGCTTCAGCATCAGGATGATCCTGCGATTTTAATAGTTCGCGGAATACTTCCATTCGCTGCTGCGTAAGCTTTATGCCGTTTCGCTTAAGCTCATTCACGAAATGTGCCATCCGCTGACGTTTTTCATCCGCCGTAAGCTGCATGCCGCCGTTTTCGTGGGTTTCCGCCAAAATAGTAATCACTCTCAAGTAAGAATGTATCCTATCTTAGCTGTGATGTCAAGGAGACTCAGCGCGACAAGGAAAGCTGGCTTGCCCCTTGAAGGCAAGTGACGAGACGGGTATAATGCACAGCCTATTCCGCGGTAGCTCAATGGCAGAGCGGCTGGCTGTTAACCAGTAGGTTGGGGGTTCGAGCCCCTCCCGCGGAGGATTGTTTTATGTTCTACGTTTATATCCTTAGAAACAACGAAAGCCGGGCGCTATATTGCGGGCAGACCGACAACCTACTGCGACGGCTAGAGGAGCACAATCGTCCCGAATTTGGAGGCGGTAGGACTACTCATCGGCATGCCGGAATGTGGGAGATTATCTGGGCATCCAAAGCAGCCAGCCGCTCTGAAGCAATGCTCCTTGAACGGAAGATCAAGAAACGCGGAGTTAAAAGGTTCCTAGAGGAATGAATCGATAGCTCAATAGCAGAGTCCCGCCGCAGGCGGGATTAACCAGTAGGTTGGGGGTTCGAGCCCCTCCCGCGGAGGATTGTTTTATGTTCT
>JBBIJQ010000014.1:0-6817 GCA_037445915.1 Planctomycetales bacterium | reverse complement strand
GCCGCAGGCGGGATTAACCAGTAGGTTGGGGGTTCGAGCCCCTCCCGCGGAGGATAATAAACGCACTAGAAAAACTCAGTAAGCCAAATTCTCACATCATTATCGTGTACTTTGGATCTTCGAGTTCTCCGATGGCTCCTACTAAAGTATGACATCGGTCATCTTCCCTTTGCGAAAGAAGTTTTTCATATTCTAGTAGTTTCTGAACGCAAACCTCTTGCTGAACGCCAAGGTTATCATCAACAATTCGTATCGCCTCTGAGTACTGACAAGTTCTTCTTAGTAGATCGGCATGAAGTACGGCAAGTTCTTGCTTTGTCCTAAATAGCCTTTGTTTTTTTGATATTGCATCGTTGATTAGCGAGATAGCTCTCAGCCTGCATCCCTTCGCGGCAGCATCGTTCAGAGCATCATCGCACACCCATGCCGCATGTACCGCAGACCATACGGCGGCGGAATAATCACCAGTATGTTCAGCTATGAGCGCCCAACATAGGAATTCCCGACACTTTGCAGGTAATTTCACATCGGCCAATTGAGCTAGATACTGCGGGGTCTTAATGAAGTCACTAAGCCCCTCATCAGCTCTAGCAATATCAGGAGCGCAATAGCCGCAAGATGGACAGCGCAATATCCAATACTCAATCGTTGAACGTGCCATTTCTGGAGGCCGCGTATCAAGGTCAGCATAGCCAAATTGATTCGTACTGCCGAGCACTTCTGCGTTTGTTTCAGCCCCGCATAACGCGCACTTCACACTTACTGAGTGAATAGTAGTCACTGTTATCTCCAGAAAGATAGGAATGAGGCTGCTGACCTCTATCTTCCATGCTCTACCCCACATTCTCCTCGGCGGTAAATAGGACGTAGGGTTCGGTCTCCTTAGCAAGCATCTCGCGCATGGCGCGCATAAGAGGGGCTATAGCTGCCCGCTTCATTCCCTTTAGCGCGGCCCACTTGCGCGCGCACCGCACGGCATCGGCGCGCATTCCCCAATCATCGCTGGCGAAGCGCGCCGATACAGCGTCCATGAGCGCCTGGGTGGGCTCGGTTTCCCCGCGCGCGGCGATGGCAAGTAGCGTGCGCTGCTGGCGAATGGTCAGCGAAGCGTTGTTCTCCAAGTCATTGCGGATAGCGTCGCGGTAGCCTTCGTAGTTCGCCACGAACAGATTCATTAACGTATCGCGGATGCTGATAAGCGGGTGGTCAAGCAGGGGGCGCAGGTCATCGTAGTTCGCCGATTTAAGCTGGAACAGCGTCGTGATGGCCACGCGTATGGTCGCTTCTTCATTGTTTGGCGCGAGCATGGCCTTGAGGCGGTCATCGGCGACATGGCTGCCGATTAGACCAAGAACGCTTATCGCGCGGCGCTGGTATTCCTTCACATTAAGGAGCGCTGCTACGTCGTTTTCAAGGTTCTTGAGCTTCAGCTCGCCGACAAGATACATCGCCTGCCGTATGCGCATGTCATCATCAGAAATGAGGTTTTCCTTGACGATGGCTTCCACTCCCGTAGGATATTTCGCGTTTAACGGGCCCAAGACACCCATAAATCCACGGCTTGCCAGCGACGAGGGGTCGTTCATTACCTTGCTCAAGTATGGCAGCGCCGCTTCGCCGAAAGCTACGAGCCGCTTGTGCGCTTCAGGAACAATGTAGCGGTTGTCACCCACTTCCCAACGGATGCTGAGTTCCCACAGCTCGTCAAACGCCTTCTGGTTAATATTACCCTTGTAGTTGCAGATTTCAGGAATGGGCGCTTTGCCGGACACTTTGTTAGCGGCTCCTTCAGAGGCGAACTTATCCGGCGTTGCGGGAGGCGGGGTAATGTCAATGCCAGCACCAAACTCGCTGCTACTCCACACTCCGCCGTCTTTCATAATGCCGAGGTAATGGTCAATGCCCGCGCAGTCCACCAATATGCCGATGCTCGCCGTGCCGCGCTCGGGCCGGCCCCAGTTCATTCCGCCATCCTTTCTCCCAGCGTATGTGTCATTGCCGGCGCGGTCTATGAATAAGCCCACAGAGTTGGTTAGGCCAGTGCCATTGCAGCTTGTCATACCCATGTAATGGTCATCGCCTCCGCGGTCGTGCATGATGGATGCAGCATAGTCGTGGCTGCCGCCCTGCCCCAGCCCGCTGTGCATGACGTAGGTGTCGCTGCCGGCGCCATCAATGACTCCGCCGACAGCGAGGTGGATGCCGCTTCCTTGGCCGTATTGCGTCATTTCGTATGAGTCGTTGCCCGCGCCGTCCCAAAGCAGTCCTGCACTATACCAATATCCAACGCCTTGGTTGTAAATGTCTCCAAGGTAACGGTCATTGCCTGCGTAATCAATGATGTAAGCGATACCGCCAGCGTAATCAATGTTGCGCTCGCCAATCGCGAAGCCCTGGCTGAATGACTGGTACCGATCGGCAAATAACGGCGCATGCAGGTAAACGCCACCGGCATGGTAGACCTCGTTGCCACGCTTGTTGGAGCAGACGGCAACGCCCAGTGTGCGGGAAAACGCCTGCGCGTTGACGTATGCCGTGTAGTAGTCGTTATCAAAGCCAGCATTCACAAGCTCTTCCGACGTCTCAATGTCGGTGGGCACATTCGGCGGCTCGCCGGTGCTGTCGTCTATCATTATGCCGACACCGAATCCTGCTGCGCCTTGCGTGTAAGACTTGCCGTCATACTTGTCAGTGCCGCCGTCGTCGTAGAACAGCGCCACGCCGCCCGCAGCCGCACCCATGGTCATCGCACCGCCGACATAACGATCGTTGCCCTGGCCCAAGTCAAAGAACGCCGCAATGCCAAGCACCGCCGCGCCTAGTGTGATGTCTGTTCCGCCGCAGTCGTAATAGTCGTTCCCGCCAAGGTCGGCAAAGTAGCCGAACGCGCGGTCAGCGGTGCCGTGTGCGGCGCCAATGCGGCATTCACCGTAATAGTCGTTGCCGCCCGGGTCAATAAGCATCGTAAACTCGCCGTTCCACATATCGTCGCCCATTGTGCCGACGCCGATGCGCCCGCCTTTGGTTTCCACGATGACCGGCCCATCTTTAGGCCAAGCTTCAGGATTTATGCGCGCAATGTATGTGCGCGGGTCAAGCGGGTAAAGGTAGCGCATCGTGTCAGCCAGAAGCCCGCCAATGCTAATCTGCTCAAACTGCTTATACATATAGTTGGGAGCGGCGGCCTCAAGCTCTTTCGCCCATGCGTCGCGCTGCTCCTGCGTATAAGGCGACTTGTAGATGTCGTGCCAGTCCATCATCATCGGGAGCTGTTCGCGGATGAGGTCGTGGCGCTCCAGCCCAAGCCTGCTTGGCGCGGCAGCTTCTGCGACCATCGTGAGGAAGACCACAATGTCGGCGGTCTCCCAAGCCTCGGGCATGCTAGGCATCATGTATGCCGGAAGCGCTACTTTCGCTTGGAAATATGCGGCTGTTACGTCCTTCGGGTATGCCGCTACGGAAGCGTCCAGTTCTCCCCATAAAGACAAGCCATTCTCGGCAACCAAGTCCACGAAGCCGTCCATATACGGCGCTATGAGCATCGGGTCGTCCATCATCGCCAGCGTCACCGGGAATGCGCAATAGCCCTTGGCGAAGTTCTTGTTGAACCGCAAGTCGCCGCGGTCCATGTTTATCGCCTTGAGCGCCCTGTCTATGCCAGCCAACTCTTCGGGAGTGTATGTCTTATCCATCTGCGCGGTCATGTCCACTCCGCCGATGACGTTGTGCGCCTCTTCGGCGAACGCAGCGGAGGCAAATGCGAATTGCGCGGCAAAAAGCGCCGCCGCTATCAACATGCTTACCAGATAACGCAGGTTCATGAGTAACCCCTCCTCGGTATTGCGCCGGCGGATGCCGACAAGGAGATTCTATCACTTGGCGAAATGGCCTTCAGCTATAATCGCTTTTCATGAAGCGCTTCCTACCTTCATCCCGAACTGTAATGTGGCTGGTTGCAGCGATGCTTGTTATCGGCATTGTTGCAATGTGCTCGCTGCCGCTGCATCATGCGCTGGCGCAGGATGTAGGCGCGGCGGATGAGGGAGCGCAACAGACGGTGGCTGAGGAAGGCGGAGCGAAGGAACCTGAAACAGATGCTGCGCCGACGGCTTCGGAAAAGCCCTTAGAGACGAAGTCGCCAGCCGACACGATGACGATGTTTCGCGGTAACCCGGAGCGCAACCTGTCGGGCGTGGGAAAGGTGCCGCGCAAGCCAAAGCTCCTTTGGCGCTTCAAGACGCGCACGAAGTTTGAAGGCGCTTCCGAGCGGCGCGGCTCAAAAGTCGTGACGCCGGAGACGACCTGGACAGGCCTTGGCTGGACGGGGCAGCCGTGTTTCCTTGATGGCACGCTTTACTATGGCTCCGCTGATTCCTACGTTTACGCGCACGATGCGAAAACGGGAAAGCTGCTTTGGTATTACCCAAACCACCACTGTGTCAAAGGAAGTATTACCGTCGCCGACGGTTTCATCTACCACGGCGGGCGAGACAACAAGATTCACTGCTACACGCTTTCGGGCCAGATGGTCTGGGAAACGCGCACCGGAAACGACATGGACAGCAATCCCGCCGTCTCTGACGGGCGCGGCTACATCGGCGGCGAAGACAACTACCTTTACTGCTTCTCGCCGCAGACAGGCGATATCCTCTGGCGCTTTGGCCCCACGGACGGCAGCATAGAGTCTTCGCCGTGCGTAGTGAACGGGCGCGTGTATGCCGGAAGCGGGCATGGCTACCTTTACTGCGTGGAAGCGGGCACCGGCAAGCTCGTTTGGAAGTTCAAGACCCTGGGCGACACAGATTCTTCTCCAGTATTTTTCGGCGGATGTATTTTCATCGCCAACGCGACCGGCGATTTTTCCGAGAAGGGGCACGTATGGTGCCTGGATGCTAAGAATGGCACGCCTCTTTGGCACAAGGCGATGCCGCGCGGTGTTTGGGCGACCGTGGCGTTGAACCCCCGGAAGAAGCGCGTATATGTGGGCTGTAACGATGGCATCCTATATGCGCTGCAAATGGGCAATGGCAAGGAGTTGTGGCAAGAGAAGCTTGGCAACCGCATCTGGGGCTCGCCCGTAGTCGCAGACGGCTGCATCCTCGTGCCCACGCGCGACGGGCGGATGTGGTGCCTTGAAGAAGACAACGGAAAGCCCATATGGGCGTTTGATGATGGCTTTGACATTAGCGCCACGCCTTGCGTCGCTGGCGGGATGATCTTTGTTGGCTCGCAAAACGGCTGGGGCTACGCCATCGGCAGCGCTTCGCCTGGCGAGAAGGTTAGCCCCCACTGGTTTTCCACTAGCTTCCCCATCAAGCATCGCCCTGACCACAATGCCGCTGGCATCACGACCATCAAGAATCCCGCGCCTGCGCCGAAAGAACACGGCGACACCAGCGCTTACTACCGAATAGGCGTCTACAAGCCTGTTTACGGGCCTGCTTACTAGAATAGGACTCGCCAAATCCTGCAGTAGTATAATAGGTGAATTCGATAACGACGCGGGAGTATATAGATGAAAAGCATCTTAACATTGCTGATCCCGATGGCCGTCTTCACGCTGTCTGCACAGACAGCTATTTCTGCTGAGATAACCTACCCCAGCGAGGAGTTGACCTACCGGTCGGGATTTTATTCTGAGTTGGACGGGCCAGTGAGCATCAACTGGAAGGGCAACTGGATGTCTATCAGCCTGCCTCCTGCCGTCGCCGGCTACGATACGGCGCAATTGGAGGCTTTCGCGACTTTCGGCGCATTTGCAGCCAGTCGCTACGAAAGGCCGCTTAGCCTCAGCATCCGCATCCAGAAAATGATGGAGCCGCTGGATTTGGCAATCTTGCCGGAGAACTACCGGGAATGCGTTGAAACTATTACTCAGATGGCCGCATTGACGCTGGAGAAAGACAAAGAGGCGGGTAAGCTTACAGCACGTGGAATCGCGGCGCTTGAGAAGCTGCGCGACGGGTGCTACACGCTTTCAGATTTAAGCGGCGATTACATTGACCTGCGCTGGAGCACCGAGTATCAGGGAAAGATGATGACCCGCACCCTTAATTACACAAGCCCTGATGCTTATTGTAATTTCAAGTTCACCGGGGATGTCTTTACGCTTCAATTGAGAAACGTCGGTGATTTCCGGACTATAACAGCAACCTATCGCGACGGCAATTTTGAAGGCGGTTACCAGAGGTTCGATTCGGCGGAAGCGATAATGGAAAAGGACGCGCTTGCGCTTATTAAGAACACGCTGAAGTCAATTGAAGCAGTTTACAGCGCGACCAGAACCCCGGTGCCGGAAGAAGTGGCTGAAAAACTTCGACTCGTGCGCAAAGTCATCGCAAGCGGCTTCACGTCCTTCAACGAGACTGCTCACCCCTCGGGCATAGTTGGCGGAACTTGAGGCTAGCCGCGCGCAGGCTGCGCGTAATTCAAGATTAACAGCGCTTAATCATAGCCACCTGTTCGCGCGAATAGCCTTAGGGCTATAATTTCTGCATGCAATTTCGCGACTACAACCCTGAGAAGGATAAGGCGGCCGTCCACCGCATTTGGCTGGAGACCGGCTGGATTGAGAAAGGCCACGAGGATTGGATGGATACCCACCTTTCCAGCGGCCCCTGCCTGGTCGCCGACGTTGAAGGCGAAGCGGAATGCCTCGTGCACAGAACGCTTGGTAATGTTCGCCACCTTAAGAACGACCTGCGCTTATGCGTAATCACTGCAGTTACTACAAGCCGTATTGCGCGCAAGCAAGGCCTTGCCGGCGAACTTACGGCAAAAGCGATATCAATGGGCGCGAGGGAAGGGGCTCTTGTTT
>JBBIJQ010000013.1:18061-42862 GCA_037445915.1 Planctomycetales bacterium | reverse complement strand
TCATCCTGGCGGCTGCGGCTGCTTTGGCGCTGCTCACCACCTGCGCGGTGGACAAGGGCGGCGGGGGCGCTGTTCAGCCGATTGAAATTGTGCTGTCGTTCACGACGAAGGCCGACTTTAACCCCAACTACTACTACTTCTTTGTCTTCAACTTCAGCAACAGCCCCAAGACCGGCGAGGATTACCGCCCACTCCCTGAGATTAGCGGCCCCAACCGTGGGAAACGCTGGGAACGCTACATAGCCTTTCACGGCGAGACAAAAACCGTTGACAGCGTGATGTCGCTTACCAAGGCGGATATCGGCGCGTTTAATCGGACAGGGCGCGGCCCGGTGGACATCATCAGCGCAACCCTGAACGGCGACGCTCTCGTGGACATAGCGACTGTCAACGCCCTTGACGACTCGGTTAGCATCCTTTTCCAGCTTTCCAACCACTCATTTGCAGAGCACGTTGACTACACGGTTGGCGATGCCCCAACCAGCCTTATCGCCTACGATTACAGCGGCGACGGCAAGCAAGACCTAGTCGTCGCCAATAGCGGCGACACCGATACCGGCAGGTCGCTTAGCTTTCTCCTTAATGATGGCGAAGGCGTGTTCGCCGCCCAGACGGAGATTGATCTGCCCTCGCCCCCATATGGCGTCTGCGTTGGAGACTTCAACGGCGACGGAGTTGACGACCTCGCGGCCACGCTTTACCTGGATACCGCCGAGGGCAATCGCGTCGCCGTGCTGCTTAAGACGGAGACCGGCTTTGCTGACCCTGTATTCACCCCGGTTGGCAAAGTGCCTACATCCATCGCGGCAACCAACTTAAACGGCGACGATGTTAGCGACCTGGCGGTGCTGAACAGCCACGATGGCGATGAAGGCAACAGCCTTATGCTGCTAACCGGCAACGGCGACGGGACATTCACAATCGCTAATGAGTTTGCTACCGACCGCCAGCCTGTCGGCCTCGCGGTAGGGAGGATAAACTCAGATGCGCGCGACGATTACGCCGTAGCGTGCGCCTACAACGGCGACATGGGGAATACCGTTTTCATCTTCCGCTCGGAAGGGGACACTGGCTATGCAAACCCGGAAATCCTATCGGTGGGGCATGCCCCTGCTGACGCGCTCATCGGCGACATTAACGGAGACGCGCTAAACGACCTGGTCATTGTTGAAAGCGCTGACGACAATGACGGCAACCAGGTGCGCACGCTGGTGCAATCAACCACCGGCGGCTTCGGCAACGCGAAGACCATTAAAGTAGGCAAGAGCCCGCGCGCTGCGGTGCTCATTGAGTTCACGGGCGACGCTAGTATTGATTGCGCAGTCGCCAACTCTTCCGACACAGTGCAGGGCAACTCAGTGAGTCTGCTCAACGGCACCGCTGCCGGCGAGTTTACAGGCGTCATTGACTACTGGACTGACGACTTGCCTACGCCGGTGAAGAATGAGATTTGGTATCGCGGCGTGAGCATAACGCGCAACACTTTCACTATCCGCATTGACCCAGCGACTTTCAAAGACCTGGCGGGGGCGGTGCCGACGAGTTTCCTCGTGGACTTTATGGTCGCCGACACCGGAGTTGATTACGCTTCCAACCCCGATGACTACGGCATCGCGTATGACTGGCTGCTCCATCCAGTGGTGGTTCAGGAGCAGGTTGGGTTTGAGGCCGATGAGGCGCGCCTCCAACTTGAGCAAGCGCCGGAAAATACCCCTAATCCTCCGCCTGACGCAGGCGACATAACCGATTGGAGAGTGGAGGTAAATTAGGTGGGCTGTATCCGCAGAGTAGTCGGCTGCCTGACTACTCTAGTTCTGCTCGCCGCTGTTATTGCATTTGGCGCATACCTGCTGCTGCTGAACTTGATGCAAAACGACCTTGCCGACGCTGTGCGCCGCAAGTTTATGCTGCCTCCGAGTTCAACTGTGACAATAACGCCCGGCAGCTACGTGGAATCGCTTTCGGGCAAGGTGAAAGCATTTCATATTGAATCCGCTGAAGCGTCCATCAGCAACACGCGCATTGCATCGCTGAAGCTTGACGCAGAAAACCTGAGTTTCAACGTGGTCAACCTTGCCTTAGGGCGCGACCCCATCCTGCGCGAAGTGGAGCATGCTAAAGTTTCCTTCGCCATCGCGCCGGAAGCGCTGGCTGACGCATGGCTGGCGCGCGTGAAGCGGGTAGGGGTGAAGAAGCTCACGATGAAGCTTGAGGAAGGCACCGGCGACCAGCTTCCTTACGCGGATGTGGAAGCGGTGGCAAATGTATTGGGCAAGGAAATTGACTTGAGCGTGAAGGGCTTCTTCAAGCTTGCTGGAAAGCGCGAGATTGCGTTTGAAGCGCTGGAGTTCAAGCTTGAAGACCTGAAGCTGGGCGGCCAGCTCATTGAGAGCGTGTTCATTCAAATGGCTCCGAAGATTCGCATTGGCGACTTCCAGGGCGACCTTACTATAGACAAGTTTTATGTTCTTGGCGGAAAGCTGCAAGTCTTTGCGCAGACCACCGGCGTAACGTCACTGGAAGGCGGGAGCGAAGATGCGCAAGCTAAAGAGGTGAAACAATGAACGCAACTGCACGAATTCTCGTATCAGCCCTGCTGCTTATGGCGTTGCTTACTGGGCTTGCGCTCGCCAAGCCGCCTGCGCCCGGCGGCAAAGAAGACCCGCTAGTCACGAAAAGCTATGTGGATTCGCAGCTAGGATGGCGCGTGCAGCAAGTAGCTGCAGGCGCGGCGCTGTCATTCCCTCCAGGCAGCGAGATAGTCGCGGTGTCTGCGGAAAAGATAGAATCCATCACGTTGAAAGATGCCAACCTAGGCGAGTGCCTGCTGTTCGACTTGACGCAGGGGCAGCGCCTGGGGCTGATGGAGCTTCCCATCGGCCACCATTTGCTTGTTGGGCCGGGCAAAGACGCCAAGCTAACTCCAGCAGCGAACGGCCAGCTCATGGTTAGGGGCTTGCCCTCCGCGCAGGGGAAGCCGTCCAAATGAAGATACCTGGGAAGACCCTCATCTATGTGATGCTCGCATTCGGGCTGGTTGGAATGTTCGGCATCCTCATTCAACGAGCTGGTTGGGACGCCGCCAACCGCAAAGTGATACTCGTGTTTGACGCCGTGTCATACTCGCAGCTTGCGAAGCAGGGCGTTGCCCTCTCCCTCCCGTCTCCCTGCGCCATCGGCGTCCCCGAAGCGACTGTATCAACAATCTCGCAGCTGGGATTTGAGTTCTCTAGAATGCCTGAGATGTCGGCCGGAATAGTCACCTTCCATATTCCGAAGAATCGCCTATTTGAGTTTGATAAGGATAGAGGGGCGAAGGAACTGGAAGAGAGGGTGTCAACAAGCCTTAGCTGGCAACTGGCGGGTGGCTACCGGGCGTTAGTTGATGAAGTAGCCCTAGGTGAAGGCGGCAATACTTATGTCTTTGAGGTTGAACTCCCCCCAATCTCCTACGAGCAAATAAATTCGCTTGCGCTGGGCTTCTACATGCGGCCGGAGTTCCCGCTACCTGCGGAGCACAAGTACGTCTTCCGCCCTAACGGCAATGGGCTGCTTGATGCAATGGCGATTGCGCAGAAATACGCGTGGATTCCCAAGGACCCCGCTGCGTCAAAGCTTACGATATTCTCCGGCAGCCAGGTTCCGGGCTTTCCGCTGGAGCTTGATGCAACGGCAAAAGAGCTAAAGAACGACATCGGCCTGGTAGAGTTTTCCAAGCAAAACGGCGATAAGGCGCTCGCCTACAAAGTTTCGCCGCAGCGCATATTCTGGGTTCATTCCGTCCCTGCCGAAGAGATACCGAAGCTCTCCCCTCAGGCGATTGTGGACAGGTATCTGCGCGCCCTGCGCGAGCGCAACCCGCGCGTGCTCTACGTGCACCCAATTACCTCGTCCGCATTCCTCCCGCCTGCCGACAGCCTCCTCAATGCCGTGCTTGCGGGAAATACGCGCTTCCTAAGCCAGTTGAAGCGGGGCATTGACGCTGAGGGCTTTACGCTAGCCCTTGAACTTGAGAATCCTACAGGCGTGACTCTTTCAGGCCTTCGCTGGGGGGTGATGCTGCTCGCGTTCCTGTCGCTGATGTGGTTTATCCAGCTATATTTTCCTGGCGGCAGGATGGCGCGCTTCGTTAGCAGCACTGTAACTAGGCTTTCGGCGATGATATTCCTTGTCCCTGCAGCGGCCATCCCAGAGCTTCGCGCGCTGGCTGCGCTCACTGCCGCGATCGCGTTCCCGCTGGTCGGGCTGGGCTTCGCCGCCAAGTACTACATACACCACCCACTTTGCGGTAAAGTGAAAACGCTGCCCTTAAGCGGAGGAATAGTCGCTTTTGGCATATGCTTCATCTTCGCCCTGCTGGGCGGGCTGACGGTTTACAGCCTCCTCACCAGCCTTCCTGCGTTCGTGAAGATGGAACTGTTCCGGGGCGTCTTGCTCTCGCGAAGCCTGCCAGTCATTATCGCGCTCGCGTATTTCTACAACCTGCCGTCGCTGGCATGGACGGACTGGTCGCGCAACTTATACTTGCGCGTGAACCGTGTCCTTGCCTACCCCGTGAGTTACCTTGATTTCGCGCTGATAGTAATTCTCGTTGCGGCAATCGGCGTGGCGATGCTGCGGGCGGGCAATGATTTCGGAATGCTCGTTACGACGCCTGAGACGGCTGTGCGCGGGACGCTGGAGCAGCTCTTCGGCGTGCGCCCGCGCACGACCGAGCTAATCGGCAACTTCTCGCTGATAGCCTTCTTCACGCTGCTGCCCTGGGGCCACCGCAGCCTGCTGCTGCTTTTGGCGGCGGGAACAATGGCGCTTTGCAGCGTCGTCAACACTTTCTCCCATCTCCACACGCCGATTGCGGTGAGCATAGAGAGAGCGCTGCTTGGGTTGGCGATATCGCTCGCGCTTGCGGTTGGGGCATACATAACCGCTTTGATTGCCGCTAAGCTATACTTGATGGTAGGTAAAAGGAAACCCAAACCGGTTTAAATATGGCCCGCGCACTAATCTTGGGGTACTTCGGGGCAAGGAACTGGGGGGATGAGCTAATCCTCCGTAGCTTCCTGCGCGCCAACCGCGACATCCTCTCCTCCGCCGGGCTGATACTCGCGGTGACGATGAAGCAGCAGCCCGACAAGGTGTACCGCCAGGAACTGCAAGACATTTACCCCCAGCTTTCATTTGTGCCCATTTCCCCGCTGCTCCCGATTTCTCCCGCGCTCAATTCATACCGATGCTTGATTTGCCCCGGCGGCAGCCTTCTCCAGAACGCTACAAGCGACCGCTCATTGCAGTTCTACCTGTCTGTCATCGGCCGCTTCACGGGCGCGCGCCCGGCTATGCTGCTCAACCAAGGTATCGGCCCGATAACCGGCGAGAAGATGGTGTCGGCAACTCGCCGCACGCTTGCGAAGACTGCGCTGTTCACGGCTCGCGACAACGATACGATGGAGTGGGTTCGCAGCAGCGTTCCCAGCGGTAAGCTGTTCCTCTCCAGCGACGCCGCTTTCGCCTGCGACCAGGACTTCGCGCCGAAAGGCGAGGTGCGGCAGCGCAAAGTATTCGTGTTCGTTTTGCGCGAAGGCGTTGCCGAAAAAGCGATGGAGTTCACTATCGGCAGCGTCCCGCGCACGCACGAGGTTAATCTCGTCGGCCTACAGCCCGCAGACATGCACTACATACGCGAAGTGCGCGTGCGCACGCCGTTCCCGCACGAGCGCGTTGACGTCCTTGGCGCATCGGACTTCGCGAGGCGGCTGCCTGGCTCTACGCTTGTGATAAGCGAGCGGTACCACGGGTTGATAGCCGCGCTGATAGCGGGTGTTCCGTTTGTCGGCATCGGCGATGACCCGAAGATTCACAGTTTTTGCAAAGAGGCGGGAATGCCCGCCTTCGTCCGAGACGCGCTGCACGAAGCGACTGCTTCCGACCTGCTTGAGCGCGCGCTGTCCGCTTATGACGCCGCCCGTTTCTGCAAGCTTTCGGATGAGTTCCGTTCCCGCCAGGCTGCGCAAAAGAAGCTGATAGCCGCGCTGCTTGCCGATGAACCGGCGGGCGCAAGCACGCGCAAATCCACTACCACAGGTGCAAATTCATGACGCCAAGGCTTCACGACATTAAGCGCATCAGGCAGTTTGACCTGTTTGACGACGTGTCAAACGAAGACATCGCAGGGTTGCTTAAGCACATCAATGAGGAAGCCCCGGCCGTCGGCGACTATGTAATCCACGAAGGCAAGTTCATGCGCCGCGTGTTTTTTTTGGAGCGCGGGCTGGTGGATGTGTTTAAGCAAATCGGCAACCGCATGGTGCGCATCAACACGCTTGGGCCGGGCGATTACTTTGGCGAAATTGGCAGCGTCCTGAACTGCCCTGCGACGGCGACCGTGCGAGCGCGCGAAGACGTGACAATCTTGAGCATTGACGAGGATAACTTCCAGAACTTCATCCGCCGCCACAAGACTGTATTCTTCCGCATATTCAAGACTGCGACAGAGCGCCTTTCCTCAACAAATATCCTTCAGCTCCGCCACCTCATTGACGAGCTGGACTTCTACTACCAGAAGTTCTTGGATGTGCAAAAAATCTGGTACTTTCTTCCCGCCGAGCTTGTCGCGCGCACTTTGCGCGGGGAAATGGAGGACATCCAAAAGGGTATCGTGCGCGATGTGACTGTCTTGTTCCTGGACCTGCGCCATTACACATTCTTTGCCGAGGTCCACGTGCCGGAAGCCGTGCTGGGAACCCTCAACGACATATTCACAGAAGTCACGCGCGTCGTAACGCGAAACGACGGCAATGTGGACAAGTTCATCGGCGACGGCCTGATGGCTGTGTTCTCCAGCGAAACGGCCCCCTCAAAGAACGCGGGCAATGCGCTTCAAGCGTCGGTTGAGATTATGCGCTTCCTGCGCACCTACAACATCAACCGTTACCGCAACCATCAGGAGGAGTTTTACCTTGGCATCGGGCTGAACTCCGGCAAAGTCGTCTTCGGCAACATCGGCGTTGAGAACATGATGATGAACTACACCGCCATCGGCGACGTAGTGAACGTCGCGGCCCGCATCTGCAGCCACGAGAAGAACAACAACATCGCGATAGCCGAGTCTACTTACAAGCTAATCTACCGCAAGATAAAGAATATGGACGTGAGCAAGCAGGAGCAGGTTGAGCTGCGGGGGCGGCGCGAGCCGGTAACCTTCTATCACTTGACCGGCTTCTAGCTACTGCTCCACCGCAAGCTGCGAGCGAAGCTTGGCGAACGCCGACGGCCTCACCGCAATGACCGTCTCCTGCGTCTTCAAAATTGTCCCGGCCTTCGCGTCCTTGGGCTTTCGCAGGTATTTGAGCATCGTGTAACAGACGTCAATCGTCGCCTCTTCGCGCCCCTTGCTGTTCGCTGCCGCGACAACCGCGGCCTGCTCAATGTCATGCGGGTCGGGCGCGCGCTTGCCTGTAAGCATGATTACATACCCACCGGAATAGTCGCGCGCGTGGAACCACAGGTTCTCCGGCGAAGGAAACGCCTTGAGAGCCGCGTAGTTTCCTTCGGCGCTGTAAGTGACGATGAGGTCAAAGCCCCCCAGCGTCCGCAGCCGCTTCACTTTTTGCTGGAATAGCTGTAGTTTCGCGGAAACGCCGTCTTGCTTGTCCTTCATAGTCGGCGCGACTTGCTGCCGCTTTGCTTTAGCAGGCGCGTGCGCAGTCTCATCCGCCAGCGCAGCTAGTCTCTTCGCATTGCCCGAAAGCCGCTGCAAGTATGCCATTAGCTGATTGAAGTCAATCGGCTCGTCAAGGTATCCGCGCTCCCCAAGCGCATCCGCGAGCTTGGCGCACCCTACGTTCACGAGCATCGCGCGGATGTCCGCGGGCGCAAGCATGAAATGCCCGAGCATGTCCAGTGCCGTGACGGCCTCGTGCGCCAGCGCAAGCTCGCGCTCAATTGCTTCCTGCTTGAGCTTGGTAGTGTCGCTGGCAGCGCGCGGAATTTCGTGCGACAGCGCGGCCTGGAACTCGCTGAATGCGGCCCTCTCGCGCGCGTTAGCGACCTCAAACGGCTGCGCATCCTCGCTATCGGGCCTGTCGGGAGGCGGGGGCGGGGGCGGCAAAGGCTTGCCAGCGGCGATGGGGCGCGGGGACGTCTTGTATTCCTTCGTGCCCGGCCGGTGCAGCCGGCGCAGCGACGAAATCACATTCTCGGTTTCCGTTAGCAGGAAAATGTGCGCAATTCTGCCGGTAAGCTCAACTTGCAGTACGCGCATCTTGGTGTCGCCGTATTTGTCCTCGCTCATAAACTTTAGCCGAAGGATGCGGTCGTCTTTGCGCGGCATCTCTGCGCTCACAAGCCTCGCCTTGCCCAGCGTGTATTCCATCGCCTTGGCGAAGGATACGTTGATCGCCTGCTGTGATTGCTTTATGTCAAGCAGCGGCGGTTCAAGCGGGCTAGTGAAGATGCTGGAGAACCTTGGGTTAGCCGCGATGACCAGCACAGGCTCAAGGTCTTGCGCGTCAAAGCACATAGATATGCACCCTGGCGCAACCTCAAGAATGCGCGCCAGCTTCGCGCCAGCAAGCTTCGCCTGGATCCGCTTCGCAAGCGCCCGAAACTCATTGATGCTCAAGCTCATGCGCATATTGTAGCAGGATGGCGTTATTTGTAATGAGTTCTATCAGGTAAACTGGGCTCACTAGCCCAGCACTGGAGACTGGAATCTGCCTGAAGGGCGAGGGTTTATCCCCAACCGCCAGGAAATCCGTAGTATGTCCTGAAGTCCCCACTCCGCCCGGAGGAGGGGCTTCCCAGCCCCACTCGGGTTCTGGACTATGCTGTAAGCTTGCCCCCTCTTTGCACCGCTGCCGCCTCCCCCCATCATACCCACCGCGAATGTTTGGCACGGGCGAAGCGGAGGGCATGATATCTGGCGTCTTACCTGTCTGTTTCTAGCCGCGCTTATCAGCCCAGCGTACTCCTCAGGAAGCTGCCATGCTACCTGCTAGATACCCCTCGCTCCTTTCCCCCTTGCGCTATAATCTACCTATGAGCACATACATCAGAGTGATAGCAGTGCTAACGGCAGTGATTGCGCTGATGAGCATTCCCGCGCCGGCGCAGACCGCTATGACAGGCGTTTGGGCGATATCCCAGGCGCAGCTTGAGACCATCCACTACATGGCGCACGTTTATTTGAAGCAAATCGGGCGCTACCCCAAGAATCTGCAGGAGCTGCGCAACAGCCCGTTTTGGGTCGTGGATGTCTTCAACAGCTATACCTTGCTGCAAATCCAGCAAATCCCGTTCACTCCCCGCGAGCAGGACTTCTCCAAGAGTGACGCCTTGCCGCATGGCGGGGTGTTTGCGCAGTTGGAAGAGGATGCCGGCCAGCAGCAACAGAATGGCAACGCCGGCCCCCCGCCGATTCAAGGCAGCGGGGGCGCGCCGGGAATGGGCATGACTTCGGTGCAGGGGCGGCGGATTGAGCCTTCGCGCATCCAGTTTGCCACGCCCGGCGACCTCATCTACTGGCAGGACGGCGACAGCCTCCAAATGCTCATCTTTGACGAGAATGGGCAGTGCTCAGAGCTTTGGATTGCATCGCCGTTCAACTACCGCGCATCTGCTTTGAAAGTCACTGAAAAGGTGCGGCCGCAATCCGACTTCCTCGTCGCCGAGAGTGCGACGCACCTGGAGCTTATGCTCCCGGCGATGTATAGCCGCTTTCTGTATATGTCCGACCAGCGGGGGCTCACCCCCGCAGAGATGGACAAGCGCATCCCCGTGGAGTTTGAGAAGATGGCGGCGAAGCTTGGCCTGCAGTACATTAATCCTATAAAGAAACGCCCGTTCATGCGCGCAAACTATTATTCACCCGGCGATCTTTCAACCGCGCCGTGGCTCACTGAAGCTTCCTTGCTTTATTTCCTAGAAGCCAACCGCGCGCGTTCGCTGGACGAGCTCACTGACGAAAGAACATTCCGCGAGCGTTCCAAAGCCATCCAGCGCCGCGACAAGCTTGTCGCTAGCCATGCCGGCGAAATGCCCGCGAAGCCGCCTAAAGAATAAGCTAGCCGTTATCGTGGTAGTTATTCTTTGCGAATTCATATGCCCAAATGGAGAACTCATTGACTGATGACGCAAGAACACAAGAAGTGCTCAGCGCGCTGAGCAAAATCATTGACCCCGACCTTAACGCCGACATCGTTACGCTGGGGTTTGTGAAGAACCTCGTTGTCAACGGCGGCGAAGTGAGCTTTACGATTGAGCTGACGACCCCCGCCTGCCCGTTGAAGGCGATGTTCAAGAACGATGCGGAGGAGGCAGTGAAGAAGCTGCCGTGGGTTAAATCGGTGCAGGTTGAAATATCATCCAAAGTATGCGGCCCGTCACCCATGCAGCGAATACCTGGCGTGGAGAACGTGATAGCCGTGGCAAGCGGCAAGGGCGGAGTGGGCAAAAGCACTATAGCCGCCAACGTGGCTATCGCGCTTGGGAAAGAAGGCGCGAGGGTAGGGCTGCTTGACGCTGACGTTTACGGCCCGAGCTTGCCCATTCTCCTGGGAGTCCACGAAGTTCCCGAGCTAAACGATGACAAGAAGCTCATCCCCATTGAGCGCTTCGGCGTTAAGCTGATGTCGCTTGGATTTCTTGTTGACCCCGACCAGGCCGTGATATGGCGCGGGCCGATGGTGCATTCGCTGTTGACGCAGTTTATGCAAGACGTGCAGTGGGGCGAGCTTGATTACCTCATAGTTGACCTCCCGCCGGGCACGGGCGATGCGCAGCTTTCGCTGACGCAGAGCATCCCGCTTGCTGGCGCTTTGGTAGTCACGACGCCCCAGGCGATGGCAAGCTCCATCGCAGGCAAGGTCGTCTCGCTGTTTCGCAAGATGGACGTACAGGTTCTTGGCGTAGTTGAGAACATGAGCTATTTCATCTGCGACAATTGCGGCACGGAACATCACATCTTTGATAAGGGCGGCGGCGAAGAGATGTGCAAGCGGCTGGGCATAGCCTTCCTTGGCGGAATACCGCTTGATTCAAAGATGCGCGCTGCCGATGACGCGGGAATGCCTGTCGTCGCATCCGACCCGGAAGGCAAAGTTGCTCAGGAGTTCACGCGTGTGGCGCAAAATCTGGCGCAGCAAGTGTCAATCAAATACGCGCAGCGCGGCAAGCTCTAAGCTTGTCTTTGCGTCCCCGTGCTAGAATCCCTCCGCATCGGGGAGTGGCGCAGCCCGGTTAGCGCGCTTGGTTTGGGACCAAGAGGTCGGGAGTTCAAATCTCCCCTCCCCGATATCCGTAACATGTGTTCAACATGCAAATTGGCCGGAGGCGCATCATGAAAGAAGTTGAGTGGACTAAAGGGGTCTTGCTGGGATCGCCGTATTCATACGTGCTGGCGGTTGCGCTGGATGCAAAAGGCGTGCCCAACGTAATGGGAGTTGGCTGGTGGTGCTACCTTTCGGCAAAGCCTAAGCTTCTCGGCATTGCCATTGCCCCTGAGCGCTACACGCATACGTGCATTGAGCAGAGCAAGGAATTCACGCTCTGCTTCCCACACAAGTCAATCGCGCTGGAGGCGTGGCAGTGCGGAAAGATAAGCGGGCGAGACGTGAGCAAGGTGGAGAAATACAACTTGAAAACGCAGCCGTCCAAAGTAGTGAAAGCTCCGCTGCTCGCCGATTGCGCAGCCGCCTTTGAGTGCAAGCTTCACTCGCAATTTCCTGCTGGCGACCATACATTCTTCCTCGGCGAGATTGTTGCCTGCTACGGCGATGAGGAGAAGAAGGAGCATCTTTACACCCAGTTCTTCAGCAAGCTCGTTAGCGCAAGCTACGACGGCATCTGCGACTGGAAGCTGGACGAGACGCTGGAGATCCCCGGCAAGCTCAGCCGCTAACGCTTCCAACTTGAGTGCGGAATCGCCCGATGAATTTGCTTCTGTCGGAGTGTCGGCAGGTGATTCAATCTTACTCATGCAGGCGAATGCGGCTATGTAGCGCCCGGCAAATTCCTGCGGGCTGCGATTACCGCGAATGTGATAAGCCAAATGCAATCAGCTTGCGGCTGAGCATGCGCTAATTGAGGGGCTTTTCTCCACTCCCGTAGTCATTGGCGCGTAACAGCCGCTGAGGCGGCCTAATTCCACTGTCGGGATTCAGCTTCAGCTATTGTAATTCAAGGCTGCTGCCTGCTGGCCGGCGCGCGCCGGTCTGGCTGTATAATCTACCCCATGCTATACATCACCAACGCGCGCATCTGGACCGAGAAAGGCTTCATTGAAAACGCAGCTATCGCGATAGCCGCTGGGAAGATAAAGGCCGTGGGCAAGGGCGTGGCTGCGCCCCCGGGCGCCAAGGTTGCGACTTTTGCAGCGCTATACGAGAATTGGCAGTCGTGGTGCGCCACCGCGCCATTCTGGACTCCCGACCTTTTCCCGGCGAAGAAAGGCGCACATGACCGGCCGGTGTCGGATGCGTTTCACAAAGATGTCCGCATTGACGCTAGAGGCCTCACGATATTCCCCGGTTTAATAGACGCGCACTGCCACCTTGGATGCTTTGAAGACGGCGTTGGCCCGCTGGGCGTGCACGTTAATGAGTTGACCGACCCTAACACAGGCCATTTGGACATCAAAGACAGCATTTTCCCGCGAGACCTAAGCTTTCCCGACGCCCGCGCTGGCGGTGTGACCTTAGCGGCCGTATTCCCTGGCTCCGGCAACCTGATTGGCGGGCTGAACGTCGTAGTGAAGACCGCCGGGCGAACGGTTGATGAGATGATGCTCGTGCACAGGCATAGCATGAAGATGGCGTTGGGCGAGAACCCGTTTCGTGTTTACGGCTCGCAGAACAAAGCGCCCTCAACACGCTTCGGCAATGCTGGCGAGATCCGTCGCGCGTTCGCCGCGGCTCGCAACTATCTGGCGAAGAAGAAAGCGTGGGAGGCGTTGCCAGCGAAAGAGCGCGCCAAGAAGCCGTTTGACATTGACGTGCGCAACGAGAACCTCGCGCTGGTGCTGGAGCGTAAAATCAGCGTGCGCTTCCATGTCCATCGCGCCGACGATATCCACACTGCGCTGCGCCTGTCGCGCGAGATCGGCTTTGGCCTCACGCTTGACCATTGCACAGAAGGGCATCTTGTTCCCGACTTAATCAAGCAATACGGCGTGGCTGCGGTCATCGGCCCGATTGGAACGTCGCGCGTCAAATACGAGCTGCGCGAGCGTTCCACGCAGACCTGCCGTGTCCTGCATGAACATGGCGTTCCCTTTGCAATCTGCACTGACCATCCCGTCATACCGATACAGCAGCTTTCTATCTGCGCTGCGCTGGCAGTGCGCGAAGGATTGCCGGAGGATGCCGCGCTAAACGCGCTGACTATCGGCGCGGCTCGCATACTCGGCATAGGCAAGCGGCTGGGGTCGCTTCAGGCTGGAAAGGACGCTGACTTCTGCGTCGTTGACGGGCACATTCTAGACACGCGCGACCGCGTGAAAGCGACCTTCATTGACGGGAACTGCGCCTACGCGGAATAGGCTCGCAGCCGGAGCTATCCTGCGTCTTCGCGGACAGACTTTTCCAAGTCAAGGCCGAGCAGCTTTGCCATCTCCCGCACGGTGTTGTAGTCCTCGTCTTTGGCTTCAACAAGCCCTTCAACCTGGTAGATGTCATAGACGGCCTTTTTCCCTTCCGGCGTGTTCATCAAGTCAATCAGCGCTTGCGTTATCTTCTCAACTAGCTCCGGCGGGAGCTTGGACGAAAAGCTTACTGTGTCGCTGGGGATGGGGTCAGTCTTGGCGATAATTTTGGTTTCGCTGAGGATTTTAGGCATTGTGTCCTTGAACTTGTCGCGCGCGTCCTCGTAAATGGCCCCAGCCTCAACATTGCCTTTGAATACCGCCATCACGACGCTGTCATGCCCGCCTACGAACAAGTAACGATCCAAGTCCTTATCGGGGTCAACGCCATTTTTCAATAGCAGCGCGCGCGGGTAGAGGTGGCCGGATGCGCTGGCTGCGTCAACAAAAGCGAATGTCTTTCCCTTTAGGTCAGCCAGCTCGCTTACCCCTGAGTCGTTGCGCGTGATGATGATGCCGTAATAGCTGTCAGACCCTCTGCGCACCGCCTTGAGAGTCACAAGGGCGCCGTTGCGTTCATGTGCGAGGACATAGGCTAGGGTAGGCAGCCAGGCTACATCCACATGCCCATGGTGGCGATGTAATCCTTGAACCTCAGCCCGGTCTTATCCTCCAGGAGCTTCATCAGCGGCAGAGCGCCTTCCACTATCTTCTCGGCTTCGGTGGAAGGCACAAAAGCCACGACGATAGGTTTTTTCGCGCTGCCGGGCTCAGCTTGTTTTCTGCTGCTGGCCAAGAAGCGCTGGGGCTTGCCGGCTTCCTCCTGCGCTGGCTGGTTACAGGATGCGAAGAGCGAAAATGTCACTAGCAAAGCGGCTGTTATCAGGAGTCTCACAGGACAGATTCTACCAGAAGGCTGCCCTAACAAGCCTCCCAAGGCGCTTTTGAGTTCTTCCTGTAAGTAGTATTGCCGCATATGAAGGGGGAGTGTATAATCTCACTTCACTCTCCGGCAATATACGGGTGGAGGTTTCATCCGCAAATGTCTATCAGAAGACGCATCAAGACTGTGGACCAACGGGACCGTAAGGAGGTCCTGGCAGAATGTATCATCCCGTTTGAGGACGCATACGCCAAGCTGATGGCGAACATCCGGGATTACCAGATGTTTTTCGGCGCAGGCGTATCGGTGTCCGCTGGCGTTCCACAGGCTCTTGACATAGTGGACAGCATCACTGTGCGGGTGTTTGAAAAGGCCAACCCAGCCAAGCGCGGGCAGGTTTCCGCCGACGAGCTTCGCGAATGGGTTATCCGCCAAAAGTGGTTCAACCCCAACTATAAGTACATCAGCGTTCTGGAAAAAGAGTATCCGAGTGTGTACCTGCGCACTCAGCTCTTCAAAGACATGTTGAAGGGCAAGCAGCCTTCGCCGACTCACTTGCTTTATGTCATCGGCGTGAAGGCCGGCAAGCTGCACCCCATTCTCTACACAACCAACTGGGACACGCTGGCGGAGGATGCCTACTACATCCTGCGCGGCACGAGCTGTATCACCGTCCGTTCTATTGAGGAGTTGAAGCTCGTCAGCCTGGATGAGGGGCGTTATATCGTTAAGGTTCACGGCGACTATGACAAGTATGACGTGCGCTACATCCGCGAGGGAATGGCAAAGCACCATGACGACTTCAAGGCGTTTATGCGCAACTCGCTTGCCAACTCGCGTCTGTTCGTCGTCGGCTACTCAGGAACTGAGTATTCCGTGATGAACACGCTGATGGAGCTTGCCCACGACTACCCTGATTTCTTGAGCGGCGGGCTCCTCTGGGCTTATAAGGGGAACATCAAGCAGGTTCCCGAGGCCATCACCGACCTGCTCGCAGTCGGCATGGATAAGGGCAAGGACTTCAAGCTCTTTGAGATTGACGAGAGCGATTACCTGTTTGAGCAGATAGCCACCGACCTCAAGCTCCCTACTATGGAGGAGGAACTGGCGTTCTCCTTCCAGCGCTTCAACGTGCTGCCTTACGGCGATATCCGGAGGCGCGAGGGCCCGACGACTCCTGAACTCAAGGACCTGGTTCACCGCGACATACTTGATGAAGGCTTCCTGGTTGCCAACTACGAAGTCATCATGGAGCAGTGGCAAAAGGATACTAAGGGCCTGTTCAAGAAGAAAGAGGAAAAGGAGCGTGCGGCGAAGGAAGCCGAGCGCAAGCTCGTCAACCATACTTACAACGACCTGAAGAAGGGCAGCTTTGAAGACGCTGACACTAAGTTCAAGAAAATCGTTGAGCTGTTCCCCGACAACCCGATTGCGCATTTCGGTATGGCTTGGGGCTACTACAAGACAGGCCAGACCGGCTTGGCGCTCCGTTCGGTGGACAAAGCGGTTTCCCTCAATGACAAGGACTACGGTTACTACGTGCTTAAGGGGCTGATATACCGCGAAGCCGAGAATTGGGCTGAAGAAGCCGCTTCCTACGAGAAGGCGCTGACGATTAAGTCCGATCAGGAAGCCCTTTGGTACAACATAGGCATCGCCTACAACAAGCTAGGCGATATCGTAAAAGAGCGCGAGGCGTACGAGAAGTGTCTTGAACTCGCCGCCGGCAACTCCAGCGCCTGGTATAACCTGGGTATGGTGCTTTACGAAGAAGGGCGCAAGCTCCAAGCGCACCGCTGCTTCATCAACTCTCGCGAATCCAACCCCAGGCTGTTTAAGGCCTGGTATAACAACGGCATCCTCCTCGGCAAGATCGGACAGGACTACCGCGCGATGGCGTACTTTGATAAGGCGATTGAGCTAAACGAAGAGGACGACTACGCGTTTAAGAACCGTGGTATCGCTGAGGTTATGACCCGCAGCTATGATCGCGCCCGCGAAACCTACGAGTATTTCCTTGAGGTTGCCCCGGACGACATAGAGTCGTGGTCAAACTACGCGCTTACGCTGTATGGCCTCAAGCGCTATGACGATGCGCTGGTTTACATAAACAAGTATCTTGAGCGCGTGCCGGATGACCCGCGCGTTTGGTACAACAAGGGCTTGGTGCTCTGGGCGAAGCATATGCGCCCCGAAGCCCTTAGCTGCTTTGACAAGAGCATCTCCATTAACCCGAACTTTGACCTGGTCTGGTACCGCAAGGCGCTTCTTCTGGGCGAAGTCAACGACAACGAGGGCAAGGCGGAGTGGCTTACTAAGTACCTTTCTGAAAACCCAGAAGACGCCAAAGCATGGTACCAGCTTGGCCTGGCTGAAGACGAACTCCAGAACTGGAAGGACGCGGTCAAAGCCTACGACCACGCTCTGAAGGTTGACCCGACGAACACCGACTACCTTCTCCACAAAGCCACCGCGCAAAACCTCTGCGGCGATGCGCAGGGTGCGTCTGACACCACCGAGCGCATCCTCAGGCTTACCTCGCAGATGCCAGAGGTTTGGTATCAAAAGGCGCTGGCGGAGGTTGATCTCGGCGAGCAACTAAAGGCGATAAACTCGTTTGACCAGTGCATCAAACAAGACCCGTCACACAAGAAGGCGTTCCTGAACAAGGGCGTCATTCTAGCCCAGCTTGAGCAATTCGCAAAAGCGGTGGAGCACTTTGACTTGGCAATCGCACTGGACAAAGACTACTTGCCGGCGTATGAGAACAAGGCTTTTTCCCTGGTGCAGCTAAAGGAATACGACCGCGCCCGTAAGGCTTACGGCGAAGGCCTGGCCCGCTTCCCGCAGGCAACGCACCTCCTCATGGGCTACGCGCACCTGCATGTGTTGCTGCGCGAGAACCAGGAAGCGATTAACATCCTGAAGAAGACTGTGTCCATTGACCCTGAGATCGTGCAGCTAATCGCAAACGCGCCTGAGTTTGAACGGCTGCACAACGACCCCGACTTCCGCACCCTGGTCGGAAAGTCATAGCGAATGCCCAATTTTGAAACTGCCGTCGTATGCGCCGTAACAGGCGCCAGCGGCGCGCCTGTCGCTGTCCGCCTGCTCCAGGAGCTGCTTCGCCTTGGCGCGCAGTGCCACCTAATATTCTCCGTAACCGGCGCGCGCGTTTTCGCGTTTGAGACTGGCATTCTCCCGCAGGCTGATGCTGTCGCAAGCGCGCTTGGCGTTATTAGCCCAGCTCTGACGGTGCATAGCGCCCAAGACATGTTTTCCCCGCTCGCTTCTGGCAGCAACCCCTGGAAGTCTATGGTGATATGCCCTTGTTCAATGGGCACGGCTGGCCGCATAGCGGCTGGCATCAGCGACACTCTCATCACCCGCGCCGCTGATGTTGCGCTGAAAGAGTGCCGCAAGTTAGTGCTCGTGCCCCGCGAAATGCCGATGTCGCAGCTTCACTTGGACAACTTGGCGAAGCTCGCCGGTTACGGGGCGGCCATAATTCCGCCGGTGTTGACTTTTTACAGCAAACCGGAAGGGGTGGAAGGGCATATAGGTCTCATTGTAGGGCGCATACTAGATGCGCTAGGGTATAAGACCAGCCTTGTGCAGCCTTGGAAAGGGAATGAGAACGGTTTATAGTTTCAGCGAATTTGGCGTTAAGCCAGTGGCGCTTTCGCATTACCTTGGCGAAAAATCTGCCGACCTTTTCTACCCGCCAATCCGCCCGATTGCCGAATGCGTAAAGCACAAGGCTGCGAGCATTGCGATAAGCGCAGGGTGCTCGCGGGGCCAACGCAAGCGAATAGCTGAAATGCTGCGCCGCCAGCAACCTCGCCCTGCCGAGCCTGCGGTGGAAAAATCGCTAGACGCGGCTGCAACCGATGGCTACTTCCTTGTCGCGGGACAGCAAGTCGGCGTCTGCCTGGGCCCCACTTACACACTGATAAAGGCGGTTGCGCTGCTTGCCCTGCGCGATAGGCTTGAAGCCGCGCTGCCTGGATACCGCTTTGTCCCGCTGTTCTGGGCAAGCGGAATGGACCACGACTTTGAGGAAATCAGGCATGTGGGCTTCACTAACCGGCGTGGCGCGTTTGAGAGAGTTTCCATTGAGCAGCCTGCCGGAACGGAAGGGAAGCCTGTAAACAGAATCAAGCTGGACGCAAGCGCCGTGTCAAGCTCGGGCGCGTTTTTTGAACACTTGCCGCCCAGCCCTTACGCGGATGAAGCGCGCGCAGCGTTCAGCGCGTCATATGTTGTGGGCGCAACCCTCACTGAGGCTTTCTGTAGGCTGATGTCATTCTTCCTTGCCAGTGAAGGCCTGCTCGTGTTTGACTCGGAAGATGAAGAAGCGAAAGAGATTGCGCTACCGCTTTTCACTGAATCGCTAAAGCGCCAGGGAGAAGAATGGCGCGAAATTAATGCCCGCAATGCAGCGATACAGAAAGCAGGCGGCACACTCCAGGTCTCAGCACAGCCCGAAGACACGAACCTGTTCCTGCTGAGCGAAGAAGGTGTGCGGGAGAAGCTCGTGTGCGCGGGTGCAGGCTTCACCACTAAGGGCAGCAGCCGGGAATGGCGGATTGAAGAGCTTTCATCGCTGGTTGAGCGCGAGCCGTGGCGCATTTCGTTTGGCGCGCTGACAAGGCCGCTGTATCAACAAGCGCTGTTCCCCACTGTGGCATTTCTCGGCGGCGCGGGCGAAGTTGCCTACTGGGCGCAGCTATATCCGCTCTTTGCGATGTACGGCCTGCCTGAGCCATTGCTTGTGCCTCGCCCAACATTTACGATAACCAATAGCCGGCAGCGCAGGCTGATGGAGCGTTATGGGCTAGAGTTGCCCGCCTTTTTTTTGCAGCCGAAGAACGAGCTTCTGCGCAGGCTGGCGAAGCAGGCGGTGCCACAGGGCATAACATCGCGCTTGGATGAAATGGAAGCCGACTTTTCTAGGCAGGCGCAGTTGCTTTCCGAGGAATCGGCGAAGCTGGACCCCGGAATTGTGGGAGTGCTGGAGACACTTGAAGCTAACTTTCGCAAACACCTCGCTACTGTAAGAAAGAAAGTTGAACAGAGCGTTAAGCGACGGGATGAACAGCTTGACCTGCAAGTTTCGGAGCTTTATGCCTCACTGTCTCCCGGCGGTGTGCCGCAAGAACGCAGCATATGCTCGCTGGCAGCGCTGGCGTTGTTTGGACAGCCCCTCATCAATGAAGTAAGGCAGGCTTGCGAGTTTCCGCCGCCGGGGCATATAGTTATTCCACTCTGACCGCCGTTATTCCTGCTTGACAGCTTTGGATTCCCACCTGCCCAGCTTAGCCTGGTAGCTCTCAACCTGTAAAACCCCTTCGGCAAGCACAGTGCCGGGATTCTCACCGTAAACGCGGTAGTAAAAGAACTTGTAATAGTCCATCGTATCGGCGATTTCCGCAGGCTGGGGCGCGGGCCTGCTCCACGGCATTTCATTTGAGCGCGGCTGCAGATGGGGCGTGCCTTGCCCAATCTGTATTTCTATCACTGCGTCCACGAGCTTTATTCTTTCCTTCGGTTCCGTGATTTCAAAGATGTAGCCCTGTCCCGCAGCCCATTCCTTGTGCCAGGGCTCAAATAGGCGCAGCGAAATCGGGTTTAGAAACATTGGAAGCCACTCCTCCGACAATGCGTCTATCAGCTTGGCCTTTTCCCTGCCGGTTCGCCTGTAAATGGCCGCGAGCGCCACGACATCGCTCTCATTCCAAACTGCGTCTAGCATCCCGTATCCGGAAATCTCAGGCAGGTCCGCGGAGTTCATGCGGTTAATCATCTCGTAGTACACCGGCAAATCCCTCGTCGGCGTTCCTGCCCAGTCGGAGTAGAACAGAAGTTTCTCTGCGCTAGTCATCTCCGCGTATGCCCGCAGGGGGCTGTTAAGGGGCTCGCCCATGACGTTTTCTAGCTTGGAAGACAGCCCTGGATATGTTCCGCGCTGGAACGTTTCAAGGCGCCGCGCTATAGGCACGACAGGGTTCGGCGTGCGCCCGAAGACTTCGTCAAGAGTATGGTACTCAGCAAGGCGCTCGGCAGGCAACGAAACTTTGGCAAGCGCAGCCCCAACATGCGCCAGCCCGATGGCGCGCACTGATTTGGCTGACCATTCGTCCAGCGATGGTGTCGGCTTTATAGGAACTGCAACCGGGTTGTCTTCCCTAGCCGCATGCGGGTCGCCGCGCGACATCCAAAAAAGGGCGTAACCCAGTAGCAGCAGCAAGATGGCCATAATCAGAACATTGAACGGTGACAGCAGCGGTGGCCTGCCGCCTTGCTGGTAGTTCCGGCTTTCTGTTGTCCTTTGCATAGCGTGTAGGGCAGTGGCTATGTGGGATTCAAAGGGGTTTGTCGGGCTTCTTCCCCTTCGGTCTGTTCCGGGTATTTCAAGCGCGAGTGGTGCAGGTTGACTAAAACCCGCGTGAAAGCTAATCTCACCCGGCGCAAGTCTCCTACTGTCAACCCTGAATTGTCCAGGTGGCCCAGGTTCATCTTCTCTTGGACAACCGCGTTGACTATGTTGCTCACATCCTCTTCGGTAAAGCCGTTGGTAGCCCTTATCTTGGCTTCGCAAGTGTCGGCAAGCATTGCCACGCCCGTTTCCTTGCTTCGCGGGTCAGGGCCGGCATATCTGAAGTGGTTAATGTCAACTTGGTTACCGTCAAGCAAAGAGCGCTTGCGCGCTTCTTCAAGAAAGTATTTAGTCGTCGTCGTCCCGTGGTGCTCGGAGATGAACGCAAGCACTTCCGCAGGCAGACCGGCTTTGCGCCCCATCTCAACCCCGTGCTGAACATGCTGGACTACAATGTTAAAGCTGCTTTCCGGTGGAAGGTGGCGGTGAGGGTTTTTCGCGGGGTTGCTGATATTTTCAGTGTAGAATCCCGGGCGCTTTAGCTTGCCTATGTCGTGGTACATACACCCGACTTTGGCTAGCAGCCCGTCCGCGCCGATTTCGCTGCAAGCTTCCTCGGCCATTGACGACATCATCATTGAATGGAAGTAAGTCCCTGGGGCTTCCTCAAACATCCTCTTGAGTAAGGGCAGCTCAGGGTTGAGTAGCGCTTGAAGTTTGCCGGGCGTAAGCTGGGTGGAAAGCATCTCCAGCAGCGGGCTGACCCCAAGCGCGATGACCGCAGCGATAACGCCAGTGATGACCGAGTAAAAGACGACCCACCATGAGAAAGTTTCAACCGATAAAAGTATGACGGCCATCGCAAGCAAAAGGTTTAGCGCGCCAAGATTGATGCCGAACAACGCCAAGTCCCGCACTCTAGAGCGCTTGTTCAGGAAAACGACGGGGTAGGTCGTGCATATCAGCATGTAAATAAGCAAATTGGAGTTGTAATTCAGCGCGAGCGCTGTAACCACTGCCAGTCCCAGGCCTATGTATGAGGCTAAAATTGCGTCATACATCGTAACGATGATTATCACTGCCACCGCCAATCCAAGCGGGACGCAGTAGTGGATGTAGCGGAAGGGAAGCCGGCCGATTAGCATTGACAGGGTAAGAGAAATCATGAAAATCAGCCCAAGCTGCGCCCATAGCGAAGGATTGTTCAGGAAGCGCTTCTTGTAAAGCTTGATGTGGACATACCAAACAAGCATAAGCACAGCAAGGAGAAGGGCGATACCGTAGAAGCGGTAGAGCCGCTGCTTAACCATGCCGTCCTCAACCGCTGCCAGTTTGTCTAGCGTTACCTGTTCAACTACCCCGCCTGCGCCGAGGATAACTTCGCCGGTAATTATGCGGTGGGATACCAGGCGGTTGATGAAATCCTGCATCGCGGGCACGTCGGGAGCCTCAATAATGTTCTTTTGCAGGAAATAGACTGGCACGCGGTCGCGCGTTGTGATTGACGGTGTGTCTAAACTTGCTTCCCGAAACTGTTCAATCTCCGAAGTGGAAAGCGCGGTCTTCATGTAATCTGCAAGCGTTTCCCGCGCATAGTCCTCGGTCTGGCTCAGCTCGTCATCCGGTAAGGTTAGCAGCAGCGCGATAAGGCTGCTAGGCAGGGGGTAATTGGCTGCAAGTTTCTCCACTTGCTGCGTCGGGTCGCCTTCCTCAAGCCTTGCCTTTCGCGCGTCTAAAAAGAAAGAGGCAAGCTTGATCTGTGCCTGGTCTGCGATCCGAGTGTCAATGATACTGGCCTTGCCGCTCGCCTTGAGCTTCGCCAGTTCCGCACTGTCAATGTAGCTGGCGTCCATCGGCGAGATGATGTCAAATGGAACCACCTGCCCGACGCTCAGGCGAACCGGCCAGACTGCGATATGCGCGAAAAGCAGCGCTATCATCCCAACGTAAATGGCCAATCCCCAAAATGCCCTTAGGTAAATTGGAAACGTGGACAGCGCTGGGAATGGGCGGGGATAGGTTGTGTGTTTGTTGGACATAAAGCTTATCCCCCCGCCGGCCCCCTATCTTCATACCGCACGTATGCGTTGATGATGCGCTGGACGATAGGGTTGCGCACGACGTCCGCTTCCTTAAGCTCAACCGTGCGCACCGCCGGGCCCAAATCCTTGAGTATCTTCAGCGCGAAAATGAAGCCCGAGTTCTCGCGCTTCTCCAAGTCAATTTGCGTGATGTCGCCTGTAACGATGGCGCGGCTGTGCCTGCCCATTCGCGTGAGGAACATCTTCATTTGCTGGTAAGTTGTGTTTTGCGCTTCGTCAAGGATGATGAAACTGTGGTTCAAGCTGCGCCCGCGCATAAACGCCAGCGGCGCGACTTCCACGACGCCTCGCTCAATCAGCTTGCGCGCGCGGTCAAAGCCAAGGATGTCGTTTAGCGCGTCAAACAAGGGCACGAGGTAGGGGTTAACCTTTTCCACCAGCGTCCCCGGCAAAAAGCCAAGTGACTCCCCAGCTTCCACCGCCGGGCGCGTGAGGACAATGCGGTTTACAAGCCCGCGCTTGAAGTGGGAAATGGCTGCCGCGACAGACAAGTATGTCTTGCCAGTCCCGGCGGGGCCGAAGCAAAGAACCACGTCGCTTTCGGCGATGGCCTGCAAGTATTCCAACTGCCCTGCCGTGCGCGGCGTTACCTGCGGGACCATCGGCAAAGTCTCGTTTCCCTGCGGTGCGCCTGCCTCCTGCGTGTGCGGCGAATACTCGTCAAGGCGCTCGCGGATGTCGCTCTCGGAAAGCGCGCCTTCCTTGCGGATAACGCGGACGAGGTCGCGAATGACGCTCACTGCGCGGATGACGTCTTCAGGCGCGCCAACGACGTGGACAGCCTGCCCCTTAGTGTAAAGCTTAACGCCGAGGCCGTTGCGCAGCGTGCGCAGGTGAACGTCAAAGTCCCCCAGCAGCGCTTGCATCTCCTCGCGGTCGCGCAGGCCGATGGTTTCGCTCGCAAGCGTGTCTTCGCGTCCCTTGCCGTCCTGTCGCCGGTTTTCGGTTTCTTCAGGATTCATCAGCCAGAACCCTTATTTTACCAGATTAGGCATACCAGCATATCTGATACCTGTAGGCGGGCAGGCGGATCTTCAGAGCCGCTCCGAAATCTGGAATCTGTTGAAGGTCCAGGGGCTCGCCAGCCGCAGGCTGGCTTACCCCCCGCCGTCTGGAATCTGGATTCCGAAATCTGGAATCTGGAAGTTGGCACATGCGCTTGCCCGCTGAAGATAATTTGAAGGAAGGTCTCGCTTGTGCGCCTGGATCATCCTGCGCTTCTGCCGCCTTCCTCTCCTAATTAACCCTCAATCCCAAGTCCCTAACCCCTCTTTGGCTCCTACCTAACCCACACGCCTTCGGCGATTACGCACTCCGCGCGCCAAAACGGCGCACCTGCATTGCGGCAAGTGCGCCGTCAAGGAGTCGAGTATCTGAAACAGGCCGTTGGCCTGGTGTCAGCTACTTCTTTTTGCAGTCTTTGCAGCCTTCCTGCTTTGGCGCAACGGGCGGGGGTGGGGGCATCATGCCCATCATTCCCTTGTCGCCCATCGCCGGCATTTTCATCTTGCACTTCACGGTAAAGTTCATCATCTCGCCGCACTTGGGGCACTTGCCGGTGATTTCCATCTCCATCGGGGGCATCATTCCCATCATGGGGCCCATCATCCAGTGCATATCCTTTATTCCTTCCATTCCGGGCATTCCGCTCATCATGCCGCACGTCATTCCGCAGCCCTTGGCGTCTTTACCCATCATCTTGCAGCCGCCCATGCCGACGTCCTTACCGGCCATCATCTTGCAGCCGCCCTTGGCGTCTTTGCCCATCATCTTGCAGCCGTCTTTGCAGCTAGCGCACTTTCCGTCGCACGCGCCGCCCTGCTTCATCTTACAGTCGTCGCCGCAACAGCCGCTATTGGCG
>JBBIJQ010000013.1:4174-18051 GCA_037445915.1 Planctomycetales bacterium | reverse complement strand
CATCATTTGGCACATACCGCCCTGCATTCCTTTCATCATGCCGCAGCCTTGGCCGTCCATGTTGCCATGAAGGAACCGGCCGGATTTGCCTTCTTCGCCACACTTAGCCTTCAGCATTATGATGCTCTTTTCGTCCATCGTCATGGCTGCCATCATCGGCTGAGGCTTCGCGAGTGCTTCCTTGAGCATCTTAATCTGCTTTGCGTCAAGATTGAGCGTTAACGAGACTTTGTCGCCGTCAACCTTGATGTCGCCGCCCAATCCGTGGATTGAACGAATTAGCCCGTAAATGGCCATCTCGGCGGGATTACCCGACATAACCATACAGATTTCCTTCTCCTGCATCATCGGCTTGTCGGCGAAGGATGCTACTGCGACCAGCGCAAGGAGCGAAATTAGCAGCCCTGTGATTATCAGTAAACGTCTCATGTTCTCCTCCTAATTAAAAACGTACGTGGCTAATGTGATATTCAGACGCAGCCGGAATTATTGTGTTCAACCTGCGATTAGCGGAAATCCAGAGCTACCTGGCGATATCCGGTTCAATCTTGGGCAGCTCAAGCTGCCCTTCGCGTTTTTGAACCTTTGGTTCCGGGGATGCGAGCTGCATTCCCTCGCAAGGCTCCGCCTCGTCGCCGTCCTCCGACGCGGCGAAGGGCACGATGCTCCCCGCAAAAGCCTTGTTCACGTCCTTTGCGTCAATCGTTAATGTCCCCGGCTCGCGCTTAGTCGGCAAGTCAAACATAAAGTCCAGCAACAGCTTCTCGGTAATGCTGCGCAGGCCGCGCGCGCCCGTCCCCAGGTTCTTTGAAAGCTGGGCGATGCGCTTCAATGCGCCGCGCGTGAACTTCAGCTCAACATTGTCCTCGCGGAACAGGTATTGGTATTGCTTGACCAGCGCGTTCGTGGGCTTGTAAAGGATTTCCACCAGCGCGTCTTCGTCAAGCTCCTCAAGCGGCGCGGTAACGGGCAGGCGGCCTACCAATTCCGGTATCAGCCCAAACTTGATGAGGTCGTCGGGTTCCATATGTTGAAGAATCTCGTAGCGGCTCTTCTTCTGGTCCTGCCCGCGCTCGGTTTGGCTGGCGCGGAAGCCGATGGTGCGGTGGCCGAGCCTGCGCTCCACGATCTTCTCAATGCCGTCAAATGTTCCGCCGCAGATGAAGAGGATGTTGTTTGTGCATATCTGCAAAAACTCGTCTTGGGGGTGCTTGCGGCCGCCGTGCGGCGGGACGTTGGCGACGGTGCCCTCAAGTATCTTCAAGAGAGCCTGCTGCACGCCTTCGCCTGATACATCGCGGGTGATGGAGGGGTTCTCGCTCTTGCGGGCGATTTTATCAAGCTCGTCAATGTAGATGATGCCGCGCTCAGTGCGCGCGAGCACTTCGGCATGGTTGGCGTTTGGCGACTGCGCTTGCGCAACCTGGTAGAGGCGCAGCAGTATGTTCTCCACGTCCTCGCCGACGTATCCGGCCTCGGTGAGAGTCGTTGCGTCGGCGATGGCGAACGGCACGTCAAGTATCGCTGCGATTTTCTGCGCCAGCAGCGTCTTGCCGACGCCGGTGGGGCCGATGAGCAGTATGTTGCTCTTCTGTATCTCCACTGTGGGCGCGGCAAGGTGGTTAATGCGCTTGTAGTGGTTATAAACCGCGACGGCGATGACCTTTTTCGCGAAGTTCTGCTTGATTACATACTCGTCAAGGAATTTCACGACTTCGCGGGGTGTGGGAACTTCGCCAAGTGCGATTTTGGGAGCAGCCTGGAATTTCGGCCCGTCAAGGAGTTCCTTGCAGATGTTGACGCACTCCTCGCAGATGTAGATGCCGGGGCCTTTTATCATCCGCACGTTGCGTGCGGCCTGTTCCTCGCCGCAAAAGCTGCAACGCGGGTTTCCAGAGTATTTCCCGCCATCTTCGCCAATACCAGGCATAGGTTGTGAATTATACCATTTCAGGGCACTCAAGCCGAGCGGTCGTAAGGGTCCATAGCTAGTGTCGCGTATGGGGGGCAGGCCTGGGGCAGGAACTCAGAGGCAAGATACAGCGCAAGGGAGTTCCAGTCATGAGAGGAGTGTGGGCGGTCATAGTTGTAGAGGTGGAGGAAGCGGGCAAGGTCGGCGATGAGGGCAGCGTCGGAGAGGGTGTGGTCATTGGCGCCCAGCATGGTTTCGTCGCGCAGTATGCGGTTAAAGCGTTCCACTTTCCCGTTTTGGTCAGGGCAGTTCACCCAGGCATGAATAAGCGGCAATCCAGCGGCCTTGCAGGCTGATTTGAAGTGCCCGGCGAATTCTGAGCCGTTGTCGGTTTGCAGCCCGCGCACTGTGCCCGGGTATGCAGCGCGCAGCTCATCCAGAAAGGCGGCGGCCTTCGCTTGCGCCTGCACGGCGGGCGTAATCCTGTTCACGCTGCCGCGCTTGGGCCCCGGCCGCCGCGCCGCCATTACCCTCCCGCACCCCCTTGCTGCCTGCGTAACGCGCTGTGTTGTCCGCCTGCTAACGCCATGCTTCTGCGACAGCTCTCTCGTTTTCGCGCCTTCCTTAGCCTGTTCCCATAGCCGCCGGTTTCGCGCCGTAAATGCCTCCACCCGGCTCTGTGTGATACCCTTTCCCACTGGGGAGTCCTCCTTAGGATGGTTGTTGTCATCCCTATCCTGATGGACTCCCCCCCTCTGCGACACTCTCTATGAACTTATTCGGCAGAGGAGTCTCTGGTAGAGAGAAAAGATAGATAGTTCGCATATCGTAGTTGGGAATCCAGGTTCAAATTCATTAGCAGGAGTCAGGATTTCATGCGCGGCAT
Organism: Planctomycetales bacterium; assembly: GCA_037445915.1. Taxonomy (GTDB): domain Bacteria; phylum 4484-113; class 4484-113; order 4484-113; family 4484-113; genus JBBIJQ01. Next base: position 15,253 of record JBBIJQ010000013.1, on the reverse strand, counting down.
AAGCCTGCGCCCTGAATCAGAGCCGGATTCCAGAGGCGCGGTATCCACTCCCGTCAAGGCTACGGCGGGCAAGAACCCGCCGCCCATCAACCAAATTTCGGATGCCGGAGCACTTTTCAAGCCTGAGCCACAGAGCCGAAGGCAGGTCCCGGCCCTACACCAGATTCCAGAGCCAGGCTAAAGCCTGACCTACGGATTATCCAACGGCGCCGAGGTGCCGCCTACCCGCGTAAACAAGCAAGCGCTATGTGCACTATCACGGCTAATCAGGCACGGAGGTGAAAAGCGTCAGGGCATAGATGCGGGATGCACCGGCACGCTTTAGCGCTCTGGCGGCGGCGTTAAGCGTAGCGCCTGTGGTGGCGACATCGTCAAACAGCAACACGCGCTTCCCCTGCACCTGCGCCTTCGCCTTTGGCGGCACCGCAAATGCGCCTCTCACGTTTTCAAAGCGCTGCGCCTCCGTCAGCCGCACTTGCGGCTTGGTTGCCTTGACGCGCTTCACCGCGCCCAGCGCAACCGGCAGCCCAAGCGCCGGGGTGTAGAAGCGCAACACCAGCTCGTTTTGGTTGAAGCCACGCTGAAAGCGCTTGCGCGGGTGCAACGGCACTGGCACCAACAGCTGCGGTGCATCGCCAAGGTCCCAGTTGAATATAGCGCCGAGCGCGCTAATATCCCCGGCCTCTTCGGAAAGCACCGAGCCGAAATACCGCGCCAGCCCGCGGCGCGAGCCGTATTTAAAGCGGTGCATCGCCTCCCTGCCCTCCCCTTCGTAGATGAACAGCGCGCGCGCCGCGTCCAGCGCCCAGCCGTGCCCGGAGCAGTGTCCGCAGTCGCTTCGCGGGACGCTGGTCTTGAGCGGCTTGCCGCAGCGCGGGCAAAAGGGGTTCATCACGCGGGGAAGCTTTGCAGTGCACTCGGCGCAAACAAGCTCGTCGGCGAGTTTGCCGCAAATCGCGCAATACGGCGGAAAGACTATGCGGCCAAGCTGCGACACAAGGCCTCCCAGCGGCTCAAGCGGGCTGCCCACGCCTATTCCCCCGCGAGTCGCTTGAGCAGGGCGCTGGTGGAATAGCCGGGGAGCATTTGCACGCGGTGGATGCGCCCGCCGTAGGACTGTACAAAGTCTGCGCCCATTATTGCGCTCTCTTCATATTCAGCGCCTTTGACGAGGACATCAGGGCGCACTTCATGGATGAGCGCTTCAGGCGTATCTTCGCCGAAGATTGCGACGGCGTCAACATAGCGGATAGCTTCCAGCATCTCGCGGCGCGAAGCTTCGGGGAGCAACGGGCGGCTTAACCCTTTCAACCTGCGCACGCTATTGTCGGAGTTCAGGCCCACGACGAGGAAATCGCCCTGCGCCTTCGCCTCGCGGAGCTGGTGGATGTGGCCCGGGTGCAACACGTCAAAACAGCCGTTGGTGAAGACGATGCGCTTGCCTTCGGCCCGTAAGCCGTCAAGGACTATTGTTAGCTCTGGCGACAGCATATTATTTCGCGTTAACGCGCGCGTGAAGTTCTTGGGCGCAGACGGTGGCGAGGCCGAGTTTGCCAACGACGATGGCGGCTGCGAAGTTGGCTATGCGCGCGGCTTCAACGTAATCGCTGCCCGCGGCGAGCGCTAGCGCCATCGCTGCGCAGACCGTGTCGCCTGCGCCAACCACGTCGTAAACCTCAACTGGCTCTGCGCGGATGTGTTCGTAGCCGTCCTTTGTGACAAGGTGGATGCCATCGGCACCCGCGGTTATCGCGACGGCTTCACAGCCCACGGCTTCCTGTAACAGCCGCCCTGCCTTCTCCATTGAGTCGGGCTCAATGCGGTTAATGCCGGTTGCGAGCAGCGCTTCCTGGCGGTTGGGAGTGATGAGCGACACTCCGTGAAAGTGCGGGATGTTCGCAGGCTTGGGGTCGCAGATGACTGGCTTGCCCAGCTCGCGGAATATGGCGATGGCTTCCTTCGCCAGGCGCGGCGTGAGGACGCCTTTGTCGTAATCGCTAAGCACCAGCACTCCGCAATCGTGCGCGGCGAGCTTTAGCGAGGCGAGCAGGCTGTCCTCGGCGCGAGTGTCTATCGGGTCGGTGACCTCGGAGTCCACTCGCAGGAGCTGCTGCGTCTGCGCAACCATGCGCGTCTTCACAGTGGTCAGGCGACCGGCAATTGTGAGGATACCGCCGACATTCCCGCCGAAACCGTGTATTTTCTCGGCAAGCAGCCTGCCATTGCCGTCATCGCCCACTATGCCGAATATGTCAGCTTTCGCGCCGAGGGCGATGATATTATGCGCAACGTTAGCCGCCCCGCCAGTGAGCACTTCTTCGCCGACCATGCGCATTACTGGAACCGGCGCTTCAGGCGATATGCGGCTGACTTCACCGTATATGAAACGGTCGCAGATGAGGTCGCCAAGCACCGCGATGCGGCGGCCCGCCATCCCTTCAATGAGCTTAAGCAAATTCATGCTTTATTCCTTGGGTGCCGGGAAGGCTCGGAGCGCGAGGTAGCGTCCAACCTCAGCCTTGACTTCTTCCGGCGTAATAGTATCCATGCAGAACGGGTCTTTAGTGCATTTCTTGAGGTAACACTTCAGGCAGTTCACCTTGCCGTAAAGCACCGACGACTTTGAACCTTCCTGCGGGCCGCAGCGTTCTGATGCCGTCGGGCCGAAAAGTGCGACTACCGGCGTGCCGAGCGCCGCAGCGAGATGCACTATGCTGGTGTCAGGAGCAACAACAACATCCGCGCGCTTCAAGATGCAGACCAGCTCGCGGATAGTAGTCTTGCCGGTGAGGTCGGTGATTTCATTGTTGACTGAGTAAACTTCTCTCGCAAAACGCTCGTCGCCGGACGCGCCTACAAGCACGAACGCCACTTCCCCAACACCATAAAGGTCAAGGAAATGGCTGATTAGCTGGGGTTTCCAGCATTTCGTCGGCCACCCGCCGTTGGGGCAAATGACAACGACAGGCTTCGCCTCTATCCGCTGGCCGAACTGCGAGAGGAAAGCAGGCTCACGCCCGTCGTTAGCGGCGACTTCCACCATGCTTTCCTCGCCGGTTATGCCAACAGCGTCAAGCAAACTGAGGTTTTCGCGGATAATGTGCTCGGGAAGCTCGCGTTCTTTCACCGGATGCGTCAGCAGGAAATCTCGCAGCTCGTGGCGGTAACCCACCCTAACCGGAACGCGCGCCAGGCATGCAGCCAGGGCACTGCCGAAAGAGCGGTGGAAGATGAAGGCCGCGTCAAAGTCCTTGGGGCGCATCCGCCTCGCCAGGCGAAAGAAGCCGGAATTGCCGGAGTCCTCGCCGCGCTTGTCGTAAACCATAACTTCATCAACCAAGCCGCCGTCGTGCAGCAGTTCCCACGCGAACGGCTGGGCTACTAAAGTCAGCCTTGCGCCAGGGAACGAATTGCGAAGCCTGCGCAGCGCGGGCGTTATCATCACGATGTCGCCGATAAGCGCAAGTTCAATCGCAACAATGTTGCGGAAGCTGCGGCCTACCAGAGATTTAGGGGAAGAGACCATAAGGCGAATGCGTATTTTATCAGAAAGAACGCTATGCCAATCACGGAAGCGACCGCTGACTTAAGTTCGTGGTTAACCTTGGCTTGCTTCCACGAAAACTTCACATTCCCGCCCAGGCTTGAAAGGGAGCGCAAAGATGGCAGCAGGCGCGGCGTGGCGTGCAGGTAATCGCGGTATTCCCCGCCGAACAAATCTGCGAGCCACTTCTCCTCAAGCAGGATGACCCACGTATAAATGAAGGCAAACCAGGCAAGCGCAATCAGCGCGAGCAGCCAGCTTCCCGAAAGCAGCCCAAACCCAAGCTGGATGAGTATCGTTCCCAGGTAAAGCGGGTTGCGGCACATCGCATACGGGCCTGAGCGTGATAGTTCTTCGTTTTTACGCAGAACCCCGGCAGAATACAGGCGCAACGATTCCCCCAGCGCAATCCACACAACGCCTAGCGCGAACATCACCGGATCCCATCGTCCGATGACGAGCATCGCCAGAGGGAAAAGGCCGCCGGAGTAGATGCGCACCCTCATTAGGACGAGATAAGTTCCCTGCTTGAGCTTCGCTGGCTTCGGCGAACTGGCGTCCATTAAGGGCTTTTCTCCAGCTTCAGCAGCTTTTGCAGCTTGCTTATCACTTGAGGCAAGCCGATGGATTCGGACATTTCAGGTTGGCTTTGGCGCAAAACGCTTAGCGACGCGTCCCATTGTTCCTCCCAGCTTCCTTCAAAAGGAAGCTTCCGCACAAGATCTCGCTCTTCAAGAAAGCTGTAGAAGCGGGTAAACTTGCGCGAACGGCCTCGGCTGGCGACGGGGATAATGAGCGGCTGATGCCCTGCGAGTACCGCCTCGGAGACCATGGAAACGCTTTCTTCCGTTACGGCGACTGCCTTCGCCAAGTCCAGAAAGGCAGGGATGGGGTTGTATTGATCTGTCTTGCCCCAAACACAGAAAGCGAAGGATTCGGAATTTGCATGGGCGATGGCTTGTAAACGGCTTTCAATGGAAGAAGGCGTGCGGCGCGACGTTGTAAGGAGTATGAGCGCGGAGCTCTTCCTTGCTAACGCGACGAGCTTCTCTATCGCGGCGACGATGGAAGTTTCCTTCATCTCGTAGTGCGCAGAGTCGCCGCCTATCAGGACGGCGATGTAATCGCCAGAAGGGATACTGTCCGCTCCGAGCCGGCGTTTCATTTCATCCAGGGAATTTTCAACACTCTTTCCGCCAACCGGCCCCAACGCGATGGGAAGCGCAAGGACATTTGGCTGTGGCTTGCGGTTCAAATCATGCTGCGGCAGCACAACGGCGTCAAAGAGCCGGTAGGGGACAAGCGACGGGGAAAGGATGTGCAGCGTGCGCGCGCCCATCTCGCCTGCCAGCGCAAGCGAGGCAACCGAAGAGCGTGTCCCTGTGGCGATGACTACGGGCTTTTCACCGGGATTATTCAGCTTGGGCAGCGATGCGATGCCGACGCACCTTCGCATGATGCTTCTGCGCCAGCTTGACGGGTAATTTTTCGGCGAGAGCGCAAAAGAAAACAAGCGCGCCAGAAAATCGCGTGTTGTCTCCAGCCTCTTCAGCGTCAATACATGAATGCACTGCGCGCCCAGAAGCTCAGCGAGCGCTAAGCTCTGGTTCACGTGCCCTTTCTTGCCGTCTGAAATGACGATGACTTCCATTAGCTAGAGGGCATCACAAGAAGATAGTATTCGCCGGTCGCGCCGCCTTCTGCGGAAACGGCCAAGTTGTAAGTCCCCGAAGTTATAAACGACGTGTGAAGCTGGTAAACGCCCGGCGGCGGGCCTGCCGCCGTATCGGGGTCATACGCATGGTTGGGCTTCAGGCTGCCATTAATAGAGAATGCGAATTCGCCTATTGAAGAAGTGAGCGCGATGACGCGGAAGATGAAATCACGGGGCGATGGGATGTTGATCACGTATTGATCCTCTTCAGAAGCAGCCGAGAGGTTGCCCATAACCAGCCCGCCATCAGCAAGGTTCCCCGCCGAAGCTTCTTGCACAATCTCGCCACTGTCTATGCGGACAACCGCGGCCTGGATTGCATTGCCGCCCTGGGCGGTAACCGTCAACTTCCCGTAATCAGCAGTCCCGGGAATAAGCCTGACAAACAGCAAAGCATTCTTGCGCGCAACATATGTGCGACTGCTTGGGCCGTCAGGAGCGAGCAAATACGCTAGCGGTTCGCCAACCATGTAATCCAGTCCGCTGTTGCTCGTGTTTGGCCCACGGAAGTTGACACCATGCTGGACAGTGGTTAGCGCGTTTACTGAAACAGGCGCATAACGGTACTGAACGCCTGTGCTAAGCCCGAGGCCCGCGGCATACATCGCAACGCCGTTGCCCAGAAGCAAGTCGGTCAAGCTTGTGCCTCCGACTGCTGTCTCTACATTGTTCCTGCCCGCAAGCGCCGTTACGGCAGGATTACGCTGAAGCAGAGAATCCAGGACGCCTATACCGTAGCGGTCGTAGATGTAACGCATGAACAGGTAACCTGCGCCACGGCGGAAGATACTCGGGTTTCCAGTGTTGCCGCCCGGGAGTTCAACCCATGGAGTCGTAACTAGGTAATGGTCGGGCGATACGAAGTTATTCTCGGATTGGAAGCCCACTAAATCCTCAGTGAAGTGCGAAAGCCCTTCATTAACCCATGCCTCTTCAGTTACAAATGTTCCACCGACAGTCTGGAATGACCGCAGGCGGTTGGAGAAGTTAATAAGGTGCTGAAGCTCATGCGCCGGGGTTGAGACCAATTGGTCCATGAAATCTTCATCCGAGACGGGGCCGGCAAGCTCAAACGCACCTGACGGGTCAGGAACCTGCATGTAGATTGCATTACACGAGTTGCTTCCAACTGCCGCCGGCTGCAAGTCGTTGGCGACAAACATGCCGCCGATAAGCCCTGGCAGCTTATTTATCTCTTCGGTGAAGACGATAGTTAACTTAGGATCATCACTTGCGCTGCCGTTGTGTAGCATCATATAGCCGTAAGTGGCTTCTTCAAACTCAACGAGATGTGTATCCAGCCAGTTTTGGAGGAAATTTAACTGGGTGAGCGTTATGCGCCCGTCATCTTCGCGCGTGTCTATCCACAATTCGCCGCGTGGGCCAGTAGATACGCATTTAGCGGTTATCGTCGTATCCACATCCGTCATGTCGCCATCGACGAAAACGATATCAAAGCTGCGCGTATCGTTAACATTCGCAGACGCGCGCTTCGCCGGCGATGCGCTTATGTTCTTTCCCGCCGACATCACAATTTCACGTTCTTGCTCTGAGCGGTTCGCCATGAAGGTCGGCTCCCTGAGCGGCGACCACATTCTATTGCCTGCTGGCGGCAGCGAGGTGACTGACGATGTCCCGCTCTCATCGTATGTAACCGCCGCATTGAAGCTTTCCTCTGGGTCTAAGCCCTCATAAACATCTGATTCTGACGTCAGCACGAGCAGGTATTCCTGGCCGGCGGCAGTCGGGAGCGAGTAGGTTGCGCTGGTTGTTATGTCCGGGAGCATTGCCACTTCGCCGAGGCTTAGGTCAAGCGTGTCAGGAGGAGGCTCGTTATTCACAATCGGCGGGACAGCTGGCGGGGCATTAACCGGCGAGCCGAAAGGCGCAACATTGCTGGAGATGCCAAACGAACCTTCGCCGTCCGCAGGCTGGACTGCGTAGAACGAAGCGCCTATGGGCGCAGTGTCATTCCAAGTATATGTTGGGCGCGCCTTGGTCTCACCGGGAGCGCTAGGGTCGTAGGGGCGCGGCGCGACGGCAAGTTGCGACCAGCTACCTGAGCCGTCGGCATGGCGCATTACGCGGTAACCAGTAACCTTGTTCGCGAAATGCATTGCGATGGGGGTGACGTCGGCAACCTTGATATCCCCGCTGTTATCGCCATCTACCGCATCATGCCACGCATCCCATGGCTTCGTATCGTTGTAGAACATCGCAAGCGGGGTAATATCAGTGATGCCGACTGTTCCGTTCATATCATAGTCTCCGATGTTGCGCTCCTCCCATGAAAGCTGCGGCCCGCCGGAGTCGGTTACAGTGAGTAGGACTGAATTAGCTGCATCCTGCGGAATCGCCAGCGCTTTCTTTTCGGCCGAGGGAGCGCCTAACGCGAGGCGTACGCGCGTAACTCCCTTTTCAATATACGCGCCGACCGCAACCAGACCGGGCTTAGCCTCCAACACCAGCGAGATGTCAGGCTGCGGATCAATGCCGCTTGACGAAAGCCCCACTCCTTCCGGCAAAGCCAGGTAGCCGTAGAGGAATGACGGCTCCCCGGCGGACGCTTCAACAACAATCTCACCCGCCTTTGGGTAAAACTGCACGCGCCGAATCTCCGCGCAGGCAGTATCTTCGGGATGAATGGCTATCCAGAGAGGGCGAGACTGGTTAGTTGAAAGCGCGAAGGATAGCTGCGCGCTTTCAGAAGTTACGCTCATCAGCGCAGCTTCTTGCGCTATTTGCGGAGCCAGCCGCGAACTTTGGCTGCACGCGACAAGTATGAACGAAGCAAAGACGCTTAGAAAAACGCAAGCAGTTTGAGTAGACGTTATCCTCAAAACAATCACCTGTAAAAGAGCAGGATGTTATGAGTATAACATTGCGCGAGGCTTAGCTGGGAAAGCCGGTTTCGCCTGAAAGGTATGCCAGCATCGCCTTGAAGCTGTTCATATCGCCAACGCCTGAACAGGGGATTTCGCGGCAGATTCGCGCGTTGAGCATCTTCAGCACTTTGCCCGGGCCGACTTCAATGATACCTTCGGGCTGGCGCGCAGCCATATTCTGCGCCGATTCCACCCAGCGCACAGGCGAAAATATCTGGCGGTAAAGCAGTCCAGGATACTCCGCTACACCGGCAGGATACTCGGACGCGGTGAGGTTTGCGATAACCGGCCAGCGCGGGACGCTGAACTTCACTTTGTCCAGCTCAGGCCTTAGCATGTCGGCAGCAGGGACCATCAGGCTGCTGTGGAAAGGTGCGCTGACCTTCAGCTCTAGGAATCGTTTCGCACCAGCATCCTGCATCGGCTTGGCAGCCATGTCTATGCCAGCGGCGCTGCCGGAGATGGCGATTTGGTCGGGGCTGTTTATGTTAGCAAGTTGCGCGACTTCTCCGCCAAGGTCAAGGCTGGCCAAGACTTCCTCTATCTTCTCCAGCGGCAAGCCTATGACCGCAGCCATCTTCCCCTGCCCTACCGGCACCGCTTCCTGCATGTATTTGCCGCGATGATGGACGATTCGGACAGCGTCTGTGAAGTCCATCGCGCCGGAGGCGACTAGCGCGGAGTATTCGCCGAGGCTGTGCCCAGCCATCGTGAGCGCGGCCCTTTCTGGGATGAAAGCCTCCAACACTTTCCAGGCAGCATAACTAACTGTGAGTATTGCAGGCTGGGCGTTGGCGGTCAGCGTAAGCTCTTCTTCCGGGCCTTCAAAAATGATGCGCGAAAGCGGATAGCCAAGAACTTCGTCGGCTTGATGGAAGAGATCCTGGACAACCGGGTATTCGGCGAAGAAGTCATGTCCCATCCCAACCTGCTGTGAAGCCTGGCCGGGGAAGGCGATAGCCAATTTCATGGTCAGCCCCTTTATATCAATCCCAGATGAGATAGCATCCAGCCCAAGTCAAGCCTGCGCCAAAAGCGACGATGACGACCTTGTCGCCTGCCTGAAGCTGGCCCTGCTCGTTCAGCTCGTCAAGGCACAGGGGGATGGATGCCGAAGTTGTGTTGCCGTAGCGTTGGATGTTGCAGTAGACTTTTTCAGCAGGCACGCCCAGCCGCTTCTGAACGGCGTCAACAATGCGCATGTTGGCCTGGTGGGCGATGAACCACTTCACATCTTCCGCTTTGCCGCCGCCAATCTCAAGCGCGTCAAGGCACGCCTGTGACATCGCACGGACTGCGCGTTTGAAGACTTCCTGTCCCTCCATATAAATGAAGTGCTGCTCGTCAAGCGCAGAACGCGGCGTAGTTGGCGCAGCGCTCCCGCCGGCATATTGGTAGAGGATATCCACGATTGTTCCATCGCTTCCCAGCGTAAAGCCTTGCAGCCCGCGCCTCGGCTCGCCGCGTGGGACGGCCTCAATATATACGCCTGCCGCCGCGTCGCCAAAGAGGACGCAGCTATTACGGTCGGTCTGGTTGCAGAGGATGCTCATCACTTCGCTGCCGATGACAAGGGCGTTCTTGTATTGGCCGGAGTAGAGGAAGTTTGCGGCAGTGTTCAAGGCGTAGATGAAGCCGCTGCACGCGGCGTTGATGTCAAAGCACGCTGCCTTGGCGGCTCCAATCCTTCCTTGGAGGATTGATGCAGTCGCTGGAAACACTCGTTCTGGCGTGACAGTGGGGACGATTATCAACTCAACATCTTCGGCCGAAGCGCCTGCAGACGCCAGTATTTTCATTGCAGCCTTCTCTGCCAATGAAGAGCTTGTTTCGCCGGGCGCAACCCAGCGGCGCTCTTTAATGCCAGTGCGCGTGGTAATCCATTCGTCGTCGGTCTCAACTATCCTGGACCACCCCTCATTTGTGATGATAAGTTCCGGCGCGTATCTGCCGGTGCCTTTGATGATTACATTGTATTCCATTCGCGTCTCCAACGAGTAGCTATTTTCAGTGAAGCGAAGCTGCGGGCGTCTCCTGCAAGCCCCAGAGCATTATAGTCCATTCACAAGTGAAATGCGTTACTAGCAGGATAGCGCGCCGTTACGCGCCATCCCCGTTATTCGTAACTAAGCCAATTTCAGCTAACTCCTGCTCTATGCCATGAGCGATATCCTCGTCCACCATGCCCACGCTCCAGCGAATAGCATTCTTTATCGCGTTAGCATCGCTGCGCCCGTGGCAAATGACGACATTCCCTTTCACGCCAAGCAGCGGCGCGCCGCCGAATTCGGTGTAATCAAACCGCTTCTTGTAACGGCGCAGCGCAGGCCGCAGGAAAAGCGAGGTCGCGAGCGCGGCGAACAGGCTGGCGCGGATCTCGTCGCGAAGCATCTTGTTTACAGTTGAAGCAAGGCCCTCGGCGAACTTCAGGAGGATGTTGCCGAGAAAGCCATCATGCACCAGAACGTCTATATCCCCGGCGAAGAAGTTCTGCCCCTCAATGAATCCGATGAAGTTAAGCGATCTGTCGGCGGATAGCAGCTTAAACGCCTCTCGTACCAGCGCATTGCCTTTGTAGTCCTCGCTGCCGTTGCTAAGCAGGCCGATGGCCGGGTTGGGGCGGCTGAAAACGCGCTCCACGTAAACTTTGCCGATGTGGGCGAACTGGTGAAGGTGCAGCGGGCGCAGGTCAACATTCGCTCCGGAATCCAGCGAGAACAACATCTTTTTTGCGGTTGGCCACGGCGTCGCTATCGGAGGGCGCTCCACGCCGTGAATGCGCCCCATCTCAAACAGCGCGGCCGTCATTACCAAGCCTGTGTTTCCTGGCGATATAAAGACGCCTCCTACATCGCGCGCAATGCGGCAGGCGGTGTTTATCGGATTGCCGGGAAATGAACGATAAACCTTGACCGGGCTTTCAACTTTATCCGGCA
>JBBIJQ010000013.1:0-4164 GCA_037445915.1 Planctomycetales bacterium | reverse complement strand
TGGTCACGCTCGCGCCAGATTTATTCGCCTGCAACAGCAAGCCCTTGCTGGCCAGTGCATCCGCTTCTTTAGCGTCATAGACCACTATATGCAAATCAAGCGGGCGGTTGAGAGCGCGTAAAGCGCTGGCCGCCCCTTGCAGCATTTCCTGCAAGCCCTTCTCGGCAGTAGCAGCTTCAAGTATGATTGAAGTATCAGCCATTCCAGTAAACTGTTAATTTACCCTATACGGGCGCATGTTGGGAATACTCCCTGCGCCGGAAAAGGATTTGCGTAAACACGCCCATATCACTTGCGGGACTGTTGTCGTTGCGCCAGAGCCCGGGCTGCCGACTGTGCTTATTCGCGTGCAGCGGCAAACCGGCGTTTTCTGGGGGCTTCCCAAGGGGCATGTGGATAATGGCGAGTCCCTTGCCCAAGCTGCCATCCGCGAGACTGCTGAAGAGACAGGCTTGAAGCCTGAGGGGCTAACGCTGGCGGCGTATCTGGGAAACATCCACTACGAGTTCGTGACTCATGAAGGTGAGAAGACCCTTAACGAAAAAGAAGTCCATTTCTTCCTGGTGCTTGCATCGCCTATATGCGTGGAACTTTTGCCTCGTTACGAAGAAGAGGGCATCCTTGAGGCGAGATGGTTCCCGCTTACAGAAGCAAAGAAGACTGTCTCCTATAAGAACTACAAGCGGATACTCTCAATCGCTAGCAGAGCATTGAATCAGCCCTGTTAACCTGAAAACGAATGAAATCCCTTGACACCCAATCTGGCCGGTGTAGAATTATCTGCTCATGACTCCACCGGTCCCCCAAAATGATAGGATGGACATTCCCCTTAGTAACAACAAGAGCGTTCGCTTCGCGTTAGGCTTTGACGATGTCTCACTTGTGCCCAGTGACTCCACAGTCGACCCGGCTGATGTTGAGGTTGGCTGCGAAATCGCAGGCATGAAGCTCGCGCACCCCATCATCGCCAGCGCAATGGACGGCGTTGTCAGCCCCGCGTTTGCTGTTGCCATGCATAAGCTGGGCGGGCTTGGCGTGCTCAATCTTGAGGGCGTCTTCACGCGCTACGCCGATCCTGAACCGGCCCTCATGCGCATCGTATCCGCCGATGACGACAAGGCGACCGCCGTGTTGCAGGAGGTTTACCGCGAGCCGGTCAAACCTGAGCTTTTCGCCAAGGTCATCAGCCAAATCAAGGGCAGCGGCGCGCCGGCTTGCTGCAGCCTTACACCTCTCGGCGTTAAGCGATACGGCGACGCGGCAGTTGCGGCCGGGCTTGATGTTCTCGTCGTTCAGAGCACGGTGACAAGCATCCGCCACCGCAGCTCCAGTGGGGAAATCCTGTCCGTTGCCGACCTTGCGGCGAGTGTAAATATACCCGTCCTAGTCGGCAACTGCGTAAGCTACGAAGTCGCGTACGAGCAGATGCAGGCGGGCGTGCAGGGAATCCTCGTGGGCGTTGGGCCCGGCGAAGCTTGCACCACGCGCGCTGTCACAGGAGTAGGCGTGCCGCAGATAACTGCGACTGCGGATGTGGCCGAAGCGCGCGACTTGTTTTTTGCAGAGACCGGCCGTTATGTCCCTGTCATCACTGACGGGGGGATGCGGCGCGGGGGACAAATGGCGAAAGCGCTTGCCGCAGGCGCGGATGCTGTAATGATCGGCTCCATTTTTGCCGGCTGCCCGGAAACGCCTGCCGCCCCCTACCACTGGGGAATGGCGACGCCGGACCCCAACCTGCCGCGCGGGACAAGGGTCAAGGTTAACAAGAACATCCCGCTAAAGCAGTTGCTCTTCGGTCCGACTTCGGTTACCACGGGCACGGAGAACCTAGTCGGCTGCCTGCGCTCAGCAATGGGACTGTGTGGCGCGGCGAACATCAAAGAGTTCCACGGCATTGAGATGGTTTTTTCCCTCTCATTTATGACCGAAGGCAAAACCCTTCAACGGGCGCAGCGCTTGGGAATGGGCGCATAATCGCAGATGCATCAGGAAAAGTTAATAGTCATTGACCTAGGCTCGCAATATACACAGCTCATAGCGCGCCGCGTGCGAGAGCTAAACGTGTATTCGGAAATCCGCTCAACAGATGTGACGCTTGAAGACATCAAGCGCGAGAAGCCGTTAGGCATCATCCTCTCAGGCGGGCCGGCCAGCGTTTACGACTACGGCTCTCCCGAAATAGACCGGCAGATACTTGAGCTGGGGATACCTGTCCTCGGCATCTGTTATGGCTTGCAGTTCATAGGCCGCGCTTTCAGAGGCGAAGTCCACCCAGGCAAGTCGGCAGAGTACGGCAAGACCGAGTTGCAAGTCACTGTTCCCGACAGCATCCTATTCAAGGGGCTTAACCCGGAGCTTATTTGCTGGATGAGCCACGGCGACATCCTAGCCGCCGCGCCCAAAGGCTTCCGCATTACGGCAAAGACTTACAACACTCCAGTAGCGGCAATGGAAAACCCGCATAAGAAGCTGTTCGCCGTCCAATTTCACCCTGAAGTCACGCACACGCCGTGGGGGATGGAACTGCTGCGTAACTTCATCTTTGACGTGTGCAAGGCCCGCGGCAACTGGAAAGTCGCTTCGTTCATTGAAACGACGGTTGACCAGATCCGCGAGCGCGTAAAGTCCGCGCGCGTTCTCTGCGGCATATCCGGCGGCATTGATTCACTTGCCACCGCCGTGCTTGTCCAGAAGGCCGTGGGCGACCAGCTATACTGCATCTTTGTTGACCACGGGCTGATGCGGCAAAACGAAGCCGACCAAGTTGAGCGGGTTTTCAAGGAGCAGTTCCATGCGAACTTCAGGCGCGCGAACGTGGCGACACGGTTTTTCGCCAAGCTGCGCGACGTGAAGAACCCGGAGCGCAAGCGGAAGATTATCGGGCGCGAGTTCATCCGCGTCTTTGAAGAAGAATCGCGGAAGGTTGACAACGTCAAGTTCATCGCCCAGGGCACGATTTACCCGGACGTGATTGAGAGCCACGGCGTAGGCAAGCATGCACACATCATCAAGAGCCACCACAACGTGGGCGGATTGCCCAAGCAGATGAAACTTAAGCTCGTTGAGCCGCTGCGCAACTTGTTTAAGGACGAGGTGCGCAAGGTCGCGCTTAACATGGGAGTTCCCGAAAGCGTTGTTTACCGCCAGCCTTTCCCCGGCCCGGGGCTTGCGATACGCATCATCGGCGCGGTGACGCCCCGCAAGGTGCGAATCCTCCAGCGGGCCGACGCTATCATCCAGGAAGAGCTATCGCAGTCGGAAATCTACGCAAACATCGGGCAGGCCTTTGGCGTTCTACCCGACATTAAGTCCGTTGGCGTGATGGGCGACCGCAGGACTTACGGATATCCCATCATCCTGCGCATTGTGACGACGACGGACTGGATGACCGCTGACTGGGCGCGCATCCCCTACCCTGTTCTTGAGCGCATCAGCAACCGCATCATAAACGAAGTGGCGGAGGTCAACCGAGTCGCCTACGATATCAGCAGCAAGCCTCCCGCCACGATTGAATGGGAGTAAAGTGAAATATGAAAAGCCAACAGCTTAACATTAAGATACCAGAGCACTTCCGCGTTCTCTATTCTTACGAAGAGATTACCGCACGGGTTGATGAATTGGCCAAGCAGATTTCTGCCGACCACGCAGGCAAAAACGTGCATCTAGTCGGCGTGCTCAAAGGCGCTGTGATATTCCTCTCTGACTTGCTGCAGGGGTTAACTATTCCTGCAACTTACGACTTCATCTCAGTTGCGAGTTACGGCGACGCCACTGAAAGCACTGGAGTTGTGCGCCTTATCAAGGACCTAGACGACCCTGTTGAGTCCAAGGACATTATCATCATTGAGGACATTGTAGATACCGGCCTTACGCTTCGGTACCTGGAAGAGCTTATGCGAAGCCGCAAGGTGGCGTCGCTCTCCAAGTGTGCACTGCTTGACCGGCCTAACCGGCGAAAAGTCTCGGTGAAGATGGACTATGTCGGGTTTACGATACCTGATTGTTATGTAGTCGGCTACGGCCTTGATTTTGAGCAAAAATGGCGGCAACTACCGGGGATCTACGCGATAAATTGATTTTCTGCTAGAGTGCTTTTCCGTGAACGACAGCCTCGTGGAAGGGGTTGCTTCACTGCCAAAGCAAATTGTTTCACTCCAAGCT
>JBBIJQ010000012.1:31817-43776 GCA_037445915.1 Planctomycetales bacterium | reverse complement strand
ATCAAAGACCTCAGCGCCATTAATGCGGTCGGGCACAGAGTGGTGCACGGCGGCGAAGCGTTCACCGACAGCGCGCTAGTCAATGATGAGGTGATTGAGGCGATTAAGGCGCACTTTGAGATGGCTCCGCTGCACAACCCGCCCAATTTGCTAGGTATAACGGCCTGCATGGCGAAGATGCCCGGCATCCCCAACGTCGCTGTCTTTGACACTTCGTTCCATGCGGCGATGCCGAAGTATTCTTACCTCTATGCCATCCCTTATGAATACTACGAGAAGTTCGCTGTCCGCCGATACGGCTTTCACGGCCTAAGCCATAAATACGTCGTAATGCGCGCATCCGAGCTTATGGGCAAGCCGGTGGAAAGCCTCAAGATAGTCACCTGCCACCTCGGCAACGGCTCGAGCCTGAGCGCGGTTGACGGCGGGCGCAGTATTGACACCTCCCTTGGCTTTGGGACTGTCTGCGGCGTCCCGATGGGAACGCGCTCAGGAGACCTTGACCCGTCTATCCTCACGTTCCTGATGCGCAAGCTGAACATGACGCCCGACGATATGGACGACTTGCTGTTCCGTAACAGCGGCCTCAAAGGGCTGACGGGATGCAGCGACATGCGCGACGTTGAAGATCGCGCGGAGGCTGGAGACGAAATGGCGAAGCTTGCGATGGAAATGCTCGCTTACCGTATCCGCAAATACATCGGCGCATACGCAGCGGCTATCGGCGGGCTTGATGCAGTCGTGTTTACTGCTGGCATCGGCGAGAACGACCCCTTGTTGCGCGAGATGGTATTGCCGAAGCTGGAGTTCCTGGGCATCAAGCTTGATGTGGAGAAAAACCGCAAGACCTTCAAGAGCCCCGATACCGACATCACGCTGCCTGGCAGCCCGGTGAAGGTATTCGTTATCCAAACGAACGAAGAGCTTATGATTGCGCGCGACGCGAAGCGCGTGGTTGAAGGGTAGGCCGCTTCGGCGGCGAAAGGAAAATACGCCCGGTAGGATTTGAACCTACGGCCTTCTGTTCCGTAGACAGACGCTCTAATCCCCTGAGCTACGGGCGCGCGAACGAGTATCTTAGACAGCCGCAGGGCAGATGTCAATCAAAGCTAGGTGCCGTTCACAGTGTCGCAGTATTCCACCGGCTCAAAGTTGGCATTTGCGCGGTTGTAGATAAAGAGCACCTTGCTAGTCAGCCCACCTCGGTTCTTGATGATATCAATGACGGTGAAGCAGCTATTCCGCAATTTCATATCCGCGCTGGAGCGCAGGGCATCTTCTACGGCTGCCAGCCTGCTCGTGATGCGGTCGGTCTTCTCTTCTTCGTAACCGCCCGCAAGCGCGCTGCGGTAAAAGTCCTTTAGGTTGTGCAGCCGCGTTTCCTGGTTGCTCAAGATGGCAACCGCATCCGCGAACTGGGTGCTTTGGTAAAGTTCCTTCAAGTCAACATTGGACGGGTCAACGCCGGCGTAGAACGAGTTGTGCTCGGTGTAGTACTCAGCGGTTGCGTAAATGGTGATGTCCATCTCGCGGGCAAGCGACTTGAGGACAGCCGTGAGCATATCTAGGTCGTAGGTCTCATCGGTTACCTTCGCGGCCTTCATATGCGCCAGAAACAGCTGCAGCGAGTCGATGACAATGAACACGTTGGATATCCCGTTTTGCTCCACCGTTTGCTGCTTGAGCTTAAGCGCTAGTTTGCGCAGGTGTTCAATGCTGGCGATCTTAGTTCCCTCAATAATGGAGACATGCTCGGTTATTTTCTGGAACTTTTCGTAAGCGGCGAAAGCGCGCTTGTGGAATGAGCTGTCGGAGTACAGCTCGCTGGGGCGCAGCCGTTTCTGTGAAATCTCCGCAAGGTCAATGTTGCCGAGCATGGCCAGCGCGCGCTTGAACACCTCTTCAATGCCCACTTGCAGCGACACGAAGACGCAGGGAATCTTGTGCTCTTCTGCAATCTTGCAGAGAAGCCAGATGCTGAAGGTCGTTGTCCCGCTGCCGGGAAAGCCTGCTAGCATATATAGATTGCCGGGATAGAACCCGCCGCCTAGCGCGCGATTGAGGTGGTCGCTGGGCGTGCGCAGAATCAGTCGGTTTTCCGAGAACAGGCGCTTTAACAGCGTCTTGGCAAGCTGGTCAGCGGTAGCAGGGAGGGTTTTCGTTTCGGACTCGCGGTAGAACATTGAGGCGATGGTCTCGTGCTCGTCCTCTTTGCCTTCGCCCTCAATCGCGCGCACCGCCCGTTCGTAAAGCGTCCTGCCAGCAGGAGATATGCGCTCGGCCAGCCCTCGCTCACCCAGTTCAGGCTTGCGGCGGGAAAGCTCGTGCAAGCGCTGGTAGGAGGTTTTCTTAAAAAGGTTGTAGGGCAGCCGTATCTTGTATAGCTCTTTGCCGGGGACGGAGATGCGCGTGCCGGGAACAGCAGTCATGTAGTTATAAGCGTACGCGTCAATCTTCACCTGGCTGAAGCCGACAGTGGTTGACGGCTCTCCTGCCTGCGAGTCGTGGGCGATGAGGATGCGGGTCATCTCAGCAAAGACGCGGTCTAGGTCGTTGCGCGGGATTATGCCGAAGACTGTGTAATCAACCTCAACTTCTATATACTTGTGAGAGTAGTAGATGTTGATGGCTTCAAAGGGTATCTCAAAATCCTTGTTCAGCCGTTCCACGAGTTCAATCGCCTGGTTGATGGCATGGACAATCTCAGCGCTCGTTTTTGCTTCAAAGATAATGAAGTAATTCCCGAGCATATAGAGGCTGCCACGGCGGTGTTCCTCTTCAATGGCTTCCTTGTCAGTCAGCTCGTAAAGGAACTGCGAGCGGTAGAAGTCGGAATTGTACTGGATGGAGGCGGCTGGAAGCTGGGCCAAGGGAATGATAATACCGCGCCCGATGGCTTCCTCGCCTGCGATGACCAGGTGAGCCGGCTTTAAGGATAGCGAGGTTTCCTCTTCGCCTTCCACCTGCGTGAAACGTCCAATCTCAACATACTTGAAGTAGGAAATGTCGCGCTCATGTTCGCGCTCCTCCTCGCCCCGCGATTCCATAGCCATGTTGAGCCGTTCCGCCCATTCATCCAGCGCCGTGTCGTAGGGAAGGTTCTTCGCCATTGCATAGAACTCAATGAGGTTGCCGCCGCCCTCGTTCAGGCGTGATGCGCGGCATCCCAGGTCTAGGCAGTAGGTCGCGGTATTGTCCTTCTCCGTAACCAGCGAGTAGTTTGACGCGGTAGGATGGAAGGGGCAGTCAATGCGAAATGCGTCTTCCGCTTCCTGCACCCGGCTGGAGTCCACTCCGAAAACGCTGTACACCTGGCGTGGGTTCAGCTTCTTCAAGAGGGCCTGAATAGAAACCTGTGAGTATTTAGTTGGTTTCACCGAGGTTAATGCCACCCCTTAAGATAAGGAGATTCTAGCACAAACGAGGCTAGATTCCCCACTTACTCATAGGCTCTAGGCCTGATTTCCTTGTGAAAACAGGAGTTATCGTCAATAATCATTAGGCATTGCGGCCGCTTGAAGAAAGCCTCATCTCAGGAATTGCGGATGCTTCCGCAAAGCTGGGCTATCCCGGCTTGCCGGTTGCGTTGCGCCGCATCGCCCCTCCGCGTGAATGGGGATATGCGTCAACTCTGCCACAGGAGCTTGCCGCCGCGCTGTTGGCAGGCGAGCAAATACGCCTAGAGGGCGAATTGGGAAAGAAGGCGGCCAAGAAAGCGCTTCAGGAACGCAGCCGCGCGCTGGCAGGCGAAATAGCGATGAAACTGGCAGGAGAGGTGGCTGCGAAGCTGCCGCCCTCCACAGGGCGCGTAGAGGCTGAAGGCGGTTACCTGAACTTCTACCTGAACACACAGCAGGCTTGCGCCGGGCTGCTTGCCGAAGTGAAAAAGGCGGGCGCGGGATTCGGGCGTGGCGAGGCTAAGGGCGAGCGCGTGATGGTGGAGTTCTCACAGCCAAACACGCACAAGGAGTTTCACGTCGGCCACTTGCGCAACGTGTTGCTTGGCAACGCCATCGCGAACCTCTACGAGTTCGCTGGATTCAAGGTGCTCCGCGCCAATTACTACGGCGACCACGGCATACATGTCGCTAAGTCGCTCTGGGGGCGGCAGCACACGGGGCTTCTCGCAGAGGCCGAAGGGCTGATGGGTTGCGCAAAAATCGCGAGCGTGTATGCGCGGGTGGAACGGCTGCTCACGGCGGATAGTGATATGCCCCGCCTAGCTGAGATCAAAATGCAGGCGGAAGCTGGAATTCCCCAAATCCTACGAGACCTGGACAACCCGGAAAGTGATTCATATACGCTATGGCGCAATACGCGAGGCGAAGACTTGGCGGAATTCGCGCGCGTTTATGGGGAACTCGGTGTTTGCTTTGACGTGGAGTTCTTTGAGAGCGAGGCTGAAGGGCTTACAGGAACAATTGTTGAAGAGCTTCTCGTTAAAGGTGTTGCAGAAGTTGCGGCAGAAGGAGAGTATGTCGGAACCGCCGTCGTTGATTTCGCGCGGTTTGGCGCGCCGGAGCTGGGGAAAATGGTCATCCGCCGCAGCGACGGCACTACGCTTTACCAGACCAAAGAGCTTGCGCTGGCGCAGGTGAAGTTCCGCGAATATGCTGTGGACCGATCGCTTTACGTTGTCGGCAGCGAGCAAGTTCTTTATTTCAAACAGGTTTTCAAAATACTTCAGGCATGGGGATTCGCAGCCGCGCCGAAGTGCCGTCATATCTCCTACGAGCTGGTGCAGCTTGCAGGCGGGAAAATGAGCAGCCGCGAGGGGACGGTAATCCCCTACCACGCATTCATTGCCGAAGCAAAGGCCCAGGCGCGTGAGCTTGCTGCGGAGCGCGGCATCAGTGCTGAAACCGAGAAAGTCGCGGGGATAGTCGCTCTGGGCGCAATTAAATACGCATTCCTTAAAGTTGACCCGTCCAAGGTCATCGTCTTTGATTGGGAGCAGGCGCTTACCTTTGACGGCAACGCCGGGCCATACATCCAATATGCATATGCGCGAGCGCGCAAGCTGCTGGTTGGCTATACAGGCGAAGATGTGCCGGACGCGTATTCGCCAGCCGCGCAGGAAACTATGCTCTGCCGCGTCATCGCGGAGTTTCCGGATCGCGCCCGGCTTGCGCAGGAATCACATTCGCCAAACCTGCTCGCGAATTACCTTTACGAGCTTACTCGCGCCTTCACCGATTTCTATCAAGCGTGCCCCGTGCTCAAGGCTGAAGAGGCCGAGCGGCGCTTCCGCCAGTGCTTAGTGAAGGTGTTTTGCGTGGTTCTAGCGTCAGGCTGTGGCTTACTCGGCATTGAGCTGCCAGACGAGATGTGACATGGCAAGGGTTCAGAGATCATTCAATATCAAACGGCTGGCAAGAGCGCTCCAGGGCTTTTCGCTGAAGCCAGACGAGCCAAGGCTCATCGTCAACCGGATGCTCTTTGATACCACAGTGCTGCTCAACAAATCTCCTGAGGAAATAGAGGCCGGTTACCAGCGTAACCCGCTGATTCTCCTGGGGCTTATGGAGATTAGCAACTTTGCTTCACTTTTTGGGGGCGAGACGGACTGGGCGCGGTTCTTCCAGCTTTTCCGCAAAAACCCGCCGGCAACGACTTTCGTCCACTTCCTAACGCCTGAACCTGAGCTTGAGAACTACGATTGCCCGGGCCTCCTCATTTCGCAGGCAGAAGAGCCTGCGCATGTCATCCCCTTCGTGCAAAACGTTTTGCGTTACGCGCACAACTTCTTCCTCTGGGAAGAGCGCGACCTGTTTTCGCTCGTGAGCCTGCTGCGCTCGCGGCTGATGGCTGCGGTTGTCGTTAACGAAGCGCCCGATGAATTTGACCAGAATCTCCTACGCTCACTACACCACCTGAGCATCCCCATTTTCAGCCGCGTTCCATTGGGGCCGATGTTTAACTACAACCTCATCAGCGACCTTGACGACCTTTTCGCCAAGATTCACCGCCTACAGCCTGTGTTCAACGCGCGGAAAATCAAGCGTGTGGAGGGCAATCTGACGGCGATTGAGGATACAGAGAGGTTTGAAGTCGGCGGTGGATACTCGTCTTTTTGCGTAGTGCGCGCGATGGGCGGCATTGATGGGGTTGAAGTTCGCGGGAAGATGGAAGACGAGGCTGGGCTAATCATTGACCTCGGCGACAGCGATGTGGACATCACGCTTACTGCATACTTGGAGAACGAGCTGCACCGCATCTTTGCTCGCCACCCATGGGTTCGCATGGAGCCGGGCGAGTTTTTTAAGCTGGTGCTCATTGGCAAGATGCGCGAGCCGGAAGAGGTGGGCTGGGAAATCTATCGCAGGCTCAAGGAGAAGTTCGCGCTGACTCAGGTCTCAGTCAAGCTCATCTTTGACAGCCTTCGCCTGCAAAACTTGAAGGCTATCGCAGCAGGCTACAAGGAAGAGCGCCGCCATGCGCTTGCCAAACGCGGGGACTTTGACGCTCCGCTGTTTGTCTGCACATTTTGCCAGAGGTGTTCTCGCAACGGGTTTTGCTTTGTCTCCGTCCTACACCCGCCGCAGTGCGAGCTCAGCTATGACGGCATCCGCGCGCGCGCTCTTTTCACTGGCAGCCTGGAGCATTTCCCCATTAAGCGCGGCGAGCTTGTTGACAAGCATAAGGTGTTCTACAGCGGGGTTTCTAAGTTTGCCCGCATCCTTAGCGAAGGCGGCATCAGCAAAGTTAGCCTGCAATCGCTGCTTGATTCCCCGCCGCCGGTTACGGTTTTTGCGCAGAACATCGCGTATTACAACGAACACTTGGAAGGCATTGTCGTTCTCAGTTGCGATTACGACGGGCATTCCCCCGACCAGCGCACTTTTTTCGGCCTGCTCCGCGAAGTCGCAGGCAGGCAGGTCCCTGGGGTTATGGGCGTGTCAGACGATTACCTTCGCAGCCGCGACTTCCTTGCTGCTGAAGGCGGGCTGAAGCGTGTAGTGTGGATGCCGTCACTGCTAAAGGAGCGCCTTGGGTTGCAGAAGTTTACCTTCATCGCCACCGAACGGGAATGTAATAACACTATGTCCTTGCGGTCGTTCCTTAAGGACAAAGGATTTTGCCAATGAACGGATTTGAAGAACTGCTCGGCTCGCTTAACTGCACCTTCACTAAAGCTACTACCGAAGGGAACATGGATATCTACCAGGTGCAGCACGATGACCGTTACTTTCTCGCGCTAACGTTCCAGGACAAGGGCAAGCCTACATTCTTGCGCCTGATGTTTGTGCTTGACCGCATTGACGAGGCGAATACAGCGGCCCAGTTTGAAATGCTGCTTGAGCTTAACCGTGAAACATGGATGGGCTCGTATGCCGTGGACACGAAAACTTCCACAGTGCTTTACGTCTTTAATTTCCCGCTGGTGGGCTTTGACGCATCGGCGATGGCAATTGCCGAGGAGACTTTTGACATGGCAAGGCGTATTTACCAGGACGCCGCTAAGGAATAAGTATGCGCGCCTGGCAGCCTCCAACCGGCGACCTGCGCGTCTGCGGGATTCAGGCTGGGCTATTCTCGCGCGATGCAAAGGAAAACCAGCGTGAGCTGCTTGAGATGTTTGCCGAGATTGAGCCGGAAAGCTGCGACCTCATCATCACGCCAGAAGCATCTAACCTCTACTACCATTACGGCGAGATGTCCAAGCTCATAGGCGGCGAGGAAGAAGAGTTCATCGCGCCGTTCCGCGGGCAAGCGCGGCAGCACAAGGCTTATGTGCTTCTCGGAAGCGTGATGGTGCGCGAAGGAGCAAACCTCTTTAACCGCGCGTTCCTCCTTGCGCCGGACGGAACAACAGAAGGCACTTACGACAAGATACACTTGATTGCGCTTTTCCATGAGCCGCAACATTTTACGCCGGGCAAGAAGCTGTTTACGGCGGAGATCGCGGGATGGAAAGTCGGCTTCGCAATCTGCTACGACCTGCGTTTTGCGGAGATGTTCCTCAACTACGCGCTCGCCGGCTGCCACGTTCAGGTGCTGCCCTCCTGCTGGCCGGAGACGCGCATCAAGCCCTGGCTAAACCTGCACTTCGCGCGCGCACAGGAGACGCAGTGCTACTTTGTGGGAGTGAACCACGGCGGCACTGACGGCGAAGGGAAAACGTTTAGGATGAGTATGGTAGCCGCGCCGGATTCTGACCTTGTCGCAGATATTCCTGAAGCAAGGAAGGGGCTTTTGCGCGCAATCCTTAAGCCTGAAATGCTTGTGCAGCAAAAACAGCTTTATGACCTCCTTGCAGGCCGGGGACCATTCCCGATGGGTGAGGGAATCGAGCTTCCGCCAGAGCTCGCGTAAGCGAACTAAGCTTAGCCTTCCCCGTCCCCTTCGCCTTCTACTTCATCCGCCTCCGCGCGGGTAGCGGGCTGGTTATCAGCCTCGCTTCCCGCCTTGGCGACGATTATCGGAATCATCTGCCCTTCATAAATTACCCACTTGGTCGGCAAGCTAACGCGGAAATCGGGTTCCCAGTCCGGATCTTCGGCGGCTTTCGCCGGCTGCGCGTTCTGCCCGGCGCTTGGGTCAACGCCTGGTTTGAGGATGCTCACGACGATATCGTTGTTGAGCGGAGTTGAGAGAGCCTTCTCAATAATCTTGTCTAGGTCGTGCAGGTTGACTGGCACGTTAACGAAATTACCCATTCCAAGCAAGTATCTGCCGCGCCCGCCAAACTCGTTGAATATGGAAAGCAGGCCACCGCCGCTATGCACAACCATGCTAGTCGGCCCTTCAGGGAAATCAGCGGGGAGAGTGAAGTAAATCATCTGCTCAATGGGCTTTTCACGGTATGGCTGGAGCCGCACAACCACGCGCAGCAATTGACCTGGGCGCACTGTCCTTGGCTGGGGCAGAGCTGGGCTGAGAGGGGTGGCAGCTTCCGCCACGGCGCTATCTTGAGCAGTTCTGTTTTGCTGCTGTAGCTGTGTTGTGGAGCTGCCTGCGCCGTCCTCCCCTTCGGGCTGCGATTCCACCTCATCCCCTGCCGCATCCGCCTGGGCAGGCTCGCCTGCTAAGAGCGGTTTCTTCGGCTTCTCGCCGGGCAGCAGCAGCTCAGCGCCGTCAATGGCAGCATTCACGCGGTTGCGGGTGAAGTCAACCGAAACTGACAGCTTCGTAAGCTTCACTTCGCGGTAGATATTGTTGGCGAGCAGCGAAGCAAGCGGGAGCATCTCTTCCCAGACAACGTCCGTAGGCGATAAGTTGGAGTAATAATAGTTGGTGCGTTTAAGCGGCTCTTTGAGCCCGCTGCCTTCCAGCGCGAATTCCATCCGCACCGTTCCGCCGCGCTGCATATTAACCGTCCGCACGAGAGCTTCGCCGAACGCTGTCATCGCCAGGCTGTCAAACCAGCTTGGGTCACGCGCAATGGACACGTTGAACTCGCGCGTAATGCCCATGTCTATATCGCGGATAGTGATCTTCATCGGCACCATATCCGGCACCGCGTTCAGAAGCCCGCCAACGGCCGCCGCGCGGTCTTGCTTGGCGGCGCCTACGGGGTAGAGAGTGTAGCCGACCTTGAAGGCGCGCTCAATGCTCTTATAAGTGTAGGCGATGTATGCCTTCTGAAGCGGAAGGTCAATCTCGCCGGTCATATTGAACGGGTGGCCGAACATAAGCACCTGCCCGTTGTCGTCAACATAAGTTACCGTTCCGATTGCGCTGATGTCAATGTCGCCGGTCATCAACGAGACTCCCGCTGCGTCGCCTGCCTGAAGCGGTCCATCAGCCGCAGGGCTGTAAAGCAGCCCTTTGCGCAAGCCGCCGACTCCGTCTCCAGCTCCGCCGATTGGCGCAAGGTGAAGAAAGGGGCTGTTGGCGATCTTCTCCTCCAGTATGCGCATGCTGTTTGCGCTGAGGCCTGATACGACGATGGGCGCGCTAATCGGAACCGCCGAAAGCGTCCCGCCTTCTAAAGGCTGTTGCTCATTTGATTTCTCGGCGGCTTTCAGGTTTTCAGTGAACTTCAGCTTGCGCTTTACGTTCGGCTCTGGGACGACGGTATTGCTGGAGTAATCGCCGCGAAAGCGGTTCGGGAGCGCGGCAAGCATGTTTGCTATTGGGGTTATGCCGCCCACATGCGTGTCGCTGAAGGGGATTGCGGACGAGACTGCGCCCAGTAGCTTGCCGTTGATATAAACCGGGCTTCCAGAGTAGCCTTCGGCAATGCCGTTGGAGGAGTCTATCACTGGCCCTGAGAACTTGGCTAAAATAATTGCCGAGCCGTCAAACCCGCCATCTGGAATGATGTCCAGTATCTCAACATTGAAGGTTTCAATGGTTGTCCCGCGAATTACGGTCTTGCCAATGCATTTCATCCCTGCTTTTACATGCGAAAGCGGAAAGAACTCCACAGAGGCGTAGGCGGAAAGGGAAAGTGCCAGCATCAATATCGTGGCGGGCAAAGCTAAGCGTAGTGCTTTCATTGGTAAGGCTCCATATTATGGTGACATATCTTAGCTTAGCGGCTCGGACATGCGCAACTGAGCAGACAGCAAAAAAGAGGGGGCCCTAAAAAGGACCCCCTCGGGACGTCTAGAAATCTAGGCCGGACTAAGGGTTTACTCGCGTGCGCCCTTAGTATCTTCGCCGGGTACCAGCACCAGAATGATGCCGTCGCGGACGCCATTGGGTGCGCCGTAGCCAAGCTGCTCCACGGTCGAGTCGGCAGTAGCGCCGCCGTACGGGCTTCCGAGGAAGTTGGCGCCGTCAGCCTGGTTTGTTGAACGCGTCCAGGCGGGCACTCTGAACTCAGAAGTCTGGCCGCCCTGGCCGGTGTTGGGGCGGAAGGTGATCTGCGGCTCGGGGCCTAGAACATCTTTGCCCTTGGTGCGGATTGCGCCATAACCACCGAGCATGTAGAGCTCAACAATGGTCGGGACAACCGGGCGGTTCGGGTCAACAGAGTTCGCATTAGCGACGACGATAGAACCCGCGCTCTTGTAGAAGAACTCGCCGGGAAGGAACGGGTTCGGCTTGTTGCTGCGCCACAGATCCCAGAACGGATAAGGGATGTTGCTGTAGCTGTTGCGGGTGGACTGCGTGCCGTTCGTCTGGTTCACCACAACATACTGGGTGTAACGGAAGTCGGCAAGCACGTTGCCCATCAGCGTGCAGTACGGGCCGAAGCGCGTGCCCTGGTCACGGCCGATGTTGCTACCGTTGTACATTGGGTCTCCAATGTCAGTCTGGAAGCGGTGAATGGCTGCGCCGTTGGTCGCAAAGGGGTTCTTGGGATAAGCTTCAATGTAGCCCTTGCGAAGAAGCGGGTCGCTGAGGATTGTGCGGTCAGGGCAATCTGTTACATTGATGAAGGCATTTGCGCTGCCCTCAACGAACGCAGAGTACTTGCCCTGTCCACCGATTAGGAAATCGGGGTAGGTACCGCCGGTGTCAACAGCAAAGCGCTCAATTGAAAGCTGAACGTTGTGCAGATTACTCTTCACTTCAGCTTCCTTGGCTTTGTCCTTCACCTTGATGTAGTTCGGTAACGCAATCGCCGCCAGAATACCAATAATTACGATAACTACTAGCAGCTCAATGAGGGTAAAACCTCTACGGTTCATGGACCGTTTCACCTCCTATAATATTCGAGGACAATGAATCCGCTGGGGGAACCCCAGTTGTTGAATGATACCACAGCAAACCGATTCTGTCAACGAGAACTTTGGCGAAATGCCTTTTCTCAAGCCTTAAATCCAGCCCCCGGCTGAAAAGTCCCCCCCTTTACCAAGGATAAACTACCTTTATTTAATCACGTTTACCAGGTTGAAGATGGGTAGGTATAACGAGATAACGATGGTTCCCACGACCCCGCCAATGATGACGATCATCATCGGCTCAATTACGCTAGCAAGGCCTCTGATAGTAGCGTCAATCTCGGTATCAAAGTAGTCGGACAGCTTGAACAAAATTTCTTCCAGGTTACCGGCTTCCTCGC